>JAYWHV010000270.1:0-9431 GCA_043777615.1 Burkholderiales bacterium | reverse complement strand
GCTGGTCAGGGCGCAGGTGTGGGAGTCCCCTGCGGTGATCGCGACCACGCCGCTCGCGAGTCCGCTCACCGCCACCGGCGTCAGACTGTTGGTGGTGCTGCCGTTGCCGAGCTCGCCGTCGACGTTGTAACCCCAGCACTGAACGCCGCCCTCGCTGGTCAGGGCGCAGGTGTGGCCGGATCCTGCGGCGACCTGGGTGACCGTGGGATCCAGCTGGCTTGGCTGAGCGAAACCGGTGCCCACGAAGCCAAGAGAAAGCAATGCCGCTGCGGCGAGACGAAATAAAAGAAATAAAAAGTGTCTGCGCGGCGTGAACACGCGATCGAAGCCTGAGGACATACTACCCCTGATATTTATTGCGAAGGGTGGTTTGCCCACCATCAGACGCCTGTTTTATCAGCGGTGTGCGAAGCGGATGCCGCACGTCACCCCAACCTTCGCGGACTATTGTAAAACTCGATTAATCTGTAAACCTCAGGGCTAAGTCTCAGACCGCGATCCATGAATATCGCGGCAACAAGGGCGCAAGGCTATTTATCAGAGGTACGGGCAGCGGGTCGAAGTGAAGGCGCTGCTGTCATCGTCGGCACGAGACGGTAATGCGCTGCAGCGTTGATCTCGTTTTCATCGCAGCAGGGGTTCGGACTACGGTGTGCTGTGGCGCACACTCGTGCTCAACGCCGAGAGCGTGCGGCCAAGGCGCGAGCTCCGCCGACTTTCGTGGTGAGACCCGCTACGCAAACGTAGATTTAATCGCCACCTCGGCGAAGGCCGGAGCCTACGCCCGGCGCAAATCATTGATTATGCAGAGGGCGTGGCTACCAGCCTTCGCCGGTATCGCGCGCATTTGACTTGTTCCGCGTTTCCCTATCGGCTATCCCACGTAGGCGAGCGACCCCAAAAAAGTGGACTTTGCCAGAGCACGCAAAGTGCTCCAGACACTACAGGCAGCATCCTGAAAATCAGCCGAAAGCCCACAACAGCGAGGATTTCGGCTCGATTCGAAAAGGACAGGCAAAGGTTAGGCAAAAGACAGACAGTCAAGACAAAATTCATTGATTGAAGAGTTTTGTATATTTATCCAGTAATGGTTCTTAAGTGCTCACCTAGTCGCATTTCATCGGTGCAACATGCCGCGCCGTAGCTTGACGGCACCCGAAAATGCCGCGCGAAACGATGCTTCGCCCGCGCCCGCCTGGGACAAAAAAAGTCGCTTCCCGATTGGGCGCTTAGTCGACTCGCGTCATTCGACTACGACGATGCTTTACGCGCTGAAGTGACTCACGAGCTTTTGAGATTCTGGCCACAGCTCGACGTGGAAATATTCGCGAAGGTGCCTAGCCCTGCAATTGAGCCGGTGTTTGATTCGCTCGCTTTCGCCGTTCGCGTGCGATTGACCAAGAGAGTTCGCCGCTTGCGTAGCGTCAAGCGCGAATCGAATGCTCTCTCGAAGAAAATCCAGAAGAACCTCAGCCAGCTCGCAGCGTTGCTCCGCCAAGAGCAACAGCTTCAGTATGAATACGGCGTGGCACCTTGGGTGTCAGACCTTCACGAAGCGCTCGACGGCGTTTCTCAAGAATCGGGATTTCGCGCTCATCGTTCAGTGACGGGCCTTGATCAAGCGCTCGGAATTTGGGCCAACACTTCACAGCCCGGCCCTACGTTGGTTGACTTGATGGAATTCATTGCGGCGGATCGCGAGAGTTCGGCGGGGCAGTCTATCCTTCCGTGAGATTTCCCGCCTAACCTCGCGCCGCGCGCTATCCCAATGCTCGATTTATTTGACGACTTTTTTGCAGATTGTCTTAATTCTGCGCGCGTACAGAGCCCGCCCCTGAGTAGGTCGCAGCGCGCGACGCTGTACAGCGCCGTGACAGGTGGCGACTATGCGGTCCAAGCTGCAAAGGAGCGCGCCAAACGCATCCGGAAATCGACGGACGAAGACAGAGACGGGAACGTTTAAGCCTTACATTTTCGGTTTCAATCGTTCTCACCGGTAACCGAGGAAATCGCAAACATTGCGCCTGTCACCAACTAACGGAGATAGGCAACGTGGAACACAACGAAATCCAAACGGACGAGCGACTAATTCGCATGCCAGAAGTCGAACGACTTTGCGGCTTGAAGCGCTCTAGTATTTATCGACGCATCGCTGAAGACGCCTTCGTCAAACCCGTTTCGCTAGGCGGGCGAGCAATTGGTTTTCCCGCGTCACAGGTCCAAAAATGGATCTCGGATCGCATTAGCGGCGGACCGCGCAAGGCGCAATGAGCGGGCCTGTGATGAACCTGCTTAATCGCCTTGACGGCGTGAAAGACAACGGGCGCAACAAGTGGCTGGCGAAGTGCCCAGCGCACAAGGATAAGCGGCCTTCACTGAGCGTGCGTGAAGCCGATTCCGGCGCGGTACTGGTCAAGTGTTGGACAGGCTGCACGGTCGCTGAAATCGCGGGCGCTGTGGGCTTGGACGTGTCGGAACTCTTCCCGCCTCGTGACAATTTCACCGATGGCAACTCACAGCGGCGCGAGCGCGTTATCACGGCGGCGGACGGCTTGCGACTTCTCGACTTTGAAGCCGATGTTGTCTGCATCGCAGCGGATCGCATGGCACGCGGCGGCGCGCTCGATACGCAGACGCGCGACGCGCTCACCACGGCGCGGCACACCATCCGCAACGTTTATCGCGAGGTGCTGGTATGACGAAACAGGCCATGACAGAACCGACCCGCAAGGCGCGGGCGCGGCTGAAGGCTGAACGCAGCAACATTAGCGGCGCATGGCCTGAGCATAGCGACGCACTTCGGGCCGCGATTAACTTTCTTCGCGAAACATCGCGACCGGGGCGACGCTGGCCAAAGGTTTTCAAATACAAGCGCGCCCGCGTCGTATTTGGTCTGCGTATTACAAATTTGGGTTGCGTCACCCTCGTTGATCGAAAGACCGGCGTCCACATTATTGCCAGTGCGCGCGGCTCGGTATGAGCGACGTTTTAAGTCTGGTGCCGAAGCGCGACGCGCTCAATAATAAGCACGGCACCCCGGAGACAACGGAAGAAAAAGAACGCTTTGTATGCAATGACGGGGGCGTCTTCTATCTCGGTCATGACCAGAGCGGAAACGCGCTTCCTGGAGTCAAGATATGTGCGAAGCTGGAAGTCACCGCCCGCTGCCGTGAATTCGACGGCAACGGCTGGGGCTACGTTCTCGCGTTCTGCGACCCGCGCGGCCACGCAAAAGAATGGGTGTTGCCGTCACGCTTACTCGCGGGCGACGGTACAGAGTTCCGTGCGGCATTGATGGAAATGGGCCTTCAGATTTCCGGCAGGGCTTCGGCTCGCGGGCGTCTATCCGAGTATCTGCAAACGCGCAAACCTGACGCCTTCGCTCGCACCGCGAATCGCATCGGCTGGCAACCGGGCGGCGCTTTCGTGTTGCCTGATCGCACCATCGGCGAAGGTGAAGAGCGCATCATTTTTCAGTCTGACGGCGCGGTGCCCAACACTTTTAAACAACAGGGCGATGTGGCTGCGTGGCGTGACTCCATAGCCCGCCGATGCGCTGGCAACTCTCGCCTGGTGTTTGCTGTGTGTTGCGGCTTTGCGGGGCCATTGTTGCAGCTCGTTGGCGTCGACAGCGGCGGTTGGCACATCATCGGCATTTCGTCGAGCGGAAAGACGACCATACTGATAGTGGCAGCATCGATCATGGGCGGGCGCGACTTTATGCAGCGGTGGCGTACCACTGAAAATGCATTGGAAGCCATGGCGGCGCAACATTGCGACGTGACACTGATTCTCGACGAGCTGGCGCAGCTTGACCCGGCGAAAGCGGGCGAATGCGCCTACATGCTGGCCAATGAATCCGGCAAGGCGCGAGCCAAGCAAAGCGGTTCGGCACGCGCCCGCCTGTCGTGGCGTTTGCTCTTCCTGTCAGCCGGTGAAATCGGCCTCGCTGATCACGTGGCCGAAAGCGGCAAGCGCGTTCACACCGGGCAAGAGGTGCGCATGGTTGACCTACCGGCCGACGCCGGGGCGGGGTTGGGTGCGTTTGAAGTGTTGCACGAGTTTGAAGGCAAGGGCGGCGCGGCATTTGCCGACGCAATCAAGGCCGATGCGGCGAAGTACTACGGCGCGGCGGGGATTGAGTTTCTCGAAAAGCTCACGAGAGATTCAGACGCCATTGCGGAACGCAGCAAACGAGCCGTGGCGACGCTCGCGGATGAATGGGCGAGTGGTTCATCATCCGGACAAGTTGCGCGCGTTGCGCGTCGTTTTGCGCTCGTGGCTGTGGCCGGAGAACTCGCGACCGAATTCGGGATAACCGGATGGCACCCGCAAGAGGCGACGATTTGCACGAAGGTCATGTTCGATGCGTGGATTGAGTCGCGCGGCGGCACAGGCGACGGCGAACGCGCCCGCATGCTCAATCAGGTTCGCGCGTTCCTGGAAGCGCACGGCTCTTCACGGTTCACCTACTGGCATCGCGCGACCGACGATCACGCGCCCAACACCATGTATCGCGCCGGATTCAAGCGCGTGGTTGACGATCACGGCAAGCCCCTTGCTGACCCCGTAGGCGAGCTCTCGAAGGATGCGTTCGCCGATGGCCAGATTGAGTATTACGTGTTGCCCAGCGTCTTCAAAGATGAAGTGTGCAAGGGTTATGACTACAAGGCCGTGTGTCGGCTCTTGATCGAGCTGGGGCACCTGATGCCCGACTCGAAAGGCCGATTCACCAGAGCCGACCGCTTGCCGACTATGGGTAACGCGAGCTGCTTTCGCATCCGGCCTTCCATCTTCAATCATGGCGAAGCCTGACCGATGCGCCGCGGCGCACGCGGCGCGAGAGAAATTGAATTCGCGCCGAATCAGCGGGACGGCTTGCAACGTCGTGGGCTTGGACTGTCTGGACTATCTGACGCATTTCGGCGGTTGTCTGTACTTGAAGAACAGACGCGGCAAGCCTTATGCGGTGGGCGTTGCGGCGCGATTGATGGTGCTGTCTGTAGTGCCTGACCTTTTTTCAGTGACAAGCGCTACTACCCCCTATGGTCGGGTCCTTCCCAGCCCTTCGCCACACGGGGCGTTACGAGCGCGCAAAAATTCTAGTGACCCCGTAAACCAATAGTTGACAGATAGGAGAACAGAGATGAGCAAAGCACAATTCATGACGCAGGCAGCGTACTCGCGGCACCGTGGCGTCAGTCGCAGCGCCGTTGCGAAAGCGGTGGCCGATGGCCGGATCGTCCTGATTGACGGGCGCATTGATCCCACTATCGCCGATGCCCAGTGGAAAACAAACACGCGCGCGCGCAGCGATGTGCGCTCGCAAGGCAAAGAAGGGCAATCGGACGCGACCAACGGGGAAAGCTATGGCACGGCACGCGCCCGCCGTGAGCTCGCTGAGGCTTCGCTTGCAGAAATTCAACTCGCAGAAAAGCGCGGTGAACTGGTCAATCGAGCCGGCGTGGAAATGGCAATCGAGACTGGTTTTCGCCTGCTTCGTGACAGCGTTATGGCCGCTCCTGATCGTATGGCTCTAGACACCACAACGCTTGCCACGGTCCGCTCCGGTTTACGTGCGGCGTTCGACGATGCGGCAAAAGGCTTCCCGACGGTATCAGGGCCCACGCCGTCGTCAAGCGTATTGCTCGGCTCTTAGTATCTCGGAAATGATTCCCCGCGGGGAAGTTAACCAGAAAACCCGCGCGCGGCCGAACGATTCGCGCTGTGGGCTAACGCTACGATTGGTAACGGAGCACACTTAGCCCGGATCGGGTTAGTTTGTATTAGCGCCATTTTCCTAAAGGCTCCACCGCTTGCGAGGGAGTCTCAACTAGCAACTGTCGGCCGCTGAACACTTGGCGCAGGTTGCAGATTAGGCCCAGCGCCGTGCTTTTTTCGTTCGTTCCACGACCGTAATCAGGAAACCGGGCACCTGTGTAAATGCCCATGAGCAACAGTTCACCGTCCCGCTCGAGCATTACAGGCCCACCCGACATGCCCGCGGTTGCAGGGCTGTCTAGCAGCATCCAGTAAAAAGGGCTGCTACGAGACGCAAAAAATCGCGTCAGGCCAATTGGATACGGCATTTCGCCGTCGAATGCCTTATATCCGTAAGGGAAGCCAATGACTAGACATTGTTCGCCAGGCGAGGGGTTTAAACCGGTCGCTGACAAGGTCCGGTCTTCGTCTAGGGTTTGTGCACTAGCCACTCGGAGCTCGTCGGGCAACCTGATTTTGACGGCGTCGATCGAGTACGGGGCGTAAAGTCCTATTGCATTGAGATCGGGATTCGGTACATGGGCATTTTCCTGCAGCCACAAGGGGCGACGCCGAGGAGAGAATGCGTCGTACAGGGGCAGATCTAGAGTTTGGGGCCCCGATATTGAGAAGTTCCGACTGCCCACTGGAGAGTCACCTTGCCAGAGGGAGAGGCGTATGTGACGCCGCGTCGGCAATGGGCAGTTGAGGTTCAGGTCTTGGGGAGAACCCAACCCGACAACAACATGCCAGCATGTGTACAGGTACAAACCCTCGCCTTCTCGTCGAATGAAGCCGCTCGCTGTGACGCCCGGGATAACTTCTTTCCGCTCATCGAGGCATTGAATATGCACTCCTGCCAACATTAACGCGTCACGATTGAGGGGGTGTGCGAACTTCATGGGTGGCTATTTTGCCTGCATAGGCCGTGAATTGGACGCGGGCGTAGTCGCACCGCCGGCTTGAATGTTTAATGGCGCCGTCCCTGGCATGTGGAAAACGACGCACGCCACTACACCCAGCATTCCCGCCCCTCGATTTGCGAGCTTTACGACTACTACCGCATGTTCAACGTCGGGCAGAAACTGTCCATTGGCCAAGTCAAAAGCAACGCACCGGTAACCAGCCAGTTGTCCATCGTAACCATCCGTATCACGCGTGGCGGGCGCCCGATGCGAATGGCGACTCTCTCACGGTGATTCCCTAGCTTCCGACTTCCCATTTTCGCGACGCGCTCCTCGTAAAGCTTCGCGGGCTGCGTCCAAATGACGGTTTCGCCCTTCAGTCAAACTACGTTGGGTGCTTGAATATCGGGTTGTTCGGTACGCTCGACTGCGTCAAGCGCGGCGGCCCGCTCTGTTGCCCACGTCGCCTTGATTTGATCGTTGCGCGCAGCGACTTTCTTGTTACTTCGTTGGCTTGCCATGCCCAAAAAGGCGACGTCCGGAACGACAGCGCCGGCGATAGCAAAAAGTCAGCGGCGCCGTACGCGATCCGCCGGACTGGCAAGCTAAATTTCATCCCACTCCTTCGACTGATAGTCTTTGCCTGATATACGGGCGAATTCATCAGCAAAGTTCCCAATGGTCGCGCACAGTTCATCGTCTCCAAACGCCTTTGCTGCAAAGGCGAATGCGATGATTGCGCGATAGAAGTAGTTCCACAAGTCCGCGCGATGCTCGACGTGACGTGACGTGCCCAACATGCCATGCATGTGAAACGCCGGTGGGTTACCGCCATACATGTCCATGATGTGAGGGGACGCTGCATGTACATAGCCAGAGTAAGCCTTGCTGATAGTGCGCGTAACTTCAACAGTACGACTTTGATCTAAGCCACCGTCCATCGATGCAATCCACGCGCGGATCTTTTTTCGAGGGATCATCGGTCTTTTCTGCGTTGAATCCATTACGGTCTCGGCTTCGAATTCCTCTTCGAAGAACGCGGCGAGGTAGCCATCGTGAAGAGGCGTCAATTTGTTAAAGATGACGCCGAAAGCCAGAAACGTCACATCCTCCTGAAGTTCGTCCAGCACGCGCTGAAGTGCAGCCTGTTCCTGCACAAAACCGTGTGTCATCAGCAGGCGTGTGGCGTGTAGACTGCTAACCATGCGTGCAAGCTTTTGCACCAGAGCCTGATGCACCGTCTTCTCCACATGTCGAAAGACGAAGCCGTCCTTATACGGAACTTCCTGCGGCTGCGGCACTCGTTTCGCCAACCCGTGAACTGTTTGCTCCATGTGAGCCAATGCTTGATCGTAGAGCTGGTCGGGGCGCATATGAGACGTAATGTTTGAGGTAAGGTGAGGCCAAAGGCGCGGCGACTTGTCCTGGCGTTGAATGGTTAGGCGTCCAACGCGACTCGATTAAAAAACGCCGCCGACGTTTCGATCGGCGGCGCTCCAGCTATAGCAGTAACGCGGCTGCCACGATCACCTGAGCTATTGCTCGTATGATCGCTGCCGCATCAAAGCTCAACAGGAATTGCTTGCACTTGAAGTAAAACATCTTCGCTCCCAAATGCCGCAAAGCAATGGTGCCTAGCGGGGCGCTCGCGCGCCGGGATATGCCCCGCGTTTTAGCGCAGCTTTTGCCAGAACTGCGTCTAGCTGGCAGACCTGTGCACTGTTGCACAGGTGAAAGAGCAATGGCTTGTTGTCGTCGGTCGGGCTGCCTGGCAACGGAGTTACCTCTTCGTTGCTTAAAACAAACCCTATCGTCCCCAGTCAAATGCGGCTATGTGCTTTGCTCCTGCCAGCAGTGGCGTCACTCTTTTGTGCCTCAACTAGGACCTCTTATAGGTCGGACTGCGGTGATTTGATTGCCTCGATAATACCTCCTGAGATAGTCTTGAATTGACGCCTAACGATGTTTTTTACATTTCACGGAACGATAGCTTTTTAATAGTGGGTGAAGCCAGCAGCTGAAGCTGATGGCCCTGCCAAGTATTATTTCGCGTCGGCGACGGTAAAGGTCTACGTTCGCGGGACACAGTATTTCCATCGCTATCACGGATTGGCGCACGTTCATCGATCAAAGTCGCCGCAACAGTCGCCGACGGTTGCTGATTGCGACTGTGGCGTGTGGGACCTTACGTGGGTTTCACAGAGGCCCCGTGTTGAATGTCAGAATTCACAGCATAGGGACCGGGCCGACGGTGGGAAATACGCCAAATGCGAAGTGTGTTGCACATCCGCGACAAATCGCAGCGATATTTGAAAGCGGGTACTTTTACGGGTACTTGATGAAAATAAATTGCGAAGAGTCCCGGCGAATAAGGCTTATAGTCAATACTGTAGTGCCCGCCCTCGTACCAATCGCTTCGCGATTGGTTTAAAAGTGAACAGCCCTATGCTCCGACCTCATGCCGGTTGATGAGCGCAACCAACATGCCGAACTCGCTGTTGGACACAACATGAACCAAGTCGCTCGCGCCGTCCCATTACCAGAGGCGGCGCTTGCGGATTATGGCTGTGGCGTTAGCCAACCTTCTTCACGTACGCGCTACACCAGCCGTTAGCGCTGACTTGTTTGCCAGGGAATAACGGGCACGGGCCCGAGGCGCTGCCAGCCGCGCCCTGAAACAAATTGCAATTCCCGCACTTCGTTCCTTCGACGTGCTGGGCGAATTTCGCTTTGTCGACTTTGGTCGCATCTGCAGAGTAGCCCAAC
>JAYWHV010000269.1:0-2787 GCA_043777615.1 Burkholderiales bacterium | reverse complement strand
GTGTGCTTCGTTGCCTAGCGCACTGAAAATTCGACCCACAATTGCCGAAACCTTCTGAGCTTCCAGTTCGGTGAACATTAGCCCGCCGTCGACGATACGAACTAACGATGCAGGATCATCATCAAGACAGAACAGTATGCCGCGCTTGTGCATCATCTGAAACCACGTAACGATGTGGGCGGTGGACGTGTCGACGAGTGTTGGAATGCGTGAGTTAGCCATATTTCCCTCCGGTGGATAAGTAGTTCTAAGCCATGACTCTACCAGGTTGACCACTGAACAGCACAGTTTGGCGCTCGGGACGCGGCTAGGTAACCATTGCCATCGCTTGAAACGCGTATGATTTGCACGACGCTCCCGGGACATCCCTTTTTACGGAGAACACACATGCATTGGAACGACTGCGACGCTGTTGAGCAAGACCCTCAAAGAATGAGCGGCGCGTGGCTGTTCGCGGGAACGCGTGTGCCAGTCACGGCGCTTTTTGAGAATCTTGAGGCGGGTGCCACCATCGACGAATTTGTGGACTGGTTTCCGGGTGTTACGCGGCAGCAGGCGCTCGCGGTCTTGCAGCACGCAGAGCGGAGCCTGCTCGCGGCTGCCTGATGCGGCTCCTATTTGATCAGGGCGTTCCGGCTCCGCTACGAAGCGCGTTTGTTGGTATCGCGACCGTAGAGACAGCGTTTGAGCGCGGATGGTCGACGCTGCGCAACGGCGATCTGATTGCAGAAGCGGAGAAGTCGTTTGACGTGTTCGTAACCACGGACAAGAACTTGCGCTATCAGCAGAATCTTGCGTCGCGAAAAATAGCCATCGTCGTGTTGCCGACGACGCAGTGGCCAGCGCTCCGCACTCGCGCAGATGAGATTGCGCGCATCACGGCTAACGTTGCAGCCGGTGCATTTATTGAGATTCCGGCGGCTGCTTCGACAACGTAGCGCGTACAGAGGCCCTGGCTCGGTTCGCTGACCCGCATCAATCTCCCGCTAAGGTCCGCGCCGTATCATCGGCGTGTCCTGCAATTTAGATACAAGCGCCCATGCCCTTCACCAACATCAAAGCCGAATCCGACAAAGATTCGCCGATCCCGCCTGCTCAGCGTGCCGCCGCTGCGTCGCGCTCTATGTGGGTGAGCGTGGGTGTGAACGTGGTGCTTTCGACAGCGCGGATTGTCGTGGGTGTGTTGTCGAAATCGCAGGGGATGATTGCCGACGGCAAACATTGCCAGCCTGATTTGGTGGCGGATTTTGTGGTGCTGTTTGCCAAACACGCGAGCCAGAAGGATGCGGACGAGGATCATCCGTATGGGCATCAACGCTTTGAGATGGCGGCGTCGCTGGCGCTGGGGTGATCCTGATGGCGGTGGGCGTGGGCATGCTGTGGTCGGCGGCCGTGAACCTGATGACGCACGTGGACCCGTGGAAACGGCCGGATCTCGATCATGGAGCAGTTGCGGCCACGCGAGGTACGGCGACGAGCGAAGTCGCGGAGGTTGTGGGCTCCCTGACTTGGCTGCTGAAGTATCGTGCAATTGAATATGGCTTTCGTCTGTAATGACCGCTGAATGTGGGCTTATTGCCAATTTTTACTAAAGTCGACTTCTTGCCATATTGCGCCCTGCCCCAGGTTACTTGGCGCTTTCACGAAAAAGCTGAATCTCCTGGTGTTCCACCGAAAGCGTTTGACGACGGATCCGCGCTACCCGGCGAGTGAATGCAACCGCGCGGGAACGGTAAAAAGGAGTTTTCACCGACGCAGCGAGGAAACCATGGCCGCCAAGTTACCCAATCTTGATCACTTGCGCGTGCTGCCCGGCAAGGCCTTCTCGCTGGCCGATCGTGATGCCGACAGCAAGCGCGGCCTCCCTGAGGCGAAGGCGGAACGTGTGGCGTTGCTGGGTACGTTGGGCGAGCGACTGAATGCGCTGCAGGATGTGCTGGCGGCCGAGGCAAAACACAAGATTTTGCTGATACTGCAAGGTATGGACACGTCCGGCAAGGACGGCACCATACGCAATGTGTTTGGTACGGTGGACCCCCTTGGCGTACGGGTGTCTGCGTTCAAGGTGCCGAGCGAGGCGGAGCGGGCGCACGACTACCTGTGGCGCGTGCACGCGCAAGTGCCCGCTGCGGGGGAGATTGTGATCTTCAATCGCAGCCACTACGAGGACGTACTGGTCACGCGTGTGCACGGCTGGGTGGACGCTGCGGAATGCAAACGGCGCTACGCGCAGATCAATGACTTCGAGCGCATGCTGACCGAGACCGGGACGACGGTTGTGAAGTGCATGCTGCACATCAGCAAGGACGAGCAACGCAAGCGACTGGAAGAGCGGCGCACCGACCCGGTGAAGCGCTTCAAGTTTTCAATGAGCGATCTTGAAGAGCGCAAACTGTGGGACGGCTACATGACTGCGTACGAACAGGCGCTCAGCGCAACCAGCACTGAATACGCGCCATGGCACGTCGTACCGGCAAACAGCAATTCAACGCGCAACGCGTGTGTGGGCGCGTTGCTGGTGGCGGCGATTGAACGGTTGAAGCCCGCGTATCCCGAGCCGACGACAGATTTGTCGAAGATCGTGATCGAGTGATTGAAACTCGAGGTGAATGCGCTCGATGCGGATGCGTTTACCGACGGCAGACGCAAAAAAGCCCGACAATGTCAGGCTTTTTATTTTTTTATTCTTGGTAGGACGTGGCGGGCTCGAACCGCCGACCAACGGATTAAAAGTCCGCTGCTCTACCAACTGAGCTAACATCCCGAAGCCTTACATTATAGCCATAC
>JAYWHV010000268.1:0-9527 GCA_043777615.1 Burkholderiales bacterium | reverse complement strand
GACAACGAGAAACGCAATACGGTCGCCTGCGCCGAAGGTGGCTGTCCAGAAAAACGCCAGCACCGCCAGAAGCATGCCGATACCCCACGCCTGCACCTTGCCGAGGCGAGCCGCAAGCGCCACCCAAAGCGGCATGGCAACCGCACCCGCGAGAAAATAGCTCACCAGGAAAATTGGCTCCCAGTCCTTGGCGCGCAGCACGTCATCGATAAAAAACAGCAGTAGTGTTGCCGGGATAGCCGACGCAATTCCGTTTAACGCAAAGACCGCCAGCAGCGCAACGAACCGGCGATCTTTCAGCACGTCGAGAAGTGGCGCAGATTCGCTCTCACTCGGGGCGAGCTTCGCCTCACGCAGACGCCACAAGATGAGGAGCGTCACGAGCAACACTGCGACAAATACCCAAGAGAATCGCGCGAGCCCCGGTCCGCTTTGACTGGCGAGCGCCGATGGCAGCGCGGCGGCGATCAGCACGCCAATGAGCCCCACTGCCTCGCGACTTGCGGTGAGCTTGGTGCGTGATGTTGCGTCGGGCGGCAGTTCGGCCCCCCAGGCGCTGTACGCGATCGTGGCAAGGCTGAATCCGAAATAGACGAGGATGAGCGAACCCGTCAGCCAGCCCCACAATGGCACGGGAGACGCAAGCGGGTTGAGCAGCGAGAGCATGCCGAAGGTCAATGCGATGGATGCCATTGCGACAGCCAAAAATCGCGTTTTCAGTCGGTCCGACCATCGCCCAAGCAACGGGTCAACAAACGCATCAGCAAAGCGCAGCACAAGGAGCAGGACGCCCATTGCGCTTAGCGAAAGCCCCAACTCCGCATAAAGCTTCGGGACGTGCACGTAAATCGGCAGCGCTGCCATCGCGAGCGGGGCGGCGAAGAGGCTGTAGCGGGCGAGCTCGCGCCGGGTGACTTGTTGCACGGGCTTGCGGCTACTGCTGCTGATTGCGGCTAACGCTTGCCGAGCAGGCGATCACGCATGCCGGGTTGCGACGATTTTTCGCTGAGCCAGATGCCAAAGAATGCATCCGTGAAGGCTGCGTCGGCAACCTCGCCACGGTAGTTTCCATTGTGGAAAAACTTGGCGGTTCGATTGGGTGTCGCCACGCCGATCAGGCGGTCGCCTTCTTTCACGTCGGCAAATACGCGCTGCATCTCGGTGAACCATTTTGGATAAACGGCTTCGCTGCCGGTGCCCTGCCCGCGCATTTCATCGATACTGCGCTCTGCAAGCTGTTTTGCGGAGAACGTGCGCAGATAGTGAATGTCGAGCACATGAGGTTTGCTTTGGTCGAACGATGCTCCCTCCGGCGTCCAGAGGTACGCGTTGTAAATCTGAAAACCGAAGATCCGCAGCAGCCCGCCGCCAATAGCCTTGAGTGTTGGCATGCCGCTGGTGGCCTGCGCCGGCAACACCGGCGCCGCGACCTGAGCGACGGCTTGCTCACCACCCACCGCAAGCAACAGGCAAAGCAGGGGCGCCGCGAAAACCGTCTTTCGAACTCTAGCGAACCATTGTGTATTGACCAACATTGATGCTCCCCGCTTCAAAACCTGCGATGCAGTAGGCGAGATAAAACCGCCAAAGTTTCACAAAGTTACCCGAAAATCCCTGCGTCGTGATGTCGTCATGCCGTGCATCAAATTGTCGCAACCAGCGGCGCAGCGTTTCAGCATAGTCGAGTCCGAATTCGTACTCCGTCGAAACCGTCAATCCCTTGCTTTTCGCTTTCTCCATAAACCGCTCAGGCGAGGGCAACATGCCGCCGGGGAAGATGTATTGCTGGATGAAGTCGCTTGTTGACTCGTACTGCTCGAAGCGGTTCTCATCAATCGTGATCACCTGTACACAGGCGCGTGCACCGGGTTTCAACGCGGCCTGCACAGCAGCGAAGTAGCTATCCCAATACTTCTGGCCGACAGCCTCGAACATTTCTATCGACGCCACGCCATCGAAGCTGGAGCCGAAACGTTTGCTGACATCACGGTAATCGCAAAGCGCGAAGTGCACCTGGTCCTTGAGACCCGCGTCAGCGATTCGTTTTTCGGCAAACTCGAGCTGCGAAGGCGACAGCGTGATACCGGTCACGCGCACGCCGCGTGATTTCGCCGCGTATTCCGCAAAGCCGCCCCATCCGCAACCAATTTCAAGAATATGCCCACCGACGGGAGGATTGATTTCAGCGAGGATGCGCTCGTATTTGGCGATTTGAGCTTCGGCAAGATCACCACTCGT
This sequence comes from Burkholderiales bacterium, assembly GCA_043777615.1. GTDB lineage: Bacteria > Pseudomonadota > Gammaproteobacteria > Burkholderiales > Casimicrobiaceae > Casimicrobium. The sequence goes on along the minus strand of JAYWHV010000268.1, from coordinate 7,289 downwards.
ATTGCCATTGAAAATCGCGGATGAATAGGTGAGCGTTGAATCGAGCCATACGCTGTAGAACTTGTTGCCAAGGTCGTAGTGCGCCTCGATATTTTTGCGCGCCTGCTTTTTGCTGTTGGTACGCAGCAGATGGCGCAGCTTGAACAGCCAGCCCTTCCAGCCTTTGCCGTAGAAGGCGGGCATGAGTTCGTTCTGGTTTTTGGCGAGCAGCGTGAGCAGCGCGACCAGATCAGGCGAATCCCACGCGCCGTTGAAATAGCCCTCACCAAAGGCGACATCGCCACCAGTCAGAATTTGCGTGCAAATGCCGAGATCGAAGATTTCAATGTGGGCATGGATTCCATGCGCGTCATGGCCAAATTCGTGACGGCTTTTGTCGGGCAGCGTCGCCGTAATGCGCCCGTGACGAAGGCTGCCGAGCAGCTTGAACAGCACGCGCGCGGCGATTGGCAGCGACGCTGGCAGCACGGATAGGGTTGTGCCTGATGATGATGCACTCATGAGCGCGATATTCCTGTCATGTGGGATCTAAGTTTTCCGAAAAATGGCACGCGCTTGGCGAATAGTCGCAGCGCATGCCAATGAATACGTGCGACCACGGCAAGTGTTTGCAGCGGGAACCGGAGCGCGGCGCGCCGCAGGTTGGCACGCGTGAGCGGTTGTGCTGCGCCCGAAATATGGGTGTTAAGCAGCGACCCTTGGCCGTCGTCGTAGTCAATGCGGGCGAGCCAGCGGTCTTCGCCGAAGTTGAAGCGAAAGCTGTATTTGCCTCGCACCTCATTGAATGGCGATACATGTAGCTCTTTAGTCGCTGTCAGCAATTCGCCGGATCGAATACTGTCCCCAGACACTGGCGTGAGGAGATAACTATGCGATTCGCCGAAGGTGTTGTTCACCTCAACCAGCACCGCAGAAACATCACCTGAGCCGCGACGACAAACCCAAAAGCTCACCGGATTGAATACGTAGCCGAGCATCCGCGGAAACGCGTGCAGGTCGACGCTGATGCCGTCGGTATCGATGGCGTTGACTGTCAGGATATTGCGAATCCATGCGAGGCACGATGAGCCGTCGCGTGAGCCATGATCGCGCTCCTGAAAAGATACGAGTCCACGACGATTCACCGCCATCTGTTCGCCGATTTCTGCCAGCTTTCCGAGCGGAATGCGCATACAGAATAGCGGATAGGTGAAGCTGTGATTGACCGGTCGCAACCGCTCATGCACAACGTCGCCCATGATGATGGCGGCGGCGGTCATTCGGTCGCGAGCTCCAACTCAACTTCGCTTTCGGCCGAACCGACAAGTGCCACTACGTCAAGGGCGGAGGACAGACCGTCCTCGTGGAAACCGTTCTTGAGCCATGCGCCTGCGTAGTAAGTCTGGTTGTCGCCCTGCAGCGCCATAATGTCTTTCTGCGCGGAAATCGCTGCCTGATTCAACAGTGGATGCCAGTATTCAAATTCGGCGAGCACGGTTGATTTTTGCGGTTCGACAGGCGGGTTTAGCGTTTCGAACAATTGAGTTTTGAACGGCAGCGGTTGCAGCAAATTCATCCAGTAAGTGAGTGCCACCGGACGCACCTGATCGGCGTCATCCACCTGGAGGTAATTCCATGCTGACCAAGCTTTGCGGCGGCGCGGCATAAGGCTCGCGTCGGTATGCAGCACGCAACGGTTGGGCTGATAGCGGACCGCGGAAAGCGCGGAGCGCTCGGCGTCCGTCGGATGCGCGAGCAAGCGCAGCGCCTGATCGCTATGACAGGCGAGCACGACTGAGTCGAAATGCTCATGCCCTTTCGTCGTCGTGATTTCGACGAAGCCAACGCCACGAACGATGCGCTGAACCGGCGTCGCTATTCGAGCATCGCGCAGGCTCGAAACGATTCGCTCGACGTAGGTTTTTGCGCCGCCACGAACCGTCATCCACTGCGGTCGGTTGGTGACGCGCAGGAGGCCATGATTGTGACAAAACCTGAGCAGCATGGGCAGCTCGAAATCAAGCACGTCGCCACGTGGGCTGGACCAGATCGAACCGACCATAGGCCAGACGTACCAATCGAACAATTGCGTCGAGAATTTTTCTTTCGCAAGAAATTCGCGCACCGACATGTGCGGCACCGTGTCCGCCAGCACCATCTCAGTCGCCACGCGGTTGAAGCGAACGATGTCGGCGAGAAAACGTAGAAACTTGGGCTTGAGTGCGTTCGCGAGTTGTGCAAAAAGAGACGCGAAGCTGGTGCCCGACCACTCGATGTTGTCGCTGTCCGCGCGTACCGCAAACGACATGTCGCTTGGCGCGAGATCGACGTTCAGCTCGGCGAACAGTTTGACCAGATTGGGGTAGGTATGATCGTTGCACACCAGGAAGCCGGTATCAACGGGCGCAGTAATACCGTCGAGCGTTACGTCAACCGTGTGGGTGTGACCCCCGAAGTAATCTGCGGCTTCAAATAGCGTGACGGCATGCCCCGATTTTTCGAGGTAATGCGCCGCGCCCAAACCAGAAATGCCAGCGCCGACAATGGCGATGCGCATGTGAACTCCAAACTGTACGAGTGTTGTTAGTACATTCTCGTACGACTCCGCGAGGCCATTGGTTTTCCCAATTTATTATCGGCCTACTCGATGCTCCCTGCGTTGCGACTAAAGTTTGGCCAGTTTGCCTCGCCCGTAAATCTCGGCGTAGGCCGAGTGATTGTGAATGGCTTCAAAGTTCTCGCTGGCGACCATGAAATCGCCGACGTGGTCATGCGACTGACAGGCAAGCGCGATGTCGCGAACAAGATCCTCAACAAATTTGGGGTTGTCATAAGCGCGCTCGGTGACGAATTTTTCGTCGGCCCGTTTCAGTACGCCGTACAGTTCAGACGAGGCTTCTCGTTCGGCAATATCGATCAACGAATCGATCGAGAGCGCGGTGGAACCTTCGGCGCGAATCGTGATGTGTGAGCGCTGATTGTGCGCGCCGTAATCGGAAATTTTCTTTGAGCACGGACACAGGCTCGTGACCGGGGCGACCACCTCAATCGTCAGGCGCGTGCCGTGCGCAGCCGTCGTCTCGACGATCATCTTGACGTCGCTGTCGAGCAGGCTTTCGACGCCTGAAACCGGTGCCGCTTTGCGGCGGAAGTATGGGAACGACATTTCCAGATAACTGGTTGCAGCGTCAAGCCGTTCGCGCATCAGCTTTTCCATGGCGAGGAAACTTTGCGAGCTGATGGGCGCACGATGTTCCTCCAGCAACTGAATGAAGCGCGACATGTGCGTGCCCTTCACCTGCTCGGGCAAGCCAACATACATGGCAAACGTGGCGACGGTGCCCTGCACTTCGCCCGCAGCCGTGACAATTTGCATTGGATAGCGCAGCGCCTTGATGCCGACGCGCTGAATCGGCAGGTGACGTGCGTCGGGTAGAGACTGCGTGTCGTCTAGCGTTAGTGGGGGAGTCGCGGGGTATAGCGCGCGGTCAAATGCGTTCATGGATCAATGTTAGCGGGCGCGCTGGCCTTAACTCGCTTTACGGCCGCTGCGCGATGAGCGCTTCAATTCTTTGCACAAATTGCGCACTTTGGGGCTCCACGCCGCTTTCAAAGCTCTCTACCCGTTTGCCAGAGCGATCAATCAGATATTTGTGGAAATTCCACTTCGGGGCGGCACCCGAGGCCGCGACCAGACCGGCAAATACCGGCGCTTTGCTCAGTGGCATGGTTTCAACCTTGGCGAACACAGGAAAGGTCACGCCAAAATTGGCTTGACAAAACTCAGCGATTTTCTTGTTGCTGCCCGGCTCTTGTCCACCGAACGCGTTGGACGGAAAGCCCAAAACAACCAAACCACGATCTGCGTACTTCTTGTACAACGCCTGCAGGCCTTCGTACTGGCCGGTATAGCCGCATTCGCTGGCGGTATTAACGACCAGCACCACGCGCCCCTCATACTGGCACATGGATTGTGCTTTGCCGCCGGTCAACGGTTCGACCGTGTGATTCAGCAACGCCGGGCAGGCTGCGGCAGCATAGGCGGAAGTTGCCAGGCAGGCTGCCAAGACGCTTAGCAAACGAATAATTGATTCCATGTCCTAGACAGTATCATGTTGTTGTCCTAGACTGCTTTCGGCTTGGCGGTTTGTGATTTGGTTCCCAAGTCTTCACCAAATGCGCCCCTTCGCTCAATATTTAGAACAATGACTCCTCCGACCGAAATCGTCACAACCACCGCCACCGAAACTGCGCCCAGCATCGCTTCGCATCTCTCGATTGCCGCAGTGGAGCGCGATACCGGCCTGTCGAAAGACGTCTTGCGAGTTTGGGAGAGGCGCTACGGCTTTCCGCTTCCAGAACGTGATCCGAACGGTGAGCGGCTATATCCTCTGCCGCAAGTCGAGCGCCTGCGCTCAATCAAACGACTCATGGACGGTGGGCATCGCCCCGGCAAGCTGCTGGCCTTGTCGGAGACAGACCTCAATACGCTAGCCAACCGCCAGACACGTCCGCGTCGCGGCGACGAGTCTGGCGACCTGCAGCGGCAGATTCTTGACCTAGTACACGATCACGACAGCACGGGATTGCGCCAGCTCCTTGGTTTGTCGCTCATGAAACAGGGATTGCAGGAATTTGTGATAGAGACGGTGGCTCCGCTCAACCGTGCGGTAGCTGAGGCCTGGATACGCGGCGATGTCGAAGTATTCGAGGAACGCGCCTATTCGGAGCAGGTGCAGATGGTGTTGCGCGCTGCGATGTTGCCCGCGACAAACAACACGGAGCCCCCACGAATCGTGGTGGCGACGCTGCCGAACGAGGTGAATTCGCTGGGTTTGCTGATGGTGGAGGCGCTGCTTGCTCCCGAGGGCGTTCAATGCGTGTCGCTTGGGACGCAGGTGCCGATCCCGGAGATTGCGGCGGCTGCGGTCGCGTTTGAAGCGGATGTGGTGGCCCTGTCTTTCTCTGCGTCGTTTAGCTCGAAGCAGGCGGTGGCGAGCCTTGAATCGCTGCGCTCGATCGTCCCGCCCACGACGGCGATCTGGGTCGGCGGCGAGTTAATTCGCCGCATCCGGCGCGACATTCCCGGCATCACGCCGACCGGAACGCTGGCAGACATGCTCGCGGCGCTACGCCAGTGGCGTGCGGAGCGCGTCACTGCGTAATTCTGGTTTTGCTTTGAGTTTTAAAGGCAATAAGGCGTCGCTGCCGTCGAAATTATGCGCGGCTTGCGGCCGTGAAATGACATGGCGGAAGGCCTGGGCGAAGAACTGGGACGACGTGAAATATTGCTCAGATCGTTGCCGGGCCAATAAATCGTCGACATCAAACGGGAAGCAGTCGGCATGAGTAGTTGTCGCCATCTGGTCATCGTGTTGGGCGACCAGCTCAATCACAGCTCAGCCGCGTTTGACGGTTTCGACGCCGCACTTGACGTAGTCGTTATGGTTGAGGCGCGCGAGGAATCGACGCATGTCTGGTCGCACAAGGCGCGAACTGCGTTGTTTCTGTCGGCGATGCGTCACTTCGCAGCTGAACTGCAAGAAAAGCACATCCGCGTCGACTATCGCAAACTGGATGCACAACGCGACGCGACGTTGCGGGCGGGCTGGCTCGCGGCAATCGAGCAGCATCGGCCAGAGTCCATCGTCTGCGTTGAGCCGGGCGATATGCGGGTTTGGCAAGCGTTGAACGTGACTGCGGTCACGGCCAGGTTGCCGCTCGACATGCGCGCTGATCGCCATTTCATGTGCTCGCGCGAGGCGTTTGCGAAATGGGCGGGGACGAGCAAAAACCTTCGCATGGAATTTTTCTATCGAAACATGCGGCGCGAGCATGGCGTATTGATGGATGACACTGAACCGCTCGGTGGGCAGTGGAATTTTGATAGCGAAAACCGCAAGAGTTTTGGCAAATCCGGGCCGGGCTTTTTGCCGCAACCGCCGCAGTTTGCTCATGACGAAATCACCCGCGACGTGTTGGCGCTGGTTGCTCACGAATTCGGCGATCATCCGGGAACGCTTGAAAATTTCAACTGGCCGGTGAAGCGCGGCGAGGCGTTGATCGCCCTGAAAAGCTTCATCGACGAGCGGCTCGATGCGTTCGGCCCACATCAGGACGCGATGTGGGCGGGGATGACGTTTGGCTGGCATTCGCTTTTGTCCACGTCGCTCAACCTGAAACTGCTCGACCCGCGCGAGGTGATCACTGCGGCAGAAACGGCCTTGCACGCACGAAAGCTCGATCTGGCGGGTGTCGAAGGTTTTATCCGGCAGATTATCGGCTGGCGCGAGTTCATGCGTGGGGTGTACTTTCTCGACATGCCCGCCATGAAAACTGACAACCATTTCGGCCATAAAAACGTGCTGCCGAAGTGGTACTGGACGGGTGATACGGGCATGAACTGCCTCAAACAAACCGTCGCTCAAACGCTGGAATACGGCTATGCGCACCACATCCAGCGACTGATGATCACCGGCATGTTCGGTGTTACGGCTGAAATTGAGCCGCAGCAGTTGTGCGACTGGTATCTTGCGGTTTACGTCGATGCCGTGGAGTGGGTTGAGCTGCCGAACACGGCGGGCATGGCACTGTTTGCTAACGGTGGGCGCTTTACAAGCAAGCCCTACGTGGCGAGCGGCGCGTACGTAAAGCGTATGAGCAACTATTGCAATGGCTGCCGTTACAGGCCGGAAATCAAGTCCGGACCGGGCGCTTGCCCGATGACAACGCTGTACTGGAACTTTCTCGATGGGCATGAAAAGACGTTCTCAGCCAATCCGCGAACTTCACTGATGGTGAAAAATTTGACCCGCATGACCGACGCCGAGCGCGCCGCGATTCGGGTGGAGGCCCGGCAGATGCTGGGCAATCTTGATGCGCTTTGACGGGAGCAGTGCCAATAGTCACAAACCCGAAACCCCAATCGACTCGTATACGAGTAAAATTCTCCGCTTCAAACGCTCCGGCATCCTTGCCGCAAGCGCCACCGCAAAAGGCTTTCGCCATGCTCTACGCTGAACTCTTCAAAGACCTCGAAACCGTGCGCTGGAGCATGTCGACGGACGTGCCATGGGACTCGTTTGACGCGTCCAAGCTCACCGAAGAACAGGCGCAAACGATTCGTCTGAACGCGATTACGGAATGGTCGGCGCTGCCAGCGACTGAAATGTTTCTGCGCGACAACCGGAACGACAGCGATTTCTCGGCGTTCATGTCGATCTGGTTCTACGAAGAGCAGAAGCATTCGCTGGTGCTGATGGAATACCTCAAGCGCTTCCGGCCCGATCTGGTCCCGACCGAAGCGGAGC
>JAYWHV010000267.1:0-9545 GCA_043777615.1 Burkholderiales bacterium | reverse complement strand
CCACCGCTTCATTTCGCCTGAAGGCGAGTCACTTTTGGCATTGCCCAAAAGTAACCAAAAGGCTAGCCCCTGCACCCCGCTTCATCCTGCGGTGCTCGCACCGGGCGGGATGCGTCGAACGGCACACGAAAGCTACGCTGTCGCTACGCACAGTGTTTGCCGACGACGCATCTAAGACCGCCCGTTACTCCGCTCCTCGGCGCGGGCTGAAGGGGCGAACCAAAGAAGAGGGCAATACCTCGTCGTTTGCTTGCGTTAATGCAGTGTCGCATTCCTGCGCAAATGCCAGTCAGCTTCAAACTGCTCCAGGAAGTCCGTGAAATCCGCCAGCGTCTTTTCAAAGCTCGCGATATCGCCAAGCTCGCATAAAAGCGGATTCTGTTCTTTCTCTTTGTAGAGAATTCGGGCACTTTTGCCATCGTCGACAAGGTAAATCCATAGGCCGATCCATGAGAAATTGATGATGTAGGGCCAGAAGTCCTCCGGCCACATCGGATTGCTCGCGGGCTCACCCAAAGTCACCTGTTTGAAATGCGCAAAAACCTGCTCGTTGGAAATATCTTGAAACAGCAGACATTTTCTGCGTCCGTGGTGTGGACGCAGATAGGAGACTGCGTCACTACGCACGTCGTCTAGCCGCACCCAATCCTTGTGAACGCCGCGCAATTGGCCCGCGAGCGAAAACCCCACCTTAACCCACGATATGGCGTAATGCGGGTTGTCCGCAATTTCGACGCGTACGCCAAAAGAGTGCAGGTCACCGAACGTATGCGTCGTTACGGTGTCTTCAGCAAAATCTGCCATCTGTGCGGTATCTCTTGCTTGATTGCACAAAATCTCATTGCGCCTCGTGAACCCCGTTCTGTAATGGGTTGGTATCAATTTGAGGTGGGTTAAGAACCCACCCTACGGGATTTACGAGTTCATGGTTCGAGAAGCTCACCACGAACGGCGACTACACCCTCACACAATCCACAAAGTAATGCTCCCCCTTCGTGTCATGCTCCATGACAAGCCCGTGCACATCGGTGTCAAACCCCGGCAGCAGCGTATTGAACTCACGCGCAAACTTCAAATACTGCACGATGGTTTTGTTGAACCGCTCGCCCGGAATTAGCAAAGGAATGCCCGGCGGATAAGGCGTCACAAGCATCGCGGTCACACGGCCTTCGAGCTCGTCAATCGGTACTCGATCGACAGTACGATGCGCCAAATTTTCGAATGCGTCGGACGGTTTCATCGCGGCTTCCATCGGCGACAGGTACATCTCAGTCGTCACGCGCGCGACGTCGTACTTGCGGTAGACCTCGTGAATGCGCTGCGCCAGATCTCGCAGGCCGATGCGCTCGTATTGCGGGTACTTGACGATGAACTCGGGCATGACTTTCCACAGCGGCTGATTCTGGTCGTAGTCCATCTTGAACTGTTGCAGCTCTGTCACGAGCGAGTTCCAGCGGCCCTTGGTGATACCGATGGTGAACATCACGAAGAAGCTGTAAAGCCCCGTTTTTTCCACGACTACGCCATGTTCGGCCAGGTACTTGGTGACGAGCGACGCCGGAATGCCTTGCGCCGAGAACTTGCCGTTAATGTCGAGCCCCGGCGTGACGATGGTCGCCTTGATCGGGTCGAGCATGTTGAAGCCCGCCTCGATCTTGCCGAAGCCGTGCCATTTGTCGGCAGGCTTCAGGAACCAGTCCTCGCGCTTGCCGGAGCCTTCGTGTGCGAACTTGCTCGGGCCCCACGTTTTGAACCACCAGTCTTTGCCAAATTCCTTGTCGACCTTGGCCATCGCGCGGCGGAAATCGAGCGCCTCAGAGATGCTCTCTTCCACCAGCGCGCCGCCACCCGGCTGCTCCATCATCGCGGCCGCCACGTCGCAGCTCGCGATGATCGCGTACTGCGGGCTCGTCGATGTGTGCATCAAATACGCCTCGTTGAAGCGCGTGAAGTCGAGCTTCAGGTTCACCGCATCCTGCACGAGGATCTGCGAGGCCTGCGACAAACCGGCAAGCATCTTGTGCGTGCTCTGCGTGGCAAACACCATCGAATCCTTGCATGGCTTGCGGCCCGGGCCGATGGCGTGCATGTCCTGATAGAACGGATGGAATGCCGCATGCGGCAGCCATGCTTCATCAAAGTGCAGGTTCTCGACGTAGCCCTGCAATTCCTTCTTGATAGTCTCGACGTTGTAGAGCACGCCATCGTAGGTGCTCTGCGTGATCGTCAGTACACGCGGCTTGGCTTTCTTGTCTTTGACCAGCGGATGTGCGTTGATTTTTTTCTGGATCGATTCACGCGAAAACTGGTCGCGCGTGATCGGACCGATGATGCCGAAGTGGTTACGCGTCGGTTGCAAAAAGATCGGTACGGTGCCGGTCATCATGATCGCGTGCAGGATGCTCTTGTGGCAGTTGCGATCCACGACCACGATGTCGTCACGCGCAACGTTGGCGTGCCAAACGACCTTATTCGACGTGCTGGTTCCGTTGGTCACGAAGAACAGATGATCGGCACCAAAGATGCGTGCGGCGTTCCTCTCGGAGGCCGCCACCGGTCCCGTGTGATCCAGTAATTGCCCGAGCTCGTCCACCGCATTGCAAACGTCAGCGCGCAACATGTTCTCGCCGAAAAACTGGTGAAACATTTGCCCGACCGGGCTCTTCAAAAACGCCACGCCGCCCGAGTGACCAGGGCAATGCCATGAGTACGAGCCGTCACGCGCGTAGTCGAGCAGTTCCTTGAAGAACGGCGGCGGCAATGCATTCAGGTACTTCGTCGATTCACGAATGATGGTGCGCGCCACGAAGTCCGGCGTGTCCTCAAACATGTGAATGAAGCCGTGCAGCTCCTTGAGGATTTCGTTGGGCAAATGTTGTGACGTGCGCGTTTCACCAAACAAAAAGATCGGCACATCGGCGTTGCGCCGTCTGGTCGCTTCGATGAAGGTGCGCAAATCGGTTACGGCCTGGCTCTCTTCGCCGTCCTCATTGACCTCTTCGTCATCAATCGAGACGATAAAGGCCGAGGCACGTGCCGCCTGATTGGCCACCATGCCGACGTCGACATAGGTGAAGCCGCCCACGACTTCAACGCCCTGCTCCTCAAGCGCCTTGGCCAGCGCACGGATGCCCAGACCGGAGGAGGACTCGGCACGCCAGTCTTCGTCGATGATGATGACGGGGAAACGAAATTTCATGGTGCGCTGACCTTCGATGCGGGCAAAATTTGGTGAGATGCGAATGCTACAGAAAACCGTCCTGTAAACAGGGCCAAACCCCGTGCGGTTGCGGGTTTAAGCGATTGCTGCACCGCGATATACTGCGCACCTATTCACTCGGGGTGTGCGCGAGCCCACCATAGCGGCTGCTCATGAAGGCTCCCTTGATGTCGATGGCGAGCTCGGTTCTCCGCCTGGCCAGACTCTTCCGGCTGGACGCAATGCCCGCGACAGCGGCGGCTTCCAGCGCAATGCCGGCGAAGCCGCGCACGATTGCGCAAAAAGCTTCGCATATTGAGTCAGCATCGGGCGAGACAGGCGGCCAGGGGGCCCGCATTCGCGAAATCCCGTACAACTACACGAGCTTCTCGGACCGCGAAATCATTATTCGCCTGCTGGGCGATGATGCGTGGGACATTTTGCATTCACTGCGAGGCGAGCGCAAAACGGGCCGCAGCGCTCGCATGTTGTTCGAAGTGTTGGGCGACATCTGGGTCGTGGAGCGCAATCCGTACTTGCAGGATGATTTGATCGACAACCCGCGTCGCCGTGCGATGCTGATTGACGCGCTGCGCCATCGTCTGCGCGAAGTCGAGAAGCGCCGCAATGTGGACGTGGCCGATGCCGACGGAGAAGCGCGAAAAGAAAAAGTAGGCGAACTCGTCACACGCGCCGCCAGGGCCGTAGATCGTTTCGAAGCACAGTTCCGCGATACGTGGGATTTGCGCAAACGTGTTCTCAAAGTGTTGGGCAAAGTCACGCACAAAGACAACATCACATTCGACGGCCTTGCGCGTGTGTCACACGTGACGGACGCGACCGACTGGCGCGTGGAATACCCGTTCGTTGTGCTGCATCCGGACACCGAAGAAGAGGTGGTAGGCCTCGTCAATGGCTGCATCGAACTCGGACTGACGATCATTCCGCGTGGCGGCGGAACGGGCTATACGGGCGGTGCGATCCCGCTCACGAAAACTTCTGCGGTCATCAACACCGAGAAGCTGGAAACGCTGTCTCAGGTCAAGTTCGAGATATTGCCGGGGCACACTGAGGCCTACGGTGTCATCGAATGCGAGGCGGGTGTGGTCACGCGGCGCGCGATGGAAGCTGCGGAGCACGCGGGTCTCGTGTGGGCGTGCGACCCAACGAGCGCGGACGCGAGCTGCATCGGCGGCAACGTGGCGATGAACGCGGGCGGCAAGAAGGCCGTGCTGTGGGGCACCGCACTCGACAATCTGGCGGCATGGCGCATGGTGACGCCGCAGGGCGAGTGGCTCGAAGTCACACGCATGGATCACAATCTCGGCAAGATTCACGATGCGAATCATGCGACGTTTCGCCTGCAGTACTTTGACGCCAAGCTGGATCGCAGCAAGGTGCTTCGCGAAGAGACGCTCATCATCCCCGGCCCCAGTTTCCGCAAAATCGGGCTTGGCAAAGACGTCACAGACAAGTTCTTGAGCGGTCTGCCGGGCGTGCAAAAAGAAGGCTGTGACGGCCTGATTACCTGGTCGAAATGGGTGTTGCACAAGATGCCGCCGCACACACGAACCGTGTGTATGGAGTTCTTTGGCCAGGTGCGCGATTCGGTGCCCGCGATTGTTGAGGTGAAGGACTTCCTCGATGGTTTGCCGAAGACGGGCGCGGGTCGCGTGATGTTGTCGGGCCTGGAGCATCTGGACGAGCGCTACGTGAAAGCTGTCGGCTACGCAACCAAGGCCAAACGCCACGGTCGACCGAAGATGATCCTGATCGGCGATATAGTCGGTGACGACGAGAACGAGGTCGCCAAAGCCGCCTCGGAAGTCGTGCGCATCTGCAACCTTCGTGGCGCTGAAGGCTTCGTTGCGGTGAGTGCTGAATCGCGCAAAAAATTCTGGCTGGATCGCGCACGCACAGCCGCGATTGCCAAACACACCAACGCCTTCAAGCTGAACGAAGACGTGGTAATTCCATTGCCGCGCATGGGCGATTATTGCGACGGTATTGAGCGCATCAACATCGAGCTTTCGATCAAGAACAAGCTGAAGCTGTGCGTCGAACTCGAGAAGTTCTTCTCGGGGGCGATGCCGCAGAATCGTTACGAAGAGTATGGTGTGTCTACAGAATTGCTGGCTGAGAAAGTCAGCGAAGCACAGGCGCTCGTCACGTCAGTACGCGAGACCTGGCAAAGCCTGCTTGACAACATCGAAACTAATTTTCGCCAGCAGCAGTCGCACGAAATCCGCGTGTCATGGAAGACCGAAATCAAGGCGCCACTCGAAGGCATCTTTGCTGGCGAAGCACTGAAGCCCATCGTCGACCGCTTCATCGCGATTCATAAAGAAGTGCTTCGCGGTCGCGTGTGGGTCGCGCTGCATATGCATGCGGGCGACGGTAACGTACATACCAATTTGCCCGTCAACAGCGACAACTACGAGATGTTGCAAGAGGCGAACGCAGCGGTCGCGCGCATCATGGCGCTGGCGCGCTCGCTCGACGGCGTTATCTCCGGCGAGCACGGCATCGGTCTGACCAAGCTCGAATTTCTCACCGACGACGAAATCGGCCCGTTCCAGCGCTACAAACAAAAGGTTGATCCCGAAGGGCGCTTCAACAAGGGCAAGCTGATGCCCGGCGGCGACCTGCGCTATGCCTACACGCCCTCTTTTGGCCTGCTCGGTAGCGAGTCGCTGATTCTTGAAGCGAGCGACATTGGCGCGATTGCTGATTCGGTCAAGGACTGCTTGCGTTGCGGCAAGTGCAAGCCCGTTTGCGCGACGCATGTGCCGCGTGCGAACCTGCTGTATTCGCCACGCAATAAGATCCTCGCGACTGGTCTGCTGGTAGAAGCCTTTCTTTACGAAGAGCAAACCCGACGTGGCATTTCGCTGCGCCATTGGGACGAACTAGCCGACGTCGCGGATCACTGTACGGTCTGTCACAAGTGCGTGAATCCGTGTCCGGTCGACATCGATTTCGGAGACGTGTCGATGGCGATGAGAAATCTTCTGCGCAAGGAAGGCAAGAAGAAATTCAATCCCGGCACAGCGATGGCGATGGTGCTGCTGAACGCGCGCGATCCGGCGACGGTGAACATGCTGAAGCGCACGGTCGTGAACGGTGGTTACCGCATGCAGCGTTTTGCGCACGGACTCGCCAAACGCTTCGGCCTGATCGGTTCGCAAACAAAGCGGCCACCCTCCACCACGGGCGGCAAACCGGCGATCAAGGCGCAGATCATTCACTTCATCAACAAGCCGATGCCGGGTGGACTCCCCAAGCAAACCGCGCGCAAGTTGCTCGACATTGAGGACGATAAAGTCGTGCCAATCATCCGCAATCCGCAGATGAATGCGGACGAACAGGAAGCCGTTTTCTACTTCCCCGGCTGCGGCTCGGAGCGACTGTTCTCGCAGGTGGGCCTGGCGACACAAGCGATGCTCTGGCACGTCGGCGCGCAAACGGTCCTGCCGCCTGGCTATCTCTGCTGCGGCTATCCGCAAACTGCCAGCGGGAATCAGGACAAAGGTCAGGAGATCATCACTGACAACCGTGTGCTGTTTCACCGTGTCGCCAACACGCTGAACTACCTTGACATCAAGACCGTGATCGTGAGCTGCGGCACCTGCATGGATCAGCTGCAAAAGTACGAGTTCGAGAAGATTTTCCCCGGCTGCCGTCTGCTCGACATTCACGAGTACCTGATGGAAAAAGGCGTGAAGCTGGAGAACATCACGGGCACGCGATACATGTATCACGACCCCTGCCATTCGCCGATGCAGACCTATCAGCCGATGAAAGTCGTGAACGAACTCATGGGTCAAAAGATCGACCTGAATGAACGTTGCTGCGGCGAGTCCGGTACGCTGGCTGTCACACGTCCGGACATCTCAACGCAAGTGCGTTTTCGCAAAGAGGCGGAAATGCGCAAAGGCGCAGACAAACTACGCGCGATTCCCGTCAAAACGTCTCCGGGCGCAGATCAGAAGTTTCAGGGCGAAGTGAAAATCCTCACCAGCTGCCCGTCGTGCTTGCAGGGCTTGTCGCGTTACGACAATGACAGCGACACGAAGGCGGATTACATCGTCGTCGAAATCGCCAAGCATTTACTCGGTGACAAGTGGATGCCAGAGTATGTGGCGAAGGCGAATTCGGGCGGGATTGAGCGGGTGTTGGTTTGAGCTATCGCGTGAATCCGGGTGCGTTCTTAGCGCAACCAATTTAGTCCCCGCTCCCCTTGCGGAGAGGGATAGGGTGAGCGGGCGCCGCCGCCGTTCGTGGTGAGCCTGTCGAACCATGAACGGGCGCTACGACAACCGAACACGCTGCTGCCCCTCAAAAAATTTCCAGATCAACTCAGACGCAACAGGCCCTTTCGCATCATTGAACGGAAGCGACGCATCGCCACCGCTCCACAGATGCGCGAGCCCATGTATCCGCAGCCCGCTGATGACGGTCCGGCCATCGCGTTGTTGATCAATTTGCGAGTATGAGCGCGCGTTTTCAGCGGATGCGATCTCCGTTTCCACACGCTGCAACGGATTGGCCTGCGGTGCGGTTTCGTAGAGCTTTTCCCAGAGCTTGACCATTGACGTCGCGTTTCTTTCTGTCACGGTTTCGTCCTGATCACCGTGCAGCACAATGAGCGGCGGCGGCAGCACGTTGTGCGTATTCCAGTACATCTGCGCCAGCAGATCGCCATTGACGCGCACGCCCTTTTTCATCGCGGAGATCGCGGCGGACGCGGACGGCGGCATCATGGGCGGCAGGCCCGAGTGCATGGCAACCGCGGCGAACGTGTCCGGGTGGTGGTACGCGAGCAGGCCCGCGATTGCGGCACCCGAGGACATCCCGGCGACGTACACGCGCGTGGGATCGAGCTTCGCGTGTTTGCGCGCTTCGCGAATCATTTCGAGGATGATGGCGCATTCGCCATTGCCAGCGGCCGTGTTCGCCTCGAACCAGTTCCAGCAGCGGCGGATGTTCGCGAACGACGCTTGATCGGGGTAGAGCACGGCGAAGCCTTCGCGATCGGCGATGGTATTCATGCGAGTGCCACGCTCGAACTCCTCGGCGGTTTCGCGACAGCCGTGCACCATCACGACCAGCGGCAACGTGTCGCCACCATTTCTCGGCGCAACATGCGGCGGCACGTACAGGCGGTAGTTACGCTGTGCGGGCAGCATGAGCCACGGCGAGGTTGCGCCGTCGGCGCTCCGCGCGCTGCCTTCAACGGCTTTGGCATGGGTCAGTCTCGCCTCGGGCTTGGCCGTGTCTGCATCGACTGCATCAGCTGACTTGAGCGATTCGACTGTTACGACATGGTCAAGCGTAACAACGGTGTTCGCGGGCACGGCGTGGTCGCCGACAGGACGATCAACACTTGGCGACGGCGTCGCAATTTCAACGTTGGTCGCTAAAGCCTCTTGTTCGCCAGGGGGCGCGGGCGACGCGGGATCGCTCGTCGCCTTCGTCGTCTGACGAAGCGAGAACATTGCGCGCAATCGGTCTCTAAATCGTCGCAGCCGGAGAATATTTTTTTGCTTAATGGTGTTGCTCAAATCGAAAAGGGAGCCTGATCAACGCCGGGCACTGGGACACAGAATAGAACAAGAAGCGTGCCCATCACGCGCTATTTCTGTAAGACGCCGCTGCTTGGGTGCTTTTACGTCCATCGAACCATTACTGCCTATTTGGGCCTGCAATTTCAGTCATCGTGCGCGCGAATGCTGACGCCATGCTTTCACGAATATCATCACGGCATGTCTGTGTTTGCCATCCGCTCCTCCCTGCTGCACTGCCTGCGCGATCCCGGTCTGGCGGGTGATGCGTCCGCCATCGAATATCTGCCCGACGCGATCACGCTGGTGCGTGATGCACACGTCGAAAAAGTGGGGCCGTCCGACGCGCTGCTGCCGATGCTCGGGGTCGATGTGCGTATTGACGATCATCGCGGCAAGATTCTGGTGCCGGGATTCATTGATACGCATGTGCATTATCCGCAGGTGGATGTGATTGCGAGCTACGGCACGCAGCTGCTCGACTGGTTGAATCGTTACACATTTCCAGCAGAAACGAAGTTTGCGAGTCGCGCATTTGCCGATGCTGCAGCATCGTTTTTTCTGGATCGATTGCTCGAAAACGGTACGACAACTGCGAGCGTTTTTTGCACTGTGCATCCGCAATCGGTCGATGCGTTTTTCACGGCCTCCGAAGCGCGGGGCCTGCGCATGATTGCGGGCAAGTGCTTGATGGACCGGCATGCGCCTGAGGCGTTGATGGACACCGCCGAGACGGGCTATCGCGACAGCAAAATGCTGATCGAGCGCTGGCATGATCATGC
>JAYWHV010000266.1:0-9564 GCA_043777615.1 Burkholderiales bacterium | reverse complement strand
GGATCAATATTTTTAGCGATTTGCGCAAGGCGAAATCTGCGCGAGACGTCCTTGGCTATTTGTTCGCGCCGCCAGGGTGGCAGCCTGATGGCAAAGGGCTGACGACCGAGAATTTGCGCGCACAGGCAATGGTGGGCTCTCCGCCGAATCTGCCTGCACGAGTTGGCAGCTCTATGCCCGTAGGCGACGGCGCGGTTACCTGACCTCGACCAGGACCTCGTTCCTGCGCATGAACGGCAGCGTCCATGGCGGGTCGTAGCGCGCGAGTTGCGGCGCGCTGACAGCAGCGTTGCCGCGCGCGCTCACCCAATCGGTCAATTCTTTGGTCTTCGCGGCCACTTTGTCCTCGCCAGCGAACCCAGAGAACCTGATCGCTGCATACTTTGACGCGGGGATCTCTCGCAGCGTGACTGCGGGATTATTCGGCGACGGCAAATCGGCCATTTTGTACTGCGACGGCATGACGAAATGAACACGCCATCGGTCGCCGACCTTGTCCATCGTCACCGGAGCGGTCATATCGATTTTCTTTCCAGCATCCTGCTTTTCGAGCAGAACCGGAGCGGTCATCGCGATCTTTTCGGCACCTGCACCCGCGCGCTTGTTGTCGCCAAAAATATAGCCAGCGATCACGCGAAATCCCCGGCTGGAGGCTTCGTCCTGGCTGCCGGCAACAAGCGTTTCGGCGACAACCATCGGCGCGTACTGCCGCAGCTCAAAGTCGCCGTCTTTGCTGAGGATTTCAAATTTGGGTTCTTCAGTGGCCATGGCAGTTACCGGAAATAGAAAAGCGAGGCCGACCGCCAGAAGCAGCGCTCTCGGCTGTCGGAAGGGGGCATTAGTTGCAGTTTCAGAACGGGTCAGTCGGGTGATGGCTTTGTGCATAGGGGTATTGATATTTGCAAAAACAGCAGGAACGCGCGAGATGCCGAACGATTTGGAGGCGATGGAGTTTTTCGCAACATGCTTGCCGGGAGTCGCTACCAGATGTTCCATTGAGTTTACGCAAAGCGCATCGCCTTCTTCTGTGCGATGCTGCACAC
This sequence comes from Burkholderiales bacterium, assembly GCA_043777615.1. Lineage (GTDB taxonomy): Bacteria > Pseudomonadota > Gammaproteobacteria > Burkholderiales > Casimicrobiaceae > Casimicrobium. The sequence continues at coordinate 8,521 of JAYWHV010000266.1, read as the reverse complement.
ATGATCACAAATGCGCCATCGCCAAATCTTGCCGGTCAATCGACAGCGCCAGCCGCCGGGTTGCTGTCGTTGTCGACCCGTTTCCTGTTCTTTACCGGCAAGGGCGGTGTCGGCAAGACGTCGCTTTCCGCAGCCACGGCACTGGCGCTGGCGGATTCCGGCCAGCGCGTTTTGCTGGTCAGCACGGATGCGGCGTCAAATCTGGATGAAATGTTGAGCGTCCAGTTACGCAACTATCCCGTGGCAGTTCCCGATGTTCAGGGCCTGTTTGTCCTAAATATTGATCCAGACTCGGCAGCGGAGGCTTACCGCACAAGGGTTCTGGCGCAACTGGACGCTGCCGCAACAGACGCCGAACGCAACGCGGTGCGCGAACAGCTATCCGGAGCCTGCACAACCGAGATCGCTGCTTTTGACGAATTTGCCGCTTTGTTGGCTAACGACCCAGCTGCGCACAAACCGGATGCGACTTTTGACCACGTGATTTTTGACACTGCGCCTACCGGGCACACACTTCGCCTGCTGAGCCTGCCCAAAGCGTGGACCGGATTCCTTGCGGATAATGATCGCGGTGCGTCCTGCCTTGGTCCGCATTCCGGGCTCAAGATGCAGGAAACGCGGTTCCGTGCCGCGCTATCAGCGTTGTCCGACTCCATGCAGACGACGGTTGTGCTGGTGACGCGACCCGATCCGCGTCCGATGCAGGAAGCGGCTCGCACCTCGCATGAGCTATCGGTGCTCGGATTAAACAACCAGCGCCTGGCGATCAATGGCGTATTTCATGCGAGTCGGCGTGACGACAAAGTGGCGCTGGCCATCGAGGCGCTGGGGCTGCAGTCGCTCCAAACCATGCCCGCAGTGCTGGCTGCGCTGCCGCGTTATGAGGTTCCGTTGCGTGCGTTCGACACAGTCGGTATCCCCGCGCTGCGCGCGTTGCTCAGTGGCAGATCAGTTATTGCGGACTCGTCGCCTGCAAGCGCTGCTGCTGCGCAGCTGCCAGCCGAGCCGCTCGGACGCCTCGCCGACGAACTCGCAGCCATCGGTCACGGCCTGATCATGGTGATGGGGAAGGGCGGCGTTGGCAAGACCACAATTGCTGCGGCGCTTGCTGTGGGCCTTGTCAATCGTGGCCACAGCGTTCATCTGACGACCACTGATCCTGCTGCGCACGTGGCCGACGCGCTCAGGGGCAGCTTGCCCAATCTGAAAGTTGGACGCATTGATCCGAAGGCAGAAACTTCGGCCTACATCGACAAGATCATGGCTACGCGCGGGCGCGATCTCGACGTTCAGGGTCGAGCGCTTTTGCTCGAAGACCTGCAGTCGCCATGCACCGAAGAGGTCGCCGTTTTTCATGCCTTTAGCCGCGTAGTAAGTGAGGCGCGTAGTTCGTTTGTGGTGCTGGATACCGCGCCGACCGGGCACTCGCTGTTGCTGATGGATGCAACGGGCGCGTATCACCGGCAAATGGTTCAGCAATACGAGGGAACGGCCAGCGCAACGCACATCACAACACCGCTGATGCGATTGCAGGATGCGTCCTTGACGCGAGTCATCATTGTGACGTTGCCCGAAGTCACGCCAGTCTCACAGGCTGCTGCGTTGCAGGACGATTTGCGCCGCGCAAGGATTGAGCCTTACGCCTGGGTGATCAATAAAAGTCTTGCCGCGAGTGATGTCACCGATCCGCTGCTGCTCGCACGCCTGGGCGGGGAGCGTCAGCAGTTCGCACGCATCGCGAGTGGGCTTGCCACGCGCACGTTTGTGTTGCCATGGCTTGCCGATTCGCCCGTCGGGGTGCAGGAGTTGAGTGGGTTGACGGTTACCTAGCCACGATCAACGTTGCGCTTCTTGCTACACAGTAACCGGCTGTTCCTTCACCGTTATCCGCCACAGCGTCCGCGCATGGCCCTGCAGGTCAGTGACTGGAGCACTATGTAGTAGTGAGCAGTTGTCCCAGATGATGACGTCGCCAACAGAGTAGTTGTGGGTGTAGCAGAACCTTTCCTGGGTGGCATGCAGGCGCAGCTCTTCCAGCAACGCCAGACTTTCGTCGTCGGCCATGCCGTCGATACTGAAAGACGAGCCGGAGACCGCATACAGATTGGGCTCGTGTGTCATTGGATGATGGCGCACGAGCGCATGTTTCACCCATTGAACACGATTTTTCTGGTCGGACGTGAGCACAGACGCAACGGTGCGTGAGCGATGGTCAAGGTCGTTGCGATTGCCGTAATGATGATTCGCCACGAGTCCCTTCAGACGGGCTTTGGTGGCTTGCGGTAGCTCGTCGTAGGCGCGTCGCTGATTAGCAAAAGTCGTTCCGCATTTCATTGGCGGCATCTGAATCGCGTAAAGCATGGTGCAACGTGCGGGCACGCCGAGATACGAATAGTCGCTGTGAAAGTACGTCCCAGCGTCAAGCAAACCAATGGGCTTCCCGTTTCGCTGGATATTCGAAAGCACCAGAATGTTTGCATCAGCGGGATGATGAAATGTATCGATCACGTGCGGCTCGGGTGGACCGAAGTATTTTGAAAACCTGACGAAAGATTGCGGAGATAGCGTCTGCTTGGGCAACACGACGATTTGATGCCTGTCGAGTGCGTCAGTAATTGTGTCGACAGTGTTTGGGTCGAGCGGTTGTGCGATGTCGACGCCCGAAATACGAACACCCATTAGATCGGACAGTGGCGTGGTTTCCATACGTTTTCCCTACATTCCGGCCGCTAGAAAGCCACCATCAACAGCAAGCGTTTGCCCAGTCACAAAGCGCGCGGCGTTTGATGCGAAATAAACCGCTGCGCCCGCCAGCTCTTCCGTATCGCCAAAACGTCGCATCGGTGTGCGCATCAGCGCTCGATCGGCGCGCTCACCAACCAGAGTGGCGCGGTTTAAGTCGGTCACAAAGTAGCCGGGTGAAATGGCATTCACCCGCACGCCGCGCTCTGCCCATTCTGCCGCCAACGTTTGCGTCAGCGAATGCACGCCCGCTTTGCTCATCGCGTAAACGGCCGCCCGCTGCCATCCGCGATGACTCGCCAGCGACGCGATATTGATAATGCTGCCGCATCCGCGCCCCAGCATGTGGCGTCCAACCTCGGTGCACGAGAAGAACACACTTTGCAAATTGGTTTGCATGATGCGTGAATACTCGTCGACTGTGAAGTCCTCCGCCGCTTTAAGCTGATTGATGCCCTGACTATTCACGAGAATGTCAATGTGCCCGTGAATCGCCAGCACCTGCGCAATGACCGCGCGTAGGTGCCCAAAATCAGAAACGTCGGCACGGTAAGACTTTACCGCTTGATCGCCGCGTGCCAACGCTGTCAGCGCAGCTTCGGTCGAATCGAGCTTTTCCTGATTCCGACCCACTACAAACACGCTTGCCCCGGCGTTCAAAAAACCCGTGGCAATTGCCAGTCCGATTCCGCTGTTTCCACCCATGACCATCGCGTGCTGACCAGACAAGCTAAACGGTGTACTCACGTGCTCGGGCATTTCACTCGGCTCTCATAAAATACAAAGTGCAAGGCTGCACGGCGTCGTTTTGAATGTCAATGCGCGACGCACAACGGAAGTTCCAATATCGAAGAGAACAAACAGTAAGGCCTCCGCGCATCGTGGAGAGGACACCGTTGCGGACTGAAACCAGTCGTGACGAGGTGCGAAAACTTCGGCTGGAGGCCAGAGCATAAGGCCACTGATCAAACGCTCCCTGACGTTCTTCGCATGCGTGGCGCGTTGAAGTTTTCCGGAAGTCGTTTAGACCTGTTCGCTGTCCGACTCGCGATGTTCTAAATAAAACCTGTTTCCAGCAGCAAGCTGGCTAAGTGTGGTGGCGAACCGACGCCCTTGGCGAACGGTACTAAGCTAGCTGACCTGCCCGGTGCATCAAAGCGCCATTGAACTTTTCGATGATCGCAGCCACCGCTTGATGTACGTCAGTGCGCGGTGGTCACGACACTTTTATGCTCTTTCGAAGACCCTTCTCAACAATTACTCCGTAACTTTAGTGATGCGAGCGAACCAAAAAACACCGGTGTGACTGCCGCCGTCTTGCTAGCATATATGTCTGCCGCAATAGTCTTGCAACTTGCGGCTGGCGTCGCCTTTTCCTTTTTTCGTCGCGCGACGGGTGCTGTTGTTTCGGGCGGCGTGAACGCGGACGCCCGAGCCGCACCATCGAGTAAAGCGGCTTGGGCTGGCTGGCGAGATTTTCGCGTGGTCAGGCGCCAGTACGAGGACGCGGCGGAGTCGCAGTGTTCCTTCTATCTGGAGCCCGCCGACGGAGTTCCGCTCCCCGCGTTCAAGCCGGGGCAATATCTGACGTTCCAGTTGCAGCCGTTTGGATTAAGCGAAAAAGCGCCAGCGCAGGAACGTACGATTGTGCGCTGCTACTCTTTGTCTGACGCGCCGGTTACGGCCGCATACCGGGTAACAATCAAGCGCGCGCTGGCACCGCCCGGCCGTCCTGAAGTGCCACCCGGCGTGTCGTCCACGCACTTTCATGACCATGTGAAGGTGGGCGACGTGCTTCAATTGAAAGCCCCTGCCGGAAATTTTTATCTGGACGGCGATTGGCAGACCCCGCTGGCATTGATTGCCGGGGGTGTTGGCGTGACGCCGATGATGAGCATGCTGCGAAGTTGCCTCGCTATGCAGCCCGACCGAGAGATTTACCTCTACTACGGTGTGCGCCACAGCGGCGAGCACGCCTTCAAGGCCTTGCTTGAAGCATTGGCCGTATCGAATCCGCACTTTCACTTGCACTCGGTGTACAGCTCGCCGGCTGCGAACGACGTCATCGGCAACGACTATCAGCACGCTGGCTATATCGACGTGGCGCTCTTGCGGCGAACGCTCCCACACGGACGCCACGAGTTCTACGTTTGCGGCCCGCCTGCCATGATGGAGAGTCTGGTACCTGCCATCATCGATTGGGGTGTGCCCGCGAGTGATGTTCACTTTGAAGCGTTCGGCCCTGCGACAGTACGCGCTGAGCTCGTTTCAAGTATGCCTTCGCAAGTGCGGCCCGAAGTTTTGCTCGACGTCCAGTTTCTTCGTAGCGGTCGTACGGTGGTGTGGAACGGAGCGGACAAAACGCTACTCGACTTTGCCGAGCGCAATGGTGTGGTCGTCGATTCGGGATGCCGCTCAGGCGGCTGCGGCAGTTGCGAAACGAAGCTGTTATCGGGAAGTGTTGCATACGCGAACAAGCCGGACTATGACATCACGCCGGGACACTGCCTGCTATGTGTCGGCACCCCGCAATCTGCACTTGTGCTGGAGGCATGATGAGTCTAAAAGCACACCTGCTGAGCCGTGAGGTACTGCCGTTTTATCTGTCGCTCGCACTTCTCGCGGCGGTCGCGCTCCTCTGTGATGCGCTGTTGCATTACTTCAACGTGGTATGGATTGGTCGCTATCTGGGGATACCCGGCACGCTGTTGATACTGGGATCATTTGGCTATTCGCTGCGCAAGCGAAAAATGATCAAAAGCGGACAACCCGTGACGTTGCTGCGTTGGCACGAGCGAATGGCTTGGGCCGGATCGCTGCTGATACTGGTGCATGCCGGGATTCACTTCAATGCCATTCTTGGCTGGCTTGCGGTGTGGGCGATGCTCATTAACGTGGGTAGCGGCTTGACCGGAAAGTACCTGCTCGGACGCGCGCGCGCCCGTATGGAAGCGTCGCGAGAGCAAATGCGCGCACAGGGGCATTCGCCAGAGGAGCTGGAAGCGCAACTTCACTGGGACAGCCTGACCTTTGACGTTGTGAAACAGTGGCGTGTAGTTCATTTCCCGATCACGCTGGCATTCGCAGTTCTGGCTCTCGCGCACATCGTAAGCATATTTCTTTTCTGGGGCTGGAAGTGAAGCGCGGCTGGGTTCTGGCGATCATCGCTGCAAATCTGGTGGCGGTTACCGCACTCGTGTTTGTGTTCCCGCACCTGATGATCAGTCCCGGCGCCTTGATTCCCGAGCACCGTGCGCTGACTTCTGATTGCTTTGCCTGCCATGCGCCGCTGCGCGGTGCGTCTTCCAGTCTCTGCATAACCTGTCACAAGGTTCCTGACATCGGACTGCGCACGACTGCGGGCGTCGATTTGGCCAAGCCATCAATCAAGGCTTCATTCCATCAGTCATTGACCGAGACGAACTGCATGGCCTGCCATAGCGACCATGCACAACCGAAATTGGTGCGTGGGGACCGTAAGCCGTTTTCGCATTCTCTGTTGCGGACAGACATTCGCGATCAGTGCGCGAGCTGCCACGTTGCCCCCACCAACACGATTCACCGCAATCTGACGGTCGGCTGCAATCAGTGTCACCAGGCCGAGCGCTGGAAGCCAGCGTCTTTTGATCACGCTCTACTCCCGAAAGACACTCTTGCGAAATGTGAGGGCTGTCACAAACCACCGACCGATGCCCTGCATCAACAGATTCAAAGTAACTGCCTGAGCTGCCACGGCACCAAAGCCTGGAAGCCAGCGACGTTTGATCACAGCAAATATTTCTTGCTTGATCGTGATCACAACACCACGTGCATTACCTGCCATGTCAACAATGACTACAAACGCTTCAGCTGCTACGGATGCCACGAACACACGCCAGAGAACATCCGCAGAAAGCATGTGAAAGAAGGCATCTCTAATTTTGAAAACTGCGTGAAGTGTCACCGCAGCGCTGATGGAGAACCAGAAGGAAAGGGGGACGACAAGCGGCGCGAGCGAGGTTAGTTTCCTGGTGTGCTCCCGCAGTCAGCATCACAAACCGCCATGTGGAAGCTTGGTTCTTTCTGGGGCATGGGCAAAGTTTTCCTGCCCTGGGGCTGGAGCACAGGTAAGGAACGTCAGTCCGGTCAGAGCATCACCGGCCGTGCGAGCTCCTCGAAATCTTCAAATCTGATCACCCCCGTGCAAGTGGCCAGGTCACCGTGACCGCAAGTCCCCCGAGTTGCTCTGAGGGCAGGATTTCAATTGCGAGATTCAAGGCGTTCGCCACTCTACGGACTATCGACCATCCCAGCCCGCTTCCAACCTCGCCGCTTCCCAGAACCCGGAAGAACCGTTCGCCAAGACGCTGCCTGATTTCGGGCGATAGTCCGGATCCGCTGTCTTCGACGGTGAGCTGCTGCTGTGTCCCATTGGTCACTGTGACGTTGACACGAGCGCCGACTGGGCTGTAGCGGATAGCGTTGTCGACAAGGTTACGCACGAGCACGGCAATCAATGCGGGGTCGCCGCTGACGCGGAACTCTGGCGGCGCGTCGAGATATAACACTTGCCTTTTTGCAGCTGCCAGTGGCGCGAGATCTGCGACGACACCTCGGGTTATAGCAATCAAGTCAAGTGGTGCAGCAGCGGCATCGGTCGCGTTGGTGCACGACGGTGACTCCAGTCGAGCCAGTGTGAGTAGCTGGTCTACCAGGTGCGATGCCCGATCACATCCGGCGACCGTGTTTTTCAGAGCATGACGACGGTCGTCATCTTGTACTGCCCCTAGTGCGACTTGAGCCTGTGTGCGGATTGCCGCAATCGGAGTGCGCAGTTCGTGCGCTGCGTCCTGCGTGAACCGGCGCTCGTTTTCGAGAAGTGCAGAAATACGCTCAAACAGACTGTTGAGCGCTGTCACGAGCGCTTCAATCTCGCGCGGTGTGTCGTCAAGGATTACGGATCCCAGCGAATCTGGTGCTCGCTGACGCAGCAACCTCTCAAGTGATCGCAATGGCGCCAGACCGGAACGCACGGCCCACCAGGCTGCTATTCCGAGCACGGGCAATCCGAGTGCGAGCGGCATCAGGATGCCGCGCAGCACGGCGTAGAGAATCTCATTGCGGGCGTCCATTCGTTCACCGACAAAGAGCTTGACGTCAGCCTCGGCCCCTTGAGTTGCAAAAATCCGCCATGTTTTGCCGTCAATTGACGCGGTGTCGAATCCGTTGGTCTTCGTTGTCATGGGCTGCAGCGGGGCGTTACCCGAACGCCAGCGGAGTTTGCCCTCGTGCCACATCTGGAAGGCAACACGCGGAGCGTATTTGTGCTTATGTTCAGGCTCTGAAAGAGAGTGCTCGTCTTCTTCAAGGGCAGACTGCGCGATCAGCAGCGTTGCGGCCTGAGCAAGATGGCCATCAAGCAGTTCATCGAGCTCATGTTTTGCGTCGAACCAGGTCACCGCACTCGCCAGAATCCACATGAGTGTCACCGCCGCGAGAACCAGCACAATAACGCGCATCTGCAACGATGAAGTTCTTGCGATCACTATCTGGCCGATTTATCTGCTCGCGGGATCATGTATCCAACACCACGCAACGTTTCTACGAGCCCCGGATAGAGCTTTCTGCGCAGGTGATGCACGTGGTATTCGATGGCGTTACTCTCCACTTCCTGTCCCCAACTGTAGATGTGCGCCTCCAGCTGATCCCGGGTCAGCACCCGGCCGGCGCTCAGCATGAGTGTGTGCAGCAGACTGTACTCGCGCGCGGAGAGCTGGACAGGTTCCTGGTTAAAGCTGAC
>JAYWHV010000265.1:0-9633 GCA_043777615.1 Burkholderiales bacterium | reverse complement strand
GTGGCCAGGCCCAATGTGCGGACGTGATCTGCGTTCATGGATTCTCGCAATGACAACAATGACAAGGCTTAAAAAGGGGTTGCCCGGATGTGCCGCGTTCGATCCAGACTGGCACCCATGTCACACCACTGTACACGGGCTACAGAAAATGTACACCGTACATGCTTTGTCGCCTCGGCGGCACTTCGTTCGCACGCTGCGTGAGCGAGCAGTCTCGGGCACCGTGAAGCGCCAACGGGGCGGCTTGCACCGAAAAGAATTGCGTGTCCGAAAGTGGCGCGCCTTGTGCGCACGTGCATGGTCGAATGTTGTCTTTACTGACGACTGCCGAGAGGGCGAAGCAATGAAACTATCAGTGCGGGGCATTCCAAGCGATGAAGCGCGGCGACTGCAATCTGGCGGCACGGACGCAAATGGACAATCACCGTTGCGACGCATCGCGGCAGGCTCAGCAAACCCGTGTCGCCACTGCCTGCAATTGATCGCCGAGGGCGACGAAAAGCTCGTCTTGTCATACCGTCCTTTCTCCGAGCTCCAGCCGTACGCCGAAGTGGGTCCGATCTTTCTGCACGCGCATGATTGCACCCGGTTCGAATCAGAGCGGCTGCCAATGTGGTTTGCGTATCTGGAGCCGGCAATCGTTCGTGGCTACGGGTATGACAACTGGATCAAGTACGAGACGGGCGCAGTTGTCTCCGGGAAGGACCTCACCGACCGGTGCACGAGCATTCTGGCCGACGCGGAAATCGCGTATGTGCACATCCGGTCCCGGTTCAACTGCTTTCAGTGTCGCGTCGATCGGGCGGATGAATTTCAGAGACAAACTGAGCCTATTTGCGCTGCCGTTGCAGCAGGAAAACCCACGCAAAGAACACCATGAAGATGAAATCGTTCGCGCCGTAAATGCTGAAGAAAGCCCCAGCCATGAAGTCCGTTGAATAGAGTTGAGCCAGACTGTGTTCTGACAACCACCTGAGCCACACCACAACATACACGAGCTTTTCCAGCGCGAACGCGGCGGCCAGCCATTGAATGCTCGTGGTGATGGTCGCGGCAGCGATGTAGGCCAGGCCCCAGACCACGATCATCAAAAGTCCGAAGTTTGACATCACCACCGGATCGGCCTCGTTGATGGCAACGTTCGTGAACGCACGCGAGAACAGCAGTACGCCCCCGATATTCATGAGGCCCGCCGCGACAAGTCCATTTCGGATTAATTTTCGGTTCACGCGCACACCTCAAGTTTTCGACGGGTCTGATTTCGTTGGCAGCTCCACACTATCACAGGAAAGCGGCAGGGCGTGCTTAAGCTTCATGAGCTTCACGAGCTTCATCGCGCCACGCTTCCGCGAGCGCAGACGTCCGCCACTCGCGCATGTGCGCAAGAGCGAGGACCCTAGGCTTTGCCTGCGTTACGTGCGACCTGGCCATGACCCGCCATGCGAAGCCTTGGCATGACTGCGAAAACCAGCAACAGCGCGACGTACACCGAGCCCGATACCTTGTCGCGGCTGCTGATGAACTCGACCAGTGTTCGAGCTTGAAGGATCGTTGCCAGAGCGAGTTCAGCGGCAACCGAGAGGACAAACGCGAGAACCCCCGCCATCATCGACCTGCCGGGGCTACGTATCTCGGGGAAGCGGCGAAGAATGTAACCTGCGGCTATAAAAATGACGGTGGCCATGATGGGCATTTCTGCGAGTTCTGCCCAACGCTCACCGATACGCGGAACGACGAATGGAACCCGGAATACACCGAGCACGAAACCTGTGCCCAGCACGATGGCGAAGTAGACGAGGCCTGCCTGAATTGTCTTTAACACTGGGCGCGGAATTAGCTGGCTAGTCACGCGCAAGCCGCTTATAAAAATAAGTCGTCGCACACAGCTCGCCACCCGGCAACAGCGCATAGTCCGGAATCACGCCGCACGCTTGCCAGCCGAGCTTTCGGTAGATGCGCTCCGCACCATCGCTCGCCGTATCGAGCACAAGAACAGTCTTTCCTTCGCGCAACGCCTCCACTTCCGCCGCCACCATCAGCGCTGCGGCGATGCCTTGATTACGCGCGCTACGGTGCACAATCATCTTCGAAATATCGGCGCGATGCGGCTGGTTCTCTGGCTGTGCGAGCACGACCTGAACCGTTCCAACGATTTCGCTTTGCTCGTTATGTGCGACCAGCAAAGCGCGTTCGTTGTTGGCCACGCCCTCGGCAACGCCGCGCCAGAAACGCTCTGCTTTTTCAAGCGTCATCGGGAGCATGAAACTGATCGACGCACCGCCCTCGACGCAGTCAATCAGAACGTTGCAGAGTTGGTCGATTTGCGTGGCGGTGACGCGGTCGAGGCGGTGGATTTTTGGCGGCTGGTTCATCGCTTTATTTTGCAGCAATTTCGAGAGTTTTTGCGCGACTCGCCGTGATCCGCTGGGCAGCCGGGAATTCAGCGCTTAAACTAAAACACGCGAAACAAGAGGTCACAAAATTTGCGGGAAGGCCTCATGAAAAGTTCAAACTCTAACGAAGCCCAATCAGCCTCGGATCTCATCACAAAAAGGATCGCCGATCTCGCCGACTGGCGGGGCGTTACGCTCGGCAGAATGCGCCAGCTCATCAAGCAAGCGTGCCCAGACGTCGTCGAAGAGTGGAAGTGGATGGGCACGCCAGTCTGGTCGCACAACGGCATCATCTGCACCGGCGAATCCTACAAGGACAAAGTGAAGCTCACCTTCGCCAAGGGCGCGTCGCTGAGAGACCCGACCCACCTCTTCAACTCAAGCCTTGAAGGGAATGTGCGGCGGGCGATTGATATTTTTGAAGGGGCGGAAGTGGATGAGGAGGCGTTCAAGGCGCTTGTTCTTGAAGCGGTGGCGGTCAACGGCGCTGGTAAGGCGAAGACTGTGAAACGAGCGAAAACCGGCGTCCCCTCTCCCCTCGCGGGAGACGGCTAAGGTGAGGGGGCGGGTGGAATGAAGTGAGTGGTCTCGTAGGGCGTGGCACTGGAATATTGGCGCAGGCAGTGACGCGAGTCGGGACCGCAATTGCTCCGACCTACACGCTACGTTGAATCTACAGGCTAGACGTCACGTTTACCTTGCCAAGGGTTTTCGTCTCTACCTCGACCGTCTGTAAGCTGCTGATGCGCCTCGGGGAAGACGTAAGCGGTAGGACTTTTTCCAGAAACCAAGTTTGCAAACAAGGGCCGCTGCTCGCATGAGCTTGCCATAAATCGGCGCAGTTTCTGCCACCATTTCAGCATGTCAGGGTGGGCTGGCTTGCCGATAGATCGGTACCTATCGCCGAGCCACGAAAACTCCGAACGCGCCAAATTTCCCTGACTTTCGCAGCCGTCCTCGGCAAAGGTCAAGTTGTAAGGGCCAGGTAGATTTGCGCCAAACCAAGGGGCTGTCGCGCCAGCGTATGTCAGCGACTGCGACCAACCGTTGAACGGATCGGTGACGACAGCATCAGCGATACGCCGATCACCAGAGGGTATGTTCAGCGGACCACCCCTGAAATGCCACAGCGCAAATCGTTGCTCAGCTGGCGAGTCTATGCAATTGGTGGCTCTCCAAACATACTCATTCTTATGCTCGCTGACCTTTACGATCCAAGCCACCTCCGGTTCCGCATTGATCCACTCGCGAAGCGCTTCCGAATCGCGCTTGGTCGCGTAAAAAGAGAGAAAAGGCATAACAGAGGTGCGATTGACTTGATCTGGAGATCAATTGTGCAGCACGTGAAGTTAGTGTGCACGCGCCCCTTCTGCCCGCCCCGAAGCGGAGCGTTGTGCGGTCGTAGATGCGTCGTCGGCACACACTCTGCGTAGCGACAGCGAAGCATTCGTGTGACGTTGACGCGTCCCGCACTCATTTACGTAAAAGCGTGAGCACTGGAGGATAAGGCGGGCAGCAGGGGCGAGCGTTTTTGGCTACTTTTGGGGCGAATGCCAAAAGTGACTGGCCCCGCGCGGCCAGAGAGCGCGCTGGTGTCATACATCGAAGTTCACTCCACCAAACCCCTCACCTTAACCCTCTCCCGCAGGGGGAGAGGGGACTGAAGTGTGTTCATGGTTCGACAGGCTCACCACGAACGGAAGCGCTACGCCGCCACGGAAATGCTACGCCGCAGCCCGCTCAAACACCGCCGCAAAAAACCCATCACACCCATCTTTATGCGGCAGCAAGCGCGAGTAAATTTGGCCTTCATCATCCTCGCCACCGCGCAGCGAGGACAGCACATTCGTCCACCCGGAATGCGTCTGCATGAAGCCCTCGGCGATCTTCTCGTTTTCCTCGGAAAGCAGGCTGCATGTGGCATAAACCAGCCGCCCGCCGGGTCGCACGAGGCGCGATGCGGCGGCGAGGATATTGGCCTGTTTGACGACGAGTTCTTTAACACTGGTGGGGGATTGCCGCCACTTCAAATCGGGGTTGCGTCGCAGTGTTCCCAAGCCTGAGCACGGCGCGTCCACGAGCACGCGATCGGCCTTGCCTGCGAACTTGTTGAGTCTGGAATCGTTCTCGTCGTCGATGCGCATCGGCTGCACATTGCTGACGCCGGATCGGGCCAGGCGCGGGCCCATGTTGTCGAGGCGTTTGTCGTTGACGTCTAACGCATAGATGCGGCCGGTGCTGGCCATCATCGCGGCCATCGCGAGGGTTTTGCCACCGGCCCCGGCGCAAAAATCAATGACGAATTCGCCGCGCTTGGCACCGACGATGCGTGCCAACAACTGGCTGCCCTCGTCCTGCACTTCAACCGTGCCGTCCTCAAACAGCGCGTGGCGCGAGATGTCGATGCGCTCGGGGCAGCGGATGCCCCACGGCGAGAGCTCCATCGCACGCGCGTCGGCAAAACCTTCCTTTTTCATGCGCGCGAGCACGGCGTCGCGTTTGCCCTTCAAGATGTTGACGCGCATGTCGAACGGCGCGGGCTGCAACAGCGATTCTGCGAGCGCGATGCGCTCTTCTTCGCCGTATTGCAGGCCGAGGCGATCCCACAACCAGGCGGGCAATTCGCGCCGTGCCTGTGGGCCGAGCTCTTCGTCGATTTTCAGGAATTTTGCGTAGCGGTCTTCTTCGCCGGGCGGGGCGACAACGCGACGACGGAACTGGCGCGCGAGGGCGGCAAGCGCGATGGCGACATGTGACGCGTCCTTGCCCGCAATCGCTTCGACCGAGAGGCGATGCCGAAGCCATGCGTAATAGCCCTCGGCGACGAGTTGACGGTCAAGGGAGCCCACCCGCTGCTCGCGCAAAACGTAAGACAGCGTGCGGTCGGCGGGGTATTCAAACTTCGACGCAGACTGGATGGCGAAGGCGAGCGCGTTGAGCGCGGAAGGTCGTAAGTACATGGCGCAATTGTAGTCTGCGAAGTAACAGCTCTTTGCTGCAACGTCGCCTACATAGAGGCTGACACGCTGTTTCGTCCAAAGTCGACTTTAAGCTTATATTGCAGCTAGCCCACATTGAGTAGCCTTTTCAACCAAAAGCTACCTTCCGTAAAACAGTCGGGTGTCGTCGCATTGACAAACCAATTCACTGACCGACGGCGGATGCTGCGCGGCCGGATATCCGGCCGCGCACCAGTGATGGTCAGGGGCAGCGTGCGGGCAAATGGCACCGCACCTTTACGATGCTTACGAAGCCAGCGCGCGCATCTCAGCGATCAAATCCGCCTTGCCTTCAAACCCAATCCCCGGCAGTGACGGCAGCGTGACGTATCCGTTTTCAACACGCACACCATCAGGAAATCCGCCGTACGGCTGAAACAAATCGGGGTACGACTCGTTGCCGCCAAGACCGAGACCGGCCGCAATCGCTAGTGACATTTGATGTCCACCGTGCGGGACACAACGGCTCGGCGACCAGCCGTATTCCTTCAACATACCCAGCGTGCGCAAGTACTCAACGCAGCCGTACGAGAGCGCGCAATCAAACTGCAACCAATCACGGTCTTTGCGCATGCCGCCGTGACGGATGAGGTTTCTTGCGTCCTGCATCGAGAACAAATTTTCGCCGGTCGCAAGCGGGCCAGCGTAGCTCTCGCCGAGGCGTGCCTGCAATTCGTAATCGAGCGGATCGCCCGCTTCTTCGTACCAGAAGAGCGGATATTGCGACATGGCTTTTCCGTATGCGACGGCAGTCGCGAGGTCGAAGCGGCCGTTGGCATCTACCGCCAGTTGTTGCCCCGGTTTGAGCATCTTGAGCACGGCTTCAATGCGCTCGATGTCGTCTTTCAGCGGTGCGCCACCAATCTTCATTTTGACCACGGAATAGCCGCGATCAAGGTAGCTCTGCATCTCGCCGCGCAAGCCATCGAGGCCTTTGCCGGGATGGTAGTAGCCGCCGGCTGCGTAGACAAAAACTTTCGGGTTTGCTTTGCCATTGCCGTATCGCTCCGCCAGTAACTCGTGCAACGGTTTGTTTTCGATTTTTGCAACCGCGTCCCACACCGCCATGTCAATGGTGCCGACCGCGACCGAGCGTTCGCCGTGACCGCCGGGCTTTTCGTTGGTCATCATGCACGCCCAGATCTTGTGCGGATCGAGGTTGGTGCCGTCATCGTTGATGAGCGATGCAGCGTCCGCCTCAAGAATACGCGGCAAAAAGCGCTCGCGCATCAAATTGCCCTGGCCGTAGCGCCCGTTCGAATTGAAGCCGTAACCGATCACCGGTTTGCCATCGCGAATGACGTCAGTGACAACGGCGACGAGGCTCAAGGTCATCTTGCTGAAGTCGATGTAAGCGTTGCGGATCGCCGATTTGATAGGGCGGGTGGACTCTACGATCTGGGTGATTTTCATGGTGATTTGTACGTGAGGTGCAGCTTCATCGCGCTACTTATTGAGCGACGAGCCGCCGCAAATTTGAATGTCCTGCCCGGTGATCGCGGCGGCATTGGATGAGAGCAAAAAGCTCACCAAGGCTGCGACTTCTTCGGGTTGAATGAGTCTGCCGATGGGCGGCAGTTTGGGGGTCGCGTTAGCGCGACTCGGGTCCTTGAGCATGGCGGTTGCGGTCGCGGCCGGGGAGACGACGTTGACGGTAACGCCCTGCGGCGCGACTTCGGCCGCCCAGCTTTTTACCAGGGCAATCAGCGCGGCCTTGGTCGCCGCGTACTGACCGCGACCAGCCATGCCGCCGGCGACGCGACTGCCGATGAAAACGACACGGCCTTTGCCAATTGCGGTCATTTTTGGAATCAGCACATCGGCGAGTCGCGTCGCTGCATCCACATGAAGGCGCCACATCAATTCGCCACCCGCATGATCGAGCGCGCCGACGTTGCCCACACGCAGCACCCCGGCGGCATGCACGAACGCATCGACGTCAGCGAGCGCAAGCGCCGCCTTCGTCACCGCCGCACCGTCCGTGAGATCGACTGCAACCGGCTGAAACCGTTCGTGCGTGATCGACGGCGCAGCAATGTCCAGCCCGATCACCCGCCAGTCTTCCGGCAACAGCGCCCTGGCAATCGCGACGCCGATGCCAGAGCTCGTGCCCGTGACAACCGCGCGCGGATTATTCAAACTTGATGCCACTGTCCGCAATGGTTTTCATCGAGCGCGCGGTATCTTCTCGCTGAAACTTTGCGAAGTCTTCCGGCGATCCAGCTTCGATCACGAGGCCATTGCCGAGCAGGCGCTCCTTCATGTCGCCCGCAAGTGCCTTGTTGGTCTCCACGTTCAGTTTTTGCACAATATCGGCGGAGGTCTTCGCCGGAGCCCACAGCCCGTACCAGCTGAAGGCCTCATAGCCGGGCACCGTTTCCGCGACGGCAGGCACGTCTGGCATCGACGGCACGCGCCTGGCAGACGTCACGCCGATCACGCGAAGCTGGCCCGCCTTGGCGTAGCCCGCAGAGCCCAAAATCGGATCGATGAAGCCGGTGATCCGGCTGCCGAGCAAGTCCTGATAAGCCGGGGTCGAGCCTTTGTACGGCACGATGAGGAGCTCCAGCCCTGCCGCGCGACGCAGTTGCTCGGTGGCCAGATGCCCCGCCGATGCGTTGGAGCCGATGGCGAACGAAAGCTTGCCGGGATTCGCTTTGGCGTAGGCGATGAACGATTTCATGTCAGTCACCGGAAGGGCCTTGTCGATTGCAACGGCGAGCGGCGCTTTCGCGACCAGCGCGATGGGCGCAAAGTCCTTCACGGCGTCATAAGGCGGTGTTTTCAGCGCGATGGTCGACGTCACAAAGGTAGAGGCGTTAAAAAGCAATGTGTAGCCGTCGGCAGGCGCCTTTGCGACCGCGTCCGCGCCAATCGTGCCGTTACCACCGGGGCGATTTTCGATGACAAACACCTGGCCGGTTTGTTCGCCGAGCTTTTGCGCGAGCAAACGACCGACCGTGTCGAGCGTGCCGCCCGGCGGGAACGGGATGATGACGCGGACTTGTTTGTTGGGGTAGGGTTGGGCGTTGGCGATACCTGCCGCGACACTAAGTAGTGCGGTGGCGATCAATGCACGAACGGTGATGCGTTTAATCAAGTGTTCCTCCTGTTTGCTCTGAATTTTGAATGTAAGTTTGGCGTGCGGTAGGCGGTAGGCGGTAGGCGCGGACCTGGCCGCGCCATCGTGGCATCGAGCGACGCCAAGTCGTCGCCTACCCTTCCCGCAGCGCGATGTATTTCCATCGCCGTCGTCTAGGCCTTGAGCAAACCGGCGTTGGCGATTGCCTTGCGGATCACCTCGTTCTCGTCTGCGCTCGGCGCATGTGTGGGCGGACGCACATGTGCACTCGCTAGAACACCTGCAAACTTCATTGCGGCTTTCATACGCGCGTGCGCTTCGCCCGTGGGTTCGCCCGCGCCATACACGGCCTCCTTGATCGGTGTGATGAGCGCCTGCACCGCCATTGCTTTGTGCAGATCGCCCGCTTTCACGGCGTTCCACAAGTCAATGATGAGTTGTGGAATCGCGCTGGCAAATCCTACGAGCGCGCCGTCGACGCCTTGAACCATCGAGGCAAGCAAGTATTCGTCGTGACAGGTGAGGATCGCTTTTGTCGCATCGGCATCGCGAATCGCCTTGATGTCGCGCGCATATTTGCTCATGTCGCGCTGGCCGACTTTGAAGGCCTGCACGTAAGGCAAGCGCGCCAGATCGGCAAGCAACGCGGATGAATACGACGCTTTGGTCCACGCCGGGTAGACGTGGCAAATCAGGTCGAGACCGCTGGCGTCGTAAATGTTCTTGAAGTAGTCAGTAGCGTGATCGGGATGAAAACCGAACCGCAACCAGTGATGCGGCGGCATCACGTCGATACCCACCGCACCGGCTTGTTTTGCCAGCTTCGCGTGATGCGCCGCATCGGTCAGCCCTTCGCACACGACCGATGAAATCACCGGTAATTTGCCCTTCAATTCGTCAGCGACGATTCGCGTCACCTCGGCGCGCTCGTTTGGGTCGAGCGCGAACACTTCGCCCGTGTGTCCGTTGGTCATGACGGCAACGATGCCTTCGTGCGTCGCGAGCCACGACGCGAGCTTTCTCAGCGCCGGCTCGTCGATGCGGTTGTCGTCTTTGAACGGTGTGGAGATTGCGGGGATAATGCCGCGATAATTGGCGATGGTGGGCATGGAGGCGCTTGAGTTGAGTTGCGGGCAACGAGAAATCGATGCCACATTCT
>JAYWHV010000264.1:0-9637 GCA_043777615.1 Burkholderiales bacterium | reverse complement strand
AGCACGAATAAATTGAAGCCGACAGGCGGCGTGATCTGCGCCATTTCCACCACCAGTGTGATGAAAATTCCGAACCAGATGAGATCAATGCCAGCGCCTGTGACCGTCGGCAAAATTACGCCCATTGTCAGCACCACCATGGAGATTCCGTCGAGGAAGCAACCGAGCAAAATATAGAACGCTGCAAGCGCCACGATTAACATGAACCTGGAGAGTCCCAGGCCGTTGATGAATTCGGCGAGCGCTCTCGGCAAACCGAGGTACCCCATCGCCAGCGTGAGGAATGCGGCCCCGGTCAGAATAAGCGCAATCATGCAATAGAGCCTGGTCGCCCCGAGCAAACTTTCCTTGAACGATTGCCAGTTAAGCGATCCTTGAAGTAGCGACAGGATCAACGAACCGATGACACCGACACCAGCGGCCTCCGTCGCGGTCGCGATACCCAGGTAGATTGAGCCCAATACCGCCATGATCAGCAATACGACGGGAATCAGGTGGCGCGATTCGTGCAGCTTTTGCATGAAGGTGTAGGTTGCTGACGCGGCCGGAATTTTGTCCGGATTCATCAACGCCCACACAGCGATATAGCCAGAAAACAGCATCGCCAGCATGATGCCTGGAAAGATGCCGGCGATGAACAGTTTGGAGATCGATACGTCGGCGGCAACGCCGTAAACAATCATGATGATCGAAGGCGGAATGAGCAGCCCCAACGTGCCAGCACCCGCCAGCGTACCGATCACCTGATCGTCGGGATAGCCCCGCTTTTTAAGTTCTGGCAACGTCATCTTGCCAATGGTCGCGCAAGTCGCAGCAGACGAGCCCGAAACCGCCGCGAAGATCGCACAGCCGATCACGTTGGTGTGCAGCAAGCGACCGGGTAGGCGTTCCACCCACGGTGCGAGGCCCTTGAACATGTCTTGTGAAAGTCGCGTGCGGAAAAGGATCTCGCCCATCCAGACAAACAGCGGTAATGCGGTCAGCGTCCAGCTGCTGGCCGAACCCCAGATAGTGACCGCCATAGCGTCGCCTGCCGGGCGCGAGGAAAACAGTTCCATCGCAACCCACGCCACACCAGAGAGCGTGAGGCCGATCCAGACGCCGCCTGCGAGGAACCCAAAAAGAACGACGATCAGCAACAGCGTGATGAGAATGTCCATGTCGCTGGTTCGCTATTCGTTACGCAGCAATTCATCGCTGCTGTACGCTTTTCGTGTGCCACGCAATTCACTCACGAATTCATCTACGAAAGCGATGAACAAAATCAATGTGCCCAGCGCCATGGATATCTGCGGAATCCAAAGTGGCGTCGCGTCGTTGCTCGTTGAAATATCGTGAAATTGCCACGACTGCCAGCAGAGTTTTCCGCTAAAAAATGCGAGCAATCCCGCTAGCAAAACAGCAACCGCAAGCGAAAATATCTCAAAGCGTCGGCGCGCGACTGGAGCAAGCCCTTGCAACAAAAGTGTGACTCGGATGTGCTCGCCGCGCTTCAATGTATGAGCTAGCGCGAAAAATCCCGCGCCTGCCATCATGTAACCCGCGTATGCATCTGTGCCGCGAACGTGAAAGCCCAGTTCGCGTCCAGTAATCGACAGCATCACCATGAAGAGTAGCGCAACCATGAAAGCGGCAGCGACCCATGCCGCAGAGTCGTAGAGGGTGTCTAGCGCTTTGCGCATGGAGGCCTTCGAAGTGAAGTTGTGCGGGTGAACAGCCTCTGCCCACCCAACGAGTTTCTACGATTACTTGCGGAACGCGTCAACGATGCCCTGGCCCTCAGCACCAGCGCTTTTGATCCACTCGGCAAGCAGCGTGTCACCGACTTTCTTCATATCCGCAGAAAGTTGCGCGCTTGGCTTGTGCACGGTCAGGCCATTTTTCTTGAGCGTTTCGAGGGAATCGGTATTGGTCTTTTTGGACATCTCCCAGCCGCGCTTTTCGGCCTCAGCGCCCGCCTTCAGGAGCGCGTCTTGCGTTGGCTTGTCAAGCGCATCAAACGCCTTCTTGTTGATCAAAACCGTATTTTTCGGCAACCATGCCTGGGTGTCGTACCAGTTTTTAATGTGTTCATACGTTTTGGTATCAACTCCGGTTGAGCCTGAACTCATGTAGCTCTCCACGACGCCTGTAGCCATCGCCTGCGACAGCTCAGCGGCCTGAACCGTCACAGGCTGCGCGCCCACCAGTTCGGCGATTCGCGCGGTTGCAGGGCTATACGCACGCCACTTGCTGCCTTTCAAATCGGCGGCGCTGGCAATCGGCTTTTTCGAATAAATGCCTTGCGGAGGCCAAGGTACAGAGTAGAGGCTCATCATCCCCTGTTCGGCCAATTTTTTATCCATCACGGGGCGCTGAGCTGCGTAGAGCTTCGCCGAGCCTTCGTAGCTATCCGCCAGAAACGGGATGCCATCCGCACCAAAAACTGGCCATTCGTTTTGATAGTTCACCAACAGAATTTCGCCCATTTGTGCACCGCCCGTTTGCACCGCGCGCTTGATCTCCGGGGCCTTGAACAGCGCTGCGTTTGAGTGAATGGTGATCTTGAGTTTTCCCGCCGTCGCTTTGTCGACGTCGGCTGCAAACTGCGTGAGGTTTTGCGTATGGAAATTGCTAGGCGGGTAGGCGGACGCCAAGTCCCATTTAGTCTGCGCCATGCTGTTTGCAGCCATGAGCGCCGAGGCTAATGCAAGCATCTGAAGTGTCAGTTTCATTCAAGTTCTCCAAAGTGAGCGGAAATGTTCGTTTAAGGGCCAGCTGCCATCAAAGGCTGTCAATGAATTCTGATGACAGAGTCAGATTGATTGCCACTTTGCCACTGCCCATGCGTCCTCTCAACACCCCAAACATCGGGGCGTCACAAAGTTCAGTGCAGCGGCTCTCCCGGTGTCACAATCCACAAGTTTCGGCGCCCGCACCAACTCTTGATAAATTGCGTTCCCTTCAATAGTAGTATTTTGATCATTCCTGTGCCCGCCATCATTCCAACACCGCTCGGCATCGTGATGCTGGATACGCAATTTTCGCGCCCGAAGGGCGATGTTGGCAATCCGGATTCCTGGCCGTTTCCGGTAGTAATGGAGCGCGTCGAAGGCGCATTTGCAGGACCGGTGGTTTCCGGAACCCACCGCGGGGTGGAGGCGTTTATTGACGCCGGGCAGCGGCTTGTTGATCGCGGAGCATGTGCTGTGACGACTTCGTGCGGTTTTTTGGTGCGGCACCAACGGGCATTGGAGACGGCTATTGCGGTGCCAGTGGTTACCTCCACGCTTCTAAGCTACAGCGCGCTTCAGCGGAAACTGGGAAGGTTCCGCAGCGTAGTAATCCTGACCATAGACAAAGCCGCGCTTGATTCGTCGGTACGAGCGAGCGCGGACATTCCTGATGACGCTTTGGTGTTCGAGCTGCCCGGCAACTCCCATTTTCGCAGGGCAATACTTGATGCCGCGTGTCCTCTCGATCCACTCGCCGCCAGAGCCGAGTGGGTAGACTTGGCGCTTACGGTGCAGCGTGAACACCCGAATGTCGGACATTGGCTTTTTGAATGCGCCAATATGCCGCCGTATGCGGACGCTGTCGCCGTCGCCACCGGGCTCGACGTGTATGACGCGCTGACGATGGGTCGCGCACTCTATCAATCGGCGACGCCATGAGCGAGGTACACGCCGAAGTGATTGACCGATTCTGCGATCACTTATGGTTGTCCGACGGCTTGTCGCCCGCCACGCTTGCGAGTTACCGTCAGGACATGGTCCGCTTCGGCAATTGGTGTATTGGTGAGCGAATCGCGCTCATCAACGCCGAACGTAGCGACGTCGAGCGCTATCTGGCCCTGCAGTTTTCCGAAAAGGCGCGGCCCAGTTCGGTCAATCGGCGCCTCTCGACGCTTAAGCGCTTTTATCGCTGGCAACTGGAAACCAGCGGCAGGATCGTAAATCCCTGTGAGCTGATCGATGCGCCGAGATCGGCTCGCTACCTCCCAAAAAATCTGTCGGAGGCCCAGGTTGAGAAGCTGCTGGCGGCACCCGACGTTGCGACAACGCTTGGCGAGCGGGATCGCGCGATGCTGGAAGTGCTCTACGCCACGGGCTTGCGTGTGAGCGAGTTGGTCGGACTGAAACTGATCCAGGTGAATCTGGAACAAGGCGTCGTGAAAGTGATGGGTAAGGGGTCGAAGGAGCGGCTCGTACCAATGGGCGAAATTGCCGTCGGCTGGCTCAAACGCTACCTCCCCGGCGCGCGGGCCACCTGGCTACCTGCGCCTCGAACCAACGACTACGTCTTTTTGACGGCACGGGGTGAGCCAATGACGCGGCAAGCGTTCTGGTACGTTATCAAGCGAAATGCGTCGCTTGCTGGCATTAATTCAGAAGCGCTTTCGCCGCACACACTTCGCCACGCATTCGCCACGCATCTGCTCAATCACGGTGCCGACTTGCGTGTCGTACAAATGCTTCTCGGGCACAGCGACATTACGACGACCCAGATTTACACTCACGTTGCGCGTGAACGATTAAAGCTCATTCATCGGGACAACCATCCGCGCGGCAAGTAGGATCATGGCGAAGACTGACGACTATCCGATCACGCATGCGGTTCGCGTACTGCGCGAGAACAAGGTGGGCTTTACGGCGCATCTGTACGACTATATTGAGCGCGGCGGCACCGTGCATTCCGCCGCGTCGCTCGGGGTTGACGAGCACTGCGTGATCAAGACCATTGTTCTTGAGGATGACAAGAAGCAGCCTTTGATTTGTCTGCAACACGGCGACAACGAGGTATCCACGAAGAATCTCGCCCGCGCACGCGGCTGCAAGAGCATCGTACCCTGTTCTCCAGACACTGCCAATCGGCACACAGGCTACATGGTTGGAGGCACGTCGCCGTTTGGAACACGAAAAGCGCTACCCATCTATATGCAGCGCAGCATTGCCGATTTGCAGGTGATTTACATCAATGGGGGCAAGCGCGGGTTCCTTGTCGGGTTGACACCTGGCGATCTTCAAAACGTATTGCACCCGATTCTGGTCGATGCGACTGCCTGATCCGGTCAACGTTTAGTACATTATGCAGATGTCATCGCCGCGCGCTTCACCCAGTCCAAAAACGAAAGTACGTCCGCTGCGTCCCTGGCTGTTTGCAGGTGGCAGCGACGTGGGCCGCGAACGTGCGCACAATGAGGACGCCATTCTCGTCGACGACGACCGCAAGCTCGTCGTGCTCGCCGACGGCATGGGCGGCTACCAGGCAGGTGAGGTTGCCAGCCAGTTGGCGGTTGACGTGGTGCGTGAGGACTCATCCGATGTCAGCCTTACCGACGCGGATCTGGGTCGCATTGATCCTGAAACCGGGATTTCTGTAGCAATGCGCCAGCTTCGTGGCGCAATTGAAAAAGCCAACAACCGCATTTGCAGCGTAGCGCGCGGACGGGAAGAATTGAACGGCATGGGCACGACCATTGTCGCGGCGCGCTTCTATGACGGTCGCGTGGGCATCGCGCATGTGGGCGACTCTCGCTGTTATCGATGGCGCGAAAACGCCCTGGAACAGCTAACGCGCGACCATTCGTATGTACAGGATCAACTCGAAAAGGGCCTGATTTCTGAGGACGAGGCCAAGCATTCACAGCAAAAGAACCTGATCACACGGGCTCTTGGGATAGACGCCATCGCCGAGGCCGATGTTCAGGAATTTCGCACAAGACCGGGAGATGTCTACCTGCTCTGTTCAGACGGATTGTCTGATCTGGTCGAAGACAATGTCATCGGTTCCAAACTGGGCGGGAACTCCGCTCCGCCCGAGCGGATCAAGGCGTTGATCGACACTGCAAACGCCAACGGCGGGCGCGACAACATATCTGTGATTATCGTTGTGGTCGGTGATCCACCTGTAGCCGATCAGTGGTGGCAAAAATTCTTGAAACCGCCGACGGGGAAATAGCGGATCACAATGGCAAAACTCTTTTGGCTCCAACCCGATAGCTCGATCATTGAGTTCCCGCTCAAGGGCGAGCAGAACCTGATCGGTCGCACCAGTCGCTGCGACGTTCGTATCAAGCATCCGGGTATCAGCGCCGAGCATGCGCTTATTCGAGTGCTTCCGGGATCGGCGACGGTGGAGGATCTTGGCAGCACCAACGGGACCCGCGTAAACGGGAAAAAAATTGAGTTGCACACACTGCGTCATGGCGATCAGATTGGCGTTGGTCGAGAGCGGCTTATGTACTTCGCAGAACTGGACGAAGCGGCCAAATTCATGCAACCCGAGTCGATCGAGCCGTTCGCGTTGCCCGCCGCTGGCGGTGAATCGGTAAACACGACCGCCAACGATCCGATCGTGACCGATTCGCCCGTGCCCCCATTGGCGTCGACGCCAAAGGCGCAGGAACCGAAACCAGTGGCAAACCAGCCGAACGTAGCCGGAAAGCGTGATAGCGTCGACATTCAGGGGCTTGACCTGGACCCATCGTTGCTTGCCGCATTACCAAAAGGCGCTTCGCTGGCCAATTCACCGCTCGCGCCGGTGGCAAAGGCGCCCATCGTTGTCGCACCCAGTTCGGTTGTTGCACCCAGAGCGGCCGCGACCGCAACTGCGTCTTTGCCTGCGACAGCGGGAAAGCCAGCGGCTGGCGTTCGCTCGCTTGCCGCGAGTGTGGCTGTGCTTTCGGGAACGGCAGCTGGAAAGCGCTATCCCCTCAATCAACCCTCCGTCACGCTGGGCAAGGAGGGGAAGCAGGTCATTGAGTTCTTGCGCACCAGTCCGACGCGGTGGCAGATCAAACAGCTTGAAGGTGTTACGCCTGCGTACATCAACGGTGACGCGCTGGAAGGTGTGCGTGACCTCGCGGCCGGCGATGTTATCGAGCTGACCGGCGTTCGCCTGCGCTTTGAGATCACGCTGAATCGCTAGTCTTCAAGCCAACTCAGCGTATTCCTCTCACGGCAGCGAGGCGGACAAAAAAGGGGCCCAAAAAGCGGCCCCTTTTTTCGTCAACCCGAATTACTTTCCGGGTGCCTTTTCAGTAGATTTTTCTACTGCCTTTTCACTGGCAGGTGGCGACACGTCATGCTTCTCGCCACCGATGTCAATGTCACCACCCTTGGAGAGCATCCAGAGGGCGAGCGCAGCAAACGCGATAAAGCCGACGGCGATTTTCCACATGATGCGTCCTTAGTCGTTGGCGTAGATATCTACGTCTTTCGTTTCTTTAACAAAGATCATCCCGATGACAAATGTCATCGTCGCGATCACGATCGGGTACCAGAGGCCGCTGTAAATATTGCCCTGCGCAGCGACAATCGAGAATGCGATCGCCGGCATGAACCCACCGAACCAGCCGTTCCCAATGTGATACGGCAGGCTCATTGACGTGTAGCGAATGCGGGTCGGGAACAGTTCAACCAGCATTGCAGCAATTGGCCCGTACACCATTGTGACGTAGATCACCATAAGGGTCAGGATGAGCACGATCATAATCCAGTTCGACGAAAGCGCCGGAATCGGATCGGCCTTCGCTGGGTAGCCCGCCGCGGTCAGCGCATCGCGAACTTCCTTCTCAAAACGAACTTTATCGTCTTTTGCGGTGGGCGACTTGGCGTCGTACCCGACCACTGACTTCTCGCCGACTTTTACTGTCGCAACGGTGCCAGCCGGGCCCTCGACCTTGTCGTAATTCACGCCAGAATTTGCGAGAAACACGCGGCTCAAATCGCACGCGCTTGTGAAGACCTTGGTGCCGGTAAGGTTCAAAATCAGGTTGCAGTCAGCGGCCGGAGCGACGACGGTTATCGGCGACTTCTGGATTGCAGCTTGCAGCTTTGGATTGGCGTAGGTGGTAAGCGCATTAAACAACGGGAAGAAGGTCAATGCAGCAATCGCGCAACCGGCCATGATGATCGGCTTGCGGCCGATTTTGTCGGAGAGCGAGCCAAACACGATAAAGAACGGCGTGCCAAGAATCAACGACACTGCGATCAAAATGTTCGCGGTGGCGGGGTCAACCTTCAGGAACGTTTGCAGAAAGAACAGCGTGTAAAACTGACCCGTGTACCAGACAACTGCCTGACCTGCGGTGAGGCCCAGTAGCGCAATCAACACAATCTTTCCGTTTTTCCATTGACCGAATGATTCAGACAAAGGCGCCTTTGAAGTTTTGCCTTCGGACTTCATTTTCTCGAACGCAGGAGACTCTTTCAACTGGAGCCGGATCCACACCGAGATCACCAGCAAAATTCCGGAAACGGCATACGGAATGCGCCATCCCCAGTCGGCAAAGTCTTTTTCACCGAGCGTCGAACGTGTACCCAGAATTACCATGAGCGCGAGCATCAAGCCAACGGTCGCGGTCGTTTGAATGTACGACGTGTAGAACCCCCGCTTGCCCATCGGAGCATGCTCAGCAACGTACGTCGCTGCACCACCGTACTCACCGCCGAGCGCGAGCCCCTGCAATAGCCGAAGTGCAATCAGGCAAATAGGAGCAGCAATTCCCCAGCTCGCGTAGTTTGGCAGAAAAGCCACCAATAACGTCGACAAACCCATAATCAGGATCGTGACGAGGAACGTGTATTTGCGCCCAACCAGGTCGCCAAGGCGACCGAACACGATCGCACCGAAAGGGCGCACCGCGAAACCGGCGGCGAATGCGAGCAGCGTAAAAATATCGCGCGTCGCAGGGTCAAGTTTGGTGAAAAAGTTGGCCCCGATAATGGCTGCCATGACGCCGAACAGGTAGAAGTCGTACCACTCGAAAATGGTGCCGAGCGATGACGCAAAGATGACCTTTTTTTCTTCAGGAGACATCGGACGCGGAGCCGCGTTCACGCTACCGTCGAAGCGTGCGGTTGCAGTTGACATAGTTTGATCCTCGTTAGTTGATGCGATCGACCCTCCAGCCGACCTGCATTACCCGTGGACGTTAGGCGGCGGCGCTTACGCTCTTCTGACGGCTTTCTGACGCGAAACTGACAACGAATCGCGCCCCCCCCAAAACCGAGTTCTCAACCCTCACAGCGGCGCCATGTGCATCAGCCACTTCGCGCACGATGGCGAGCCCCAGCCCGGTGCCCCCAATCGGCAGGCCAGTGTCTGAATCCAATTGGGCGAAGCGCGCGAACGGCGCGAAGATGCGTGCTTGCTCGGACATCGGAACGCCAGGCCCCGAATCGTCAACCACAATCGATGCCGTTGCTCCGCCGCCACCCAGAACTGTCAACGTGACGGTACCGCGACGCGGCGTGTACTTGAACGCGTTGTCGAGCAGATTGCGTACCAGTTCCCCAATCAGCGTCGGGTCACCGATGACGTTAACGTCGTGTTCGACCCCTTCGAGTGAAAACTCAATTTCACGCTCCAGCGCTTGCGGCACAACGTCGTGCGCGACGCTCTCGCAGAGTCCGCGCAACTCCACCGGGACGCTCAGGCGTGTGGTGCCCGCGCTCTCCGCGCGCACCAGCGTAAGCAATTGCGCGGCAAGATGGCTGACACGCTCGCCCGTCGCGATTAACCTATTCATTGCCTGGTCACGCTCCGGACCATCGGGCATGCGCGCGGCAAGTTCGCTCAACGTGCGTAGCGCCGCAACGGGGGTGCGAAGCTGATGCGCTGCGTTGGCAATAAATCGCTTCTGCGCGTTGAT
>JAYWHV010000263.1:0-2820 GCA_043777615.1 Burkholderiales bacterium | reverse complement strand
TTGGGCCGTTGCTGAGCGCTTGAATGTGCATGCCGTTTGCGTAGGCGTCAATTGAGCGCACAGGCGTGATTTCGTCGGTGCCGTAGACCGCGTGTGTGTAGGTGGCTCTGGTCAGCGCGGCGAGCGTTACAGAATCGATGTCGTCGGTTGCGACGAACTTGGAAAGGACTGCGTGCGCCAGTACGTGATACGGCAGGCCGCGCCATGCGGTTAGCTCAATATCGGTAATTTTTGGCAGCGTTTCCGGCAGCATGAGGCCGCCGTCTTCGCCTAGACCGGAGAGGAGAACTTGACTGAAGGATTGAGTCGGTGATTTGCCGCGAGTGGAGATGTATTTCATAGCTTCTAATAGGGTGCGCTCCGCGCACCAACCGTTACGAGGTGCGCAGAGCACACCCTATGTGTTCAGCGCCCTCACCCGTTCTCGGGCCAGGTATCTTTACGCCAAATTTTCGAGGCGTAACAACACCACTTTAGCGCCCGTCGTAGGCTGCGCTTCAATCGCAGCAATTGCGCGCTTCACGTTCTTCTCAATCGTTTCGTGCGTGAGCAGAATGATGTCGGTTTGCGCTTCGCCCTCTTCCGGTTCCTTCTGCAACATCGCATCAATCGAGATGTTATTGTCGGCAAGCACGCGCGTGATGTCGGCCAACACACCGGGCTTGTCGTCGACGCGAAGTCGCAGGTAATACGATGTTTCAACGTCGTCAATCGACAGCACTGGCTCGGTGCCAATCTTGTCATGTTGAAACGCGAGATAGGGCACGCGATGACTGGCATTGGTATCGATCAGGCGAGCTACGTCGACGAGGTCGGCGATGACCGCTGAGGCCGTGGGTGAAGCGCCTGCGCCCGCGCCGTAGTACAGTGTCGCGCCGACCGCATCGCCCTTCACCAACACCGCATTCATCACGCCTTCAACGTTGGCAATCAGGCGCTTGGTCGGGATCAGCGTGGGGTGTACGCGTAGCTCAATCCCAGTCTCGCGGCGGCGGGCGATGCCGAGCAGTTTGATGCGGTAGCCCATCTCTTCGGCGTAGCGAATGTCGATGGCTTCGATCTTCGTGATGCCTTCGACGTGTGCCTTGTCAAATGACAGCGGAATTCCGAAGGCGATTGCGGCGAGGATGCTTATCTTGTGACCGGCATCGACGCCTTCAATGTCGAACGTCGGGTCCGCTTCTGCGTAACCCTTCGCCTGCGCTACTTTGAGCACGTCCGCGAACGACGCGCCCTTGCTGCGCATCTCGGAAAGGATGAAGTTGGTTGTGCCGTTGATGATGCCTGCAATCCACTCGATGCGGTTGGCGACGAGACCTTCGCGTAGCGCCTTGATGATCGGGATGCCGCCAGCGACCGCCGCCTCGAATGCGACGATCACGCCCTTCGCGCGCGCGGCCGCGAAGATTTCGTTGCCGTGCAGTGCGAGCAGCGCTTTGTTAGCCGTGACAACGTGTTTGCCGTTTGCAATCGCCTCCAGCATGAGCTGTTTGGCAAACGTGTAGCCACCGATCAATTCGATGACGACATCGATGTCCGGGTTGCGCACGATGGCAAAGCCGTCGTCAGTGACCACAGCGCGTCCAGCGACCACCTGATTGGCGAGCGTCAGGTTTTTGTCCGCCACATGCGTGATCGTAATCGGGCGCCCGGCACGACGAGAAATTTCTTCGGCGTTGCGAGTCAGCACGTCAAAGGTGCCTCCACCAACAGTGCCGATGCCCAGAAGTCCGATTCTTAGTGGTTTCATTTGTAGTTATCTAACTTGTAGGGTGCGTTTTGCGCACCATGTCACGAGGTGCGCAGAGCGCACGCTATGGTCTTCCGGCGCTCAGATCAGAGCAGCCCATCCTTCTTGAACATATCCTTGATGCCGCGCACCGCTTGACGGGAACGCGCTTCATTCTCAATCAAGGCGAAGCGCACATGCGTGTCACCGTACTGCCCAAATCCGATACCGGGCGACACGCTGACCTTCGCATCAGCCAACAATTGTTTTGCGAATTCCAGCGAACCCATTTTCATGTACGGTTCGGGAATTTTCGCCCAGATGTACATCGATGCTTTCGGGTTATCCACCATCCAGCCCGCTTCATGCAGGCCTTTGACCATCACGTTGCGGCGGCCTTCGTACTTTTGGCGAATCTCCTCAACACAGTCCTGCGGGCCTTCGAGCGCCGCAATACTCGCCACCTGAATCGGCGTGAACGTGCCGTAATCGTTGTAGCCCTTGATACGGCCCAGCGCGTTCACCAGATGCGGGTTGCCGACCATGAAGCCGACGCGCCAGCCGGCCATGTTGTAGCTTTTGCTCATGGTGAAAAATTCAACGGCGACGTCTTTTGCGCCTTTGACCTGCATGATGCTCGGCGCTTTGTAGCCGTCAAAACCCAAGTCTGCGTAAGCGAGATCATGCACCACCCAGATGCCGTGTTCGCGCGCCAGCGCAACGATTTTCTCGAAGAACGGCAAGTCAACGCACATGGCGGTCGGGTTCGATGGAAAGCCCAAGATCAGCATCTTCGGCTTGGGGAAACTTTCGCGAATCGCGCGCTCGACTTCCTCGAAGAAATCCACGTCTTCAGTCATCCGCACGCTGCGGATGTCCGCGCCCGCGATGATCGCGCCGTAAATGTGAATCGGGTAGCTCGGGTTCGGCACCAGGGCTGTGTCGCCGCGATCAAGCGTCGCGAGCATCAGATGCGCGAGGCCCTCTTTCGAGCCAATGGTGACGATGGCCTCGGTGTCCGGGTCGAGCCACGCGCCATAGCGCTGCGCGTACCAGTTGCAAATGGCTTTGCGCAGGCGTGGAATGCCTTT
>JAYWHV010000262.1:0-35771 GCA_043777615.1 Burkholderiales bacterium | reverse complement strand
AGGTAATACACCCGCTTGGCATCCTGATCCTGGGATTGCTTGAGTGTCTCGCGCCAGCGGTTCATGACACGGTCACGAACAGTGTGAAAAACCGCGAACATCCAGTCTCGCTGCGTGGCCGATCGAAGGTCTTTGCCCACCGAATACATCAACCGGTTGGCAATGGAAAGGCGAATCCCGTCGACCGAGTTGTCTGGCTGTTGATTGTCAGTCGGACTGTCGTAGTGCATGGTGAATGAGTACTCTTAAAAAATGCGGCCAACGGGTTTCAAAACCGTGGGGTGTTTTGCAATTTGCATGCTCAGGTTGGCTTAGCGGAAGGTCTGAGTTCGCGATAGAGCGCCAGATAGCTTTGAGCCGCGACATCCCAGTCAAAACGCAGCTTCATGGCATGCTGCTGCACGATTTTCCAGAGTTCTGCTTGCTGCTTCAGGGCAAATGCATGGGCTAGCGCAGACTGCAATCCTGGCACGCTGAAATCGTCAAAAACGAAGCCACAGGCCGTACCGTCGGCCAAATGATTCGGTGTGCAATCGACTACAGTGTCGGCAAGGCCGCCCACCCGGTGCACCAGCGGCAAGGTGCCATAGCGCATGGCGTACAGTTGAGTGAGTCCACACGGTTCAAATCGGGAAGGTACCAAAATGACGTCGCTGCCGGCAACGATGACGTGCCCAAGCGCTTCGTCGTAGCCCCTGTGAACGGCCACCTGCCCGGGGTGCCTAGACGCGGCCTGCGCAAAAGCCTGCTCCAGGTCTGCGTCGCCCGCGCCCAATAGCACCAGCTGCCCGCCGCTAGCGACGATCTCGTCAACAACAGCTAGCACCAGATGCAATCCCTTTTGTTCGCTTAAACGGCTGACCACACCAAATAGCAATGCCTCAGGGCGCGGCTGCAAGGCAAGCTTTTCCTGAAGCTGCACCTTGGCATTTGCTTTTTTGCCGATGTCTTGAACATCGTAGGTTTGCGCCAACGCATCGTCATGGGCCGGGCTCCATACTGCGTAGTCCACACCGTTGAGAATGCCACTGAGTGCGTCGGCGCGGTTGCGCAGCAAACCGTCAAGCCCCATGCCTTGCTCGGGGGTCAGAATCTCCCGCGCATAACTTGGGCTGACGGTGGTAATACTTTGCGCAAACTGTAGGGCGGCCTTCATGAAAGAAACTTGGTCGAAAAACTCCAGCCCTTCAATTCCAAACAGGGCGGACGGCAAACCCAGCTGGTCAAACACCGAGTACGGAAAAAGCCCCTGGTAGGCCAGATTGTGAATCGTGAAAACACTCGCTGCCTTGGGCGGCTCGATCAGAGCAAGCTCGCGCAGATAGATTGGCGCCAACCCCGTATGCCAGTCATGGCAATGCACGATGTCTGGTTGCCAGGTGTCGTCCAGACCCTGCCCCAAACAAGCTGCTGCCCACCCCAGCCAGGCAAAACGCACGGCGTTGTCCGGCCATGCCTGACCCTGTGGGTTCAGGTACGGGTTGCCTGCACGGTCATAAAGCGCTGGCGCATCGATCAAATAGGTAAGCAGGCTGTTGTCTTCGAAACGCCCACAGTGCAATCGAGGCGGGTTGCTAGCAAGGGAGGCGGCCCAGCGTGGTCCAATGTGGCGGCCATGAGGCAGCTGCAAGGGGCGCCTGCCCCCGACGGATGTGAACGCTGCCTGCAGCGCCGGATAAGCCGGTAGCAGCAAACGCACATCGCATCCGGCCTTGTGCAGAGCAGGCGGCAAAGCCGCACTCACATCGGCCAGACCCCCAGTTTTGAGCAATGGGAAAAGCTCAGAACAAACGTAGAGAACCTTCATGTCGAGATGGTCTAAGAGGGGGTGCCTTCAAGCGCCTGCAGCATCTCCCGGGTGACGAGCACCACGCCGCGCTCGGTGCGGTAAAAACGCTGCGCATCCTCCACTGCGTCAAAGCCAATCCGCATGCCTGCTGGGATGTTGCAGCCGTTGTCAATCACCACGCGGCGCAAATGGCAGTGGCGGCCAACATCTACCTGGGGCAGCAAAACAGCTTCTTCTACCGTGCTGAAGGAATGTACATGCACGCTTGAAAACAATACCGAGCGCCGTACATGTGCACCCGAAATAATGCACCCCCCCGACACCAGCGAATCCACCGACAAGCCGCGCCTGTCGTCATCGTCATAGACATACTTCGCCGGCGGTAGCTGTTCTTGATAAGTCCAGATGGGCCATTCGCGGTCGTACATGTCAAGTTCGGGCAACGGATCTGTCAGATCCAGATTGGCTTGCCAATAGGCATCGACCGTTCCCACATCTCGCCAATAGGCGATTGCCTCCGGGCTGCTGCGCACACACGACATTTCAAAAGGGTGGGCAACGGCATGGCCCAAAGCGACCATCGCAGGAATCAGGTCTTTGCCAAAGTCATGACTGGAATCAGACCGCAGCGTGTCAGCCTGCAGTGCTTTGTACAAGTAGTCAGCATCGAACACATAGACGCCCATGCTGGCCAGGGCAGCTTCTGCTTTGCCAGGCATGCATGGAGGGTGCTCGGGCTTTTCAACAAACTCAAGGATGCGCCGTTGTGAGTCGATGGCCATGACGCCAAAGGCGCTGGCTTCGATCAGGGGCACCTCGATACAGGCCACGGTACAGCGGGCGCCCAGGGCAACGTGGTCAGCAATCAGCTTGGCGTAGTCCATTTTGTAGATATGGTCGCCCGCAAGCACCAAAATGTAGGACGGCTTGTGCGAACGCAATATATCCAGGTTCTGATAAACCGCATCAGCCGTTCCTCGGTACCAGGAGTTCTCGTCAATGCGTTGCTGCGCTGGCAGCAGATCAATAAACTCATTGAACTCGCTGCGCAAAAATGACCAGCCCCTCTGCAGGTGGCGCAACAGGCTGTGCGATTTGTACTGGGTCAGCACACCGATGCGCCGCACGCCAGAGTTCATGCAATTTGAAAGGGCAAAGTCGACAATGCGAAATTTGCCCCCGAAGTAAACCGCTGGCTTGGTTCGGCGGTCGGTCAGTTGCTGCAGACGTGAGCCGCGCCCTCCAGCTAGCACCAGGCCGATGGTTTTACGCGCAAGTTGGAGTGGATTGTTGATTTCCATGAGGGGCGCAGGCGGTCAAGCCGGTGGTGGGTGGATGAATGTCACGGCGAACAGCGACCGTGTGCGTGGGTGATCTGTGCCAACTGGGCGGCGGCAACATCGGCCACCTGACTCCATTCGAAACGCCACTCCCAGCAGCCCTGGGCCTGCCCGGGGATGTTCATGCGGTGGCGTTCATCGAGCCCGAGTACATCGGCAAAAGGATGAATGACCGTGCGCGCGACAGACTGAGACAGGGAGCGAATCATTGCCCAATGAATTGCAGTTTCGGCCTCGGGGCCAAGATAGAGCAACACCGCTTCGCGTTGGGCTCGATCAAGGGCTCGCCACCAGCCGACTGCGGTGTTGTTGTCATGCGTTCCAGTGTATGCCACGGTTTGCGGCTGGTAGTTGTGTGGCAGGTAGGGGTTGCCTGAGGAGTCGCCAAATGCAAACTGAAGTATCCTCATGCCCGGAAAGCCGTACTTCAGGCGCAGCGCGGTCACCTCTGGGGTAATCAGGCCAAGGTCTTCGGCCACCAGCGGCAGCGGGCCGAGTGCCTGTACCAAGGCATCAAAAAGATCTTCGCCTGGCCCTGCGCGCCACTGCCCGATCACTGCATTGTCCTGGCTGGCCGGTACTTCCCAGTAGGCCTCAAAGCCCCGAAAATGGTCCAGACGCAATAAATCCACGCATTTAAGCTGATGGGCCACACGAGAGCGCCACCAGGCGTAGCCGTCAGCTTTCATGGCGGTCCAGTTGTACAAGGGATTGCCCCAGCGCTGACCGGTCGGACTGAAGTAGTCGGGGGGCACACCGGCCACCGCCGCTGGCTCCCCATCCGGATTGAGTAAGTACTGATCTGTGTTTGCCCATACATCAGCAGAATGATGCGCTACAAAAATCGGAGCATCTCCTACGATCTTAACGCCACAGCGACGGGCGTATTTGCGCAGGCCTTGCGATTGCGCCATAAACTGCCATTGCACAAAGCACCAGAACTCAAGCTCCTGTGACCGCTGCTGCCGCAGGTTTTCCAATGCATCGGGGTTTCGTTGTGCATATTCGGCTGGCCAGTGGTTCCATGTCGCTCCGTACAAGCCATCGAGTGTCATGAACAGCGAGTAGTCATCAAGCCAATGACGATTCTGCTCACAAAAAGTCGCCAGCTCTTGACGCTCCGCAGGCGCTGCAGTTTGCGAAAATCCCTGCCACCCCATTCGAAGCCGCTCCATTCGGCGCGGCGCGACTCGGGCGTAGTCGCAACGACGTCGCTCATAGCCTGGGTCAGGCTCCCACCTTAACCAGCCCCGATCGACCATGCTGGAAAGATCGACCAGCAAGGGACTGCCAGCGAACGTTGAGACGCTTTGATAGGGCGAGTTGCCTGGCCCCACCGGATTGAGCGGCAAGACCTGCCACAGACTTTGCCCGGCCTTGGCCAGCCAGTCTACAAAATGATAAGCAGCGGGTCCCAGATCGCCGGATCCGTGTGGTCCGGGCAGGCAAGTGGGGTGCAGCAGAACGCCGCTGCTGCGCCGGTCAAGAATGCCAGTTGCTTCCGGGCTCATTGGAGTGATTCGGGTACTGCGACGTCGACGTCCTGCACAAGCATCATTACGGTGCTGCGGCTCGCGTCGCATTCGTCAATAAAAATATCCCCGCAGTCAAACTCCGCGGTGTAGCTATTTAGCACCCGTCGCCATGAACCAGAAGGAAGTGCGAAACGCAGCGATGTGTCGGCCGGGTTGAACACCAGCATGACCCGGTGCGTCGCAGTGAATCCGCCTTCGCCTACTTCAATCAGACATGTCAACCCAAGTTCAGCAGGGTCTTGCCATTCTTCAGCACGCAACGGCCATCCGTCAGGCTTCAACCAGGCGATATCAAAACCTTTTGGGACTGGATATCGGAGTTCATCGTGTTGCAGGCCATTAAACCAGTCTGGGTGGCGCAAAGCCGGATATTTTTTTCGGAGCGCAACAAGGCCAGCGACAAAATTGATCATGGCCGCATCGCTCTGCTCCCAGTTCAACCACGTGACTGGATTGTCCTGGCAATAGGCGTTGTTGTTACCGCCCTGGCTGTGCCCCAACTCATCGCCCGCCAACAATTGGGGTGTACCTTGCGCCAGAAATAAAGTCGCCAGCATTGCGCGTTGCCAAAGGGCGCGCTGAGACTTCACCTGCGGATCGTCGCTGTGCCCCTCGATGCCGGCATTGGCGCTCAGGTTATGGCTGTGACCATCGCGATTGTTTTCGCCATTGTCAAAGTTATGCCGCTGGCTGTAGGCGGTGAGATCGGCGAGGGTAAAACCGTCATGCGAGGTAATGAGGTTGACACTGGCCAACGGGCTGCGACCGCGGTTTTCAAAAATATCGCTGGAGCCACTCAGACGTCGGGCAAACTGCCCGCGCGTGCAGTCATGACCCAGCCAGTAAGCGCGCACGGTGTCACGAAACTGGTCATTCCACTCCTGCCAGCCTGCCGGAAACCCACCGAGCTGATAGCCACCTGAGGCAATATCCCACGGTTCGGCAATCCGCTTGACAGCACAAAGCACCGGATCTTGGGATATGGCGGTCAGCAGGGCACCAAAGCGGTTGAACTGGTACTTCATGGCCGGATCACGCCCCAGCGTGGTGGCCAAATCAAAACGGAAACCATCCACACCAAAGGCTTGCACCCACCAGCGCAAGCTGTCCATCACCAGCTGAACCATGCGTGGCTCAGCAAAATTGAGGGCATTGCCACAGCCTGTGGGATTTAGATAATTGCCTGAGCCGTCCTGCGCATAAGCGACGGCATTGTTGAGCCCGCGCCAGCACAGGGTCGGCCCATTGGCATCGCTTTCTGCTGTGTGGTTAAAAACCACATCGAGCAAAACCTCAAAGCCATTGCGATGCAGCGTATCGACCATTGCGCGAAATTCCGCGCGCGCCGATTCGCCGCAATCGCCGCTCGCATATGACGGCTCGGGAACAAAGAACCCCAAAGTGTTGTAGCCCCAGAAATTGACCAATCCCAGGTCAAGCAGATGCTTTTCGGTAATGTGCAACTGCACCGGCAAAAGGCACACTGAAGTGATGCCAAGGCGCTTGAAGTGCTTGAGCATGGGTTCGCTCGCCAAGCCAGCGTAAGTGCCTTGCAACCGCGCCTCTACCTCGTGGTTGAGGCGTGTGAGCCCCTTGACATGGGCTTCATAAAGAATCGTTTCAGACAGCGCGATGTTTGGGCGAGGCGCAATGGCTGCTCCCGAGCGCAATTCTTTTTCGACATCAACCACGCGTGCCTTGGGTATGCGGCTGGCGTTATCTCCCTGGTCAGGCTGACGCTGGCCCGCTTCGTCAAGCCGGTAATTCAGGGCTTTTGCCAGATCTTTCAAAGACCCGACCAATTCGCGTGCATAGGGATCCACCAGCAATTTGCGATCATTGAAGCGGTGGCCGGCGCTGGGAGCGTAAGGACCTGTGGCACGCAATCCGTAGAGCTGACCGATTTTCAGGTTGGGCATAAAACCGTGCCAAACACCATCGGTGCATTTCGGCAACGCAAGGCGCGCGCTTTGCTCCTTGCTTTCTTCATCAAACAAGCAGCATTGAACGCCCTCGGCATGAGGGGCATGGACGGCAAAATTCACGCCGTCCTGACCTTGCCATTTCAAAGCGGTAGCTCCCAACGGCCACGGCTGACCATGCTGGCACTGAGCATTGTGCGGTTGCCTCATTGTGCGGGCTCCAGCCATATCACCCCCAACGGCGGCAGCGTCAGGCATACCGATTGGCTGAAGCCATGGCTCGGTACAGATTCGCACTCGACCCGGCCGAAATTACCCATCCCGCTGCCAGCGTAGTGTTTTGAATCGGTGTTCAGGCATTCCCGCCATGCACACGCCGTTGGTACACCGATTCGATACCCATGACGCGGAACCGGTGTGAAATTGCATGCGACTAATATTTGTGCAGGGTGGGCTTGCCCGTAGCGCATAAATGCAAACACGCTGTTCAAACGGTCACTGACCTCAATCCATGAAAAACCGCCGGGATCATCATCGCGCTCATGCAGGGCGCCACGACTCCGGTACAGATGGTTGACATCACGCACCAGTGTTTGAACACCCGCGTGCGCCGCATCTTCAAGCAAATACCAGTCAAGTTCTGAGTCATGGTTCCATTCGCTTTTTTGCCCTAGTTCTGACCCCATAAAAAGCAGTTTTCGCCCTGGGTGGGCATACATCAGGGCAAACAGGGACTTCAGGTTGGCGCATTTTTGCCAGGCATCACCCCACATACGGGCATAGAGCGAGCCTTTGCCGTGCACCACCTCATCGTGCGAGAGCGGCAACACAAAATGCTCGCTGTAGGCGTACATCATGGCAAAACTGATGCGGTCGTGGTGGTGTTGACGAACCACGGGATCGGTCGAAAAATACGCCAGTGTGTCGTGCATCCATCCCATGTTCCATTTGTAATTGAAGCCCAGCCCCCCCACCCATGGCGGCGCCGAAACTTTTGGAAATGCGGTGGACTCTTCGGCCATGGTGACGGCACCTGTTGATTGCTCCCCAATCACCCGGTTAGTGGTGCGTAAAAACTCAATCGCTTCGATGTTCTCTCGGCCCCCGTCGCGGTTTGGGATCCATTCCCCGGGTTCTCGGCTGTAATCGCGGTAAAGCATGGACGCCACTGCATCAACCCGCAAGCCGTCAACGCCGTAGCGTTCAATCCAGAAAAGTGCGTTGCCCACCAGAAAATTGCGCACCTCCAGACGCCCCCAGTTGTAGATCAGGGTGTTCCAGTCTCGATGAAAACCTTCTCTCGGGTCGGCGTATTCGTACTGGGCAGTGCCATCAAATCGAGCCAGGGCATATGCGTCGGCAGGAAAATGGCCAGGCACCCAGTCCAGAATCATTTGCAACCCCGCCGCATGAGCCACATCAACAAAGGCCCGAAAAGCTTCTGGTGAACCATAGCGTGCTGTCGGCGCATACAAACCGGTGGGCTGATATCCCCACGACGCATAGAACGGGTGCTCGTTGATGGGCAGCAATTCGATGTGGGTAAATCCCATGCCCACCACATACGGTACCAGCAGCTCTGACAGAAAATTCCAGTCGGGTATTTTTCCGCGTGGTCGGCGCCAAGAGCCGGCATGTACTTCATAAATGCTGATCGGCGCATTGAGGGCATTGGCTTGCTGGCGAATTGCCTCGCGACCCAACACGGGTGGGGGCAAGTCCATCACGCGTGAAGCATTGCCGGGGGGTAACTCGCAGCTCAGCGCATATGGGTCGGCCTTAAGCACCCGCTCGCCATTCGCTCCCAGAACATCAAATTTGTAGAGCGCACCCATACCGACACCGGGCAGAAAAATTTCCCAGATGCCGCACTCCGCTCGAAACCGCATGGGGTGACAGCGGCTGTTCCACAGGTTGAACTCACCCGCCAGGGAAACCTGTCTGGCGTTGGGTGCCCAGACAGCAAACGCCACACCTGATGTTCCATCCTTGATGCAGGCATGCGAGCCGAGCTTTTCCCAAGGACGCAGGTGACTGCCCTCGGCAAGCAGCCAAACATCGGTTTCGCCCAACCAGGGCCCGAACCGGTAGGGATCTTCAACCACCCTGACGCCCATTTCAGAGACCATCTGAAGCTGGTAGCTGTCTGTTGTAGCCAGAGAAAGCTCGCCGACAAAAAGGGAGCTCTCCGGCACCCGGGAGAGCTCGCCTAGCAAGACATGGGTGCCCCTTGCAAGCACATTGACTTCGGTGCAGCCCGGCGCAAAGGCCCGCAGATAGAACACGCCTGCTTGTGCAGCCGGATGACACCCCAGTGAAGCAAAGGGATCCGTGCAAAGACCGGCTTGCAAAGCCTTAGCCAGCTCTAGTTCGGCAGGCTGATCCGGGACGTTTATGTGTGGGCTGTGGATTGGGACGCTTTGGGCTGGCCCGGAAGTCTGTCTCATCGGTGCGTCTTTCGTTGGAGCTTGCATTCTGGCCTACTGGCAGAGCTTTGGAAATCACAAAAGCGCTACCGCGTGAATTGGCTGGAGCCACCTCGCAGCAAGCTTGGGATCCCCTGAGCAGCCAATTACCGTTCAAGCTTTTGTCAATTCCCTTGATATCCACACACCACCATGAAAGTTCCGCATGCGAGATCAATTTGCCCCTGAACTCTGCGGTATGAGGTTCAGGATGCTTTCAGGACGAGAAAAAATATTTCGACGATCTTTCCATGAATAACCTGACATGCGTCAGCGATGCCATTGAGTTACGTTGACGAAAATTGAATGGCAGTGCTTTGAGTAGCGAGCGAGGGCAACATGTTTTCTTGCCCAAGGCTAGACTGCCGTATTGAGGTTCGTAAGTTCTGATCTACACGGCTGACTTTAATGTTCAGGTTTCACACAACTTTGGGATAACTGGTTTATTCATGCGGTTAGTGCCGAGCTACTGAGGTGCGTGCAATGAATACACTGAATAAGGTATTCCGAAACGCGCACCGAGCAAGGCCGCATTGCAGCGATAGCGGTCGATGGACAGTGATTCGGTGGCCAGCGTAAGGGATGTCCGACACGACAACTCTCGTTTATCTGATGGGCAGACAGCTTTGCCTTTTCTACATTGGGTGCGTTACCAATCGTAATTAAGGAACCATCATGAACGAAGCTCAAGTATCGGGTAACTGGAAACAGTTCAAAGGCAAGCTGCAGGAGCAGTGGGGAAAACTAACCAACGATGACCTCGACGTCATCGAGGGCAAGCGCGAACAGCTGCTGGGACGGATTGAGGAACGTCAGGGCGTCGCGCGTGAAGAAGCGGACAAACAGTTGTCTGATTGGGAAACGCGGAACCCAGATTTCCGGTGGTAGGCTTCTTGTTGTAGAGCCACATCGCAACGGCGCGCTCGCCGTTGCATATGGATTTACGCGCCGCGCAGGAGTTACCTATGCCACGTTCCGTCTGGAAAGGCGCAATCAGTTTTGGACTGATTCACGTTCCTGTCTCTATGTTTCCTGCCACGCAAGACAGCGGTGTCGATTTCGATTGGCTTGACCGCCGATCACTCGACCCCGTGGGCTATAGCCGCGTAAACAAGCGCACGAATAAAGCGATTGAGAAGGACGATGTTGTCAAAGGCGTTAAGACACCGGACGGCAGCTACGCCATCATCGAAGAAGCAGAAATAAAGGCGGCATACCCAAAAGCTACTCAGTCAATCGAAATTGAAACCTTCGTAAAAGCTGCCGAAGTCTCATTCGCGTATTTGGATACTCCGTACTACCTGCAACCCGATCCCCGAAGCGCCAAGGTCTACGCCCTTCTCCGCGAGTCTATGAAAGAGCGTCAGGTTATTGCGGTCGCGCGCGTGGTGATGCGCTCCAAAGAGCACCTCGCGCTGCTATTACCGCTCGCTGATGCCATTGTGCTCAACACAATCCGGTGGAACGCTGACATGCGCGACGTTAGCGAACTCAATCTGCCGACAGGCGCGGCAGGTGTGAAGGACGGCGAACGAAAAATGGCTTCACAGTTGATAGACGACATGACTGCCGCGTGGGCGCCGGCACTGTACACCGATCACTTTGCACAGGCCATCAATGAACTTGTAGCGAATCGAGTGAAGACAGGAAAAACGGCAACCGTGGAGCCGATCAAGGCTGACGCTGTGACAGCGTCGAGTAATGTGATCGATCTGACGGAGCTGCTGCGCAACAGCCTCAAAGCCCGAGATAAGAGTCCAAAAAAGGGGGCCGATCAACCGTCCGCAACGGCGAAGGCTTCAGCCGCGAAACCAAAGGCCTCGGTTTCGACCCTGCGCGCCCCCGCCAAGAAAACGACGAAGCGCGCATAGTCTGGCGCTGATTCAATCGCGCTACTAATGTCGAAGCAAACAGCCAAGGCTCTAGCAAGCTATGAAGCCAAGCGCAATTTTGCAGTCACCAGTGAACCCGCTGCTGGAGGCCGCAGCGAAAGTGGCCATTCTTTTGTTATCCAGAAACATTGGGCTACCCGACTGCACTACGACTTTCGTCTGGAGCTCAGCGGAACGATGAAGAGCTGGGCCGTACCGAAGGGGCCAAGTCTCGATCCCAAGGACAAACGGATGGCGGTCGCGGTGGAAGACCACCCGGTTGCCTACGCCGCATTTGAAGGCATGATTCCTGCGAAACAGTACGGTGCTGGCAAGGTGATCATTTGGGATCGTGGGACGTGGCAACCCGTCGGTGATGCGGCGACCGGGCTTCGCATGGGCAATTTGAAGTTTCGCCTACACGGCGAAAAACTTCATGGTCTCTGGACGCTCGTGCGCATGAAAACTCCCGAACAAACGCGCGAAACCTGGTTGCTGATCAAAGAGCGCGATGACGCAGCTCGCTCGTCTGATGAGTTCAGTGTGGTCGACGCATTGCCCGAAAGCGTCACGGGCGATGCGCCGCCAACGCCTCCGGTACGAGAAGAAAGCCCGCGTCCTGCGACTCACGCCAAGCGAGCAGCTTCCACGCCTCTGAAAGCAAAAAAGAAATCGAATTCGTTGAATGCCTTGAAACTGGGTGTTGCTTCGCAACTTCCCCCCATGCTGTCACCACAACTGGCAACACGCGTGGATCGCGCACCCACCGACGATTCCGACTGGCAATACGAGATCAAGTTTGATGGCTATCGCATGTTGACGCGCGTTGAAGGTGGCGAAGCCAGGCTCTTTACTAGAAACAACAACGACTGGACTAGCAAACTGGGCCACCTTGCCAGAGCAATCACGAGCGCTAAATATCCTGACGGTTGGTACGATGGTGAAGCTGTTGCACTCAACGCGCAAGGCGCGCCGGACTTCGGTGCTTTGCAACGAGCATTTGACAGCTCCAAGTTCAGCGACATTGTTTTGTATCTCTTTGACCTGCCTTACTGCGACGGTAGGGACCTTCGCGCAGTGCCACTGGAACAACGACGTGCTTTGCTAAAAACCATCGTCGCCAAGAATCCGTCTGACGTATTGCGTTTCAGTGAAACATTCGACGGCGCGATGCACGACATACTCGGCGCGGCATGTAACTTGGGACTCGAAGGCGTGATTGGTAAGCGTCGCGGTTCGCGTTACGTCTCGCTGCGGTCAACGGACTGGATCAAGTTGAAATGCAGCGAGCGTCAGGAATTCGTCGTTGGCGGGTTCACTGAGCCTAAGGGCTCGCGCGATGGATTCGGTGCGCTGTTGTTAGGCGCGCATGCAGACGACGGTTCGCTGACGTATGTCGGAAAAGTGGGGAGTGGCTTCAGCGACGCTTCGCTCAAAGATATCGCCAGGAAGCTTGCGCCGCTTCGTCAGTCAAGCAGTCCGTTTGCGAGCGTGCCGGCCGAACATAAACGCGCGCATTGGGTGAAACCGCAGGTGCTTGCGGAGGTTTCTTTCAGCGAATGGACGGACGATCAGCATCTGCGCCACCCCGTGTTTGTCGGGACAAGAATGGATAAGGATGCGAGCATGATTCGTCGCGAAACTCCTGCCTCAGCCGACATTAAGCGACCCTCCGCGGGCGCACTAGCGTCCAAAACGGCGCTTTCCGCTACGTCCCTGAACGTCACGCATGGTGAACGCATTCTGGACGAGACAACAGGCTTGACCAAACTTGAGCTGGTGCGCTACTACGCGCTGATCGGGTCGCTCATGATGCCTCACCTTAAGCAACGCCCTGTATCGTTAGTGCGTGCGCCCGCCGGGTTCGCGGGCGAGTTGTTTTTCCAGAAGCACATTGATAAAACACTACCCGCGGGACTCAGGGCGCTTGATCCAGCCCTTGATCCCGGGCATGACCCACTAGTGGCGGTTGTCAACGCATCGGGTTTGATCGCGTCGGCGCAGTGGAACGTAATCGAATTTCACACTACTAATGCGGTGGCGACGCACATGGAGCGTCCGGATCGTTTGATCTTTGACCTTGACCCGGGCACAGGCGTGACGTGGCCCCAGGTACAAACCGCAACTGAACTCGTGCATGGGTTTCTCACTGAACTCGAACTGGTTTGTTTCGCCAAAACCAGTGGCGGCAAAGGCATTCACATTGTCGTTCCGATCAAACGCCAATATGAATGGACGGTCGCCAAGGATTTCGCGCATGCAGTGGTGACGCACCTTGCTCGGGTACTGCCAACACACTTCGTGGACAAGAGCGGCCCAAAGAATCGGGTTGGCAAGATATTCATTGACTACTTGCGTAACGGTCGCGGCGCAACCACAGTGAGCGCGTGGTCGGCCCGCGCGCGACCTGGCGCAGGCGTCTCCGTGCCGCTCGCGTGGACGGAGGTTGGCAAACTCAAAAGCGCTGATCAGTGGAATGTCCGCAACATTCACTCGCGACTCGATCAAGGCAATACACCGTGGGCGGGCTATGAACAAGCGGCCAACACACTGGCACGGGCCATGCGAAGTTTGGACTATCGGCCTCTTCCTACCAAGGAAGTGCAATGACTGACTCAGAAGTGGCCACGGACTTAGCGCTAACTAGCTCGACGTTACTGCGCGCGCCGAAGCGGCTTCAACGTAACCAGGCGACGTGTCACGGTAAGGTCGCCACTTTCCCGGCTTTTGCATTAATCGGTCTGCCACCACCGCATGGACATCTCGATTCCATCCCATTCCGATGTGGCTACCAGTTACCTCCACGTCTTCGACCAAACCCGGTGACCTTTCATGTAAACATGCCTGCCACGCAACTACGCCATCACCGCGACTGTAGATAG
Organism: Burkholderiales bacterium; assembly: GCA_043777615.1. Lineage (GTDB taxonomy): Bacteria > Pseudomonadota > Gammaproteobacteria > Burkholderiales > Casimicrobiaceae > Casimicrobium. Next base: position 21,967 of record JAYWHV010000262.1, on the reverse strand, counting down.
AGGTGGTTGGTACGGGGGGCGGCGTTCGCAGCCGCGACAATAGACGACGATCAGGCGCACTTGCCGACCGATTCAGCAACGTGTACAACCAGCCGACGTTAGTGTTTTGGGCAGTGCCGTTGAATGGCGTCCCCATTGTGATGACTTGGCGCACACGAGAGGACATTTTCTTGCCTAGTTCGCGCGCGTAGAGTCCTCCCAAACTCCAGCCCACGAGGGTAGCAGACCGATCATCATCACCAATGAGATTGAGCACGTCGTGGCTTAAATCTTCCAGCCATAAATCAGTGTCGCCGCTCGGCCCCGTGTTGAGTCCGCGCCCCCAGTCAAGAGCGTCATAACCGAGCGAGCGGCAATACTTTAGCAGCGGTAAGAGCGCGGTTCCGTTGCTTCCTAAGCCCGGAAACAAAATGACGGAGTGTCCGTCCCCCTTTGGGGTTCGGGGTTGCTCGCGAAGTCGGTGTGAAACGAATTCAGCTGCTGCGCGTACTGGCTCGGTGGTCATCAGCGTCAACGACGGACGTCGCGGAGAGGGGAGGTGTGTGTGCTTCATGGCGTAGATTAAATGCGCTTCTAATCTGCACATTTTGATGGTAGCGGCAACGTATTGCAGCAGCCTATAGGCCGTCGCCGGGTAGGACAAAGCCGATAATGGTGAGCACCCTGGAGTTGATCGTCGGAGAGACCGGAGGCAGTGAAGCCCTTGACGTTTTCATTGGCGTCCCGCGACGCGCTTTGGGCGTAATCCTTCTCATGTCAAACAGCAACGCCACCAGTTTTGGCGTGGTCAATGTCGAGGTTTAGCGGGGTTCTCAGTGCAACCGTAACGCAAGTGGCTCCGTCCCACGTGGCTCGCACCGCTTGTTGAGGCAGCCCTCACGTTTGGTCCGTCGCGGGAACAAGCCAAACGCTGCGTGTTTGGCTATATCGAAGGTTTCTACAACACTACCCGGCCGCACTCATCCCTGAACTGTTAGTCACCGCGTGAGTTTCCACGTGCGTTTGAGGCGAAGCGAATCGATGCGACTGCCGCAGCACTTGCCGTGCTGGAAACAGACTCTACTTTTATAGGAAGCCGAGCCCGCAGGTCCAGGGTGTGGCTGAATCAATGCCCGCCAGCGCGCGCAATCACCTGACGTCGAGGAGCGCAGGGATGTCACCTACATAGGCCCCGCGAATTAGCCTTCAATGATTCGCTTAATCACTCAGCGAAATGTTGACAGGATCAGCAGGTCGCGATCAGTCGTAATTCCCCCAAGTTACTTTTCAGCTTCACGAACATCGCGGCCTCTAACGCCTGTTTCAGGCCTTCAGCTCAATTAGATTTGTGACTTTCGTTACGGCAACCATGAAAGTATTGTTAATGGTCAGACTGGGGTGAATCATCAAGACGGTGCTGCAGGAGACGGAGCAAACGCACGTAGCTGCGAAACTTTTCGCGACGTCGTGCGGGGCGATGTTCTGCACCCCGCGTCCGAGATTGTTGTACAGATGCAAGGCATCGTACTAATGAGAGACATTCACATTTGTTTGGTGATAGGGCTCTCCACGGTGCTGCCGTGGGGGTTGCTGAACGGCGAACCTCGGCCACAATGCTGCCGTGGGAGCAACCCACATCTATGTAACGCGTAGCCCAGGAATCGTTGATACGGAACCGATGGGTAATACGAACTGGACGCTCGTGCGAGCCTTCAAGGCGTCAATCTTCGGGCCTCGCAGGTAGCGCTGGCGCTTCGACGACAGCGTGACCAGCCCGTGACCCGCGCCGATTAGCGAACACCCAGGTGTATTCCGCCCCCAGTAGAAAAATTTGCGCCGAGTAGTACACCCATGCGACCAACAACACCAATGAGCCAGCCGCTCCGAATCCGGAGGCCAATGCGCTCTTTCCCAAATAGAGTCCGACCACAACTTTGCCAGCGGTGAACAACAGGGCCGTGACCGCAGCCCCTGTCCACACGTCGCGCCAGGAAATTCTGGCGCGCGGCATAATTTTGTAGATCATCGCGAACAGCACCGTGAAAATAGCGAGCGCGACCGCGAAGTTCAGAATTTCGAGTAACACTTCCCAGCCCTGAATCCAGCTTCCCCACCACTGTCCCAGCGCTGCGAGCGCCGCGCTCACCACCAGCGAGACCGTGAGTAAAAAGCCCAGACCCAAAACCAGACCAAATGACAGCAGACGTGTGCGCAGCAAATACCAGATACCTGACTCGCTTTTCGGTGCAGGAACTCGCCAAATGCGGTCCAGTGCGCTCTGCAGTTCGGCGAAAATTGCGGTCGCACCGATGAGCAGCGCGACAATGCCGATGACAGTTGCCAACGCGCCTTTGGTGGGCTCGCGCGCGACTTTCAGCATGCCTTCGACGGCAATCGCACCCTCTGGCCCCATGATGCCACCCAACTGTGCGAGCACCGCGCCTTGCGCCGCGTCCTGTCCAAAAAGCATACCCGCGACCGCGATTACGATCAACAGCAACGGTGCCAGCGAGAACAGGGTGTAGTACGACAGGGCCGCCCCCATGCTCGGCGCATAATCCTCCAGCCACGCGTTGACGGCGGTTTTGACCATGTACTTTTGCTCGCCAATCCAACTCGCTTGCACGGGTAAGACGAGCTCGGCGGGCTGAAGTTTTACCTCGGACGCCGACTCGTCTTCTGCCAAGACCGGGGTTGCTTCGACAACCGGAATTTCCCGCAAAGAGCGAAACTTGAATGCACCGTACGTTGCCAGCATAAGCGAGGCGACAACAAATCCCCAGAGCCGTTGTGGGTGCCGGTCACTCATAGCGCGATTTCCGCCGGAGAATTGGTTTGCCATACGCGAAGTATTTCAGCGAATCCAGCGAAAGACTGTCAGCATTTGTCTGCGCTTGGGGTCGGATGATGTCGATTTTTGCAGCGAAGCGCTTCCCCTCATCGAGGTACCTGGTTGTCTTCGGCTTTACGGAAATGTGCTGCGAACCATTCCTTCGTCGACATGATTTGCCTTCTACGTCCTGAGCGGCAGCAAAGGATTAGGTTGCATGCAATGATTTCAATCACTTACAACCGTCCTCACTAGCGAATTGGTCCTTTGCTACGCTCCGCATGACATCAATCTGCGTCACCCGTCGTCAAGCATCGGGAGTGCGTGATCAGCCCGCGCGCGGCCTCGCGCCGGCGTCTCAGTGCCGGTCGCATGGAAAGAGGTTGGCAAACTCAAAACCGCTGACCAATGGAATGTCCGCAACATTCACTCGCCTCTTGACCAGGGCAATGTAGCGTGGCTGGCTAGGAGAAGGCCGCGAACCTGCTGTCGCGTGCCATGAGCAAGACGGATTACCTGCTGCCGCAAGATCAGGCGAAAGCGGCACCGCATCCGCAACACGCCGACGGCGTTCGAGTGGATGCGTGACGACGCAAAAGAAGGCAACAACTTTCAGCTAGAACGCCCTTTACATAAGGCCATAGTGCCTATTTACTGCATAAACCGACTTTAGGAATAAACCGGCTCTATGCCAAATTGAATTGGCCATGTAGACGAAAGCTGATGTAAGTTTTGACCTACTGAGATCACTTGTATTTGCCGACAGACGTTGCGCAGTAGGCCGGCAATACTGTGTTTCCAATCATCGAGATACAGGATCACTATGAACTACGTCACCACCACAGACAACACCAAACTCTACGTTAAAGATTGGGGCTCCGGGAAGCCTGTGATCATGATGTCAGGCTGGCCGCTGACGGCGGACAGCTGGGATGACCAGGCGATGGCTATCGCGGACGCAGGCTATCGCGCAATTTCCTATGATCGACGCGGATTTGGTCGGTCTTCACAACCGTGGAGTGGCTACGACTACAACACATTGTCTGACGATTTGGCTGCGGTGATTGAGCAAACTGGTGCGCAGGATGCGATGCTGGTCGGCTTTTCGATGGGCGGCGGCGAAGTCGCTCGCTATATGTCGCGCCACGGCGGAAAATCGGTGTCGAAAGCCGTGCTGGTGGCGTCGGTTGTGCCATTTATGTTGAAGACTGCTGACAATCCCGATGGTACTGACGAGGCTGCATTCGACAAAATGACGCTTGGCATGAAAGAAGATCGCGCCAAGTTTTTCGCTAGTTTCTTCAACGATTTCTTCGGTGTCGGCGTGATGTCGCACCCAGTCAGCGATGAGCTAATTCGGTGGTGCATCAACGTTGCATTGCAAGCGAGCCTCAGGGCCACACTTGAGTGCGCCAAATCATTTGCAACGACGGACTTCCGCCCCGATCTGGCCAAATTCGATCTCCCGACGTTAATCATCCACGGAACCAACGATAAAACAGTGCCGATTGATGCTTCAGGCCGCGCCGCAGCCAAGGCCATTGCAGGCTCGACGCTGATCGAGTACGAAGGCGCGCCGCATGGTTTATTTGCGACTCATAAAGAACGATTAACGAACGATCTGCTCAGTTTTCTGCGTAAGTAGGCAGCAAGTCGCTAAAGACGCCCAACTTACTTGGGCGGCGTCCCTCTGAAATGGATGGCACGCTCAACAATACTTACCATTTCAGCCGCCGCATGCGTCGTCAAAGGATGCGGCGTTGCACCCGCCCTCGGCGAAATGTAGGCCGCCGTTTCACGAGCACACGCCAGTTGATGATCGGTGGCAGAGGCGAGCAGCGTAATGACCAAATTTTCGAGCGCGATCACGCGAACATGCCGTTGCGTTTGTTCAGCGTCCGTGAGCTTCGGCTGGGCCATTTGCGCGGCCATTGCCACAGCAAGAGGCGCGTCTGGTTTCGGCTCCAGTTGCATGAGCGCAGCCAACTCTTGCGGCGTTTTCCAATGACCGGGCGGGCATGCTTTTGCTGCCACCAGAGCGGTGGAATTTGAGCTAGAAAATGGCGAGTATTCTTTAAGCAAAGTAGGCCGTGATTATTCGACGGATGAGGGACGCAGCGACACGCATCAGGCGTTCGCGCCAGCGTGCTTTTTGACCCAAACGACGTATTGATCGATCCAGGTTTGCATGAACTGAAGGCTATCCTGACCGATATTTCCCATGCTGTCGAACAGCCCATCCTTTGCCTGAATAAAAGCCTCGGGCTGCCCCATTGTGGGCACATCCAGGTACGCCAAAATGTTCCTCAAATGTTGCTGCGCCATCGATGTGCCAATGGCGCCGACCGAAACACCCAGCACGCCCGCAGGCTTTCCGGCCCATGCGTTTTGGCCGTAAGGTCGTGAGGCGTGGTCGAGGGCGTTCTTGAGCACGCCGGATATTGAGCGGTTGTACTCTGGCGTGACGAACAGCAGTCCTTGTGCGGCTGCGATTTCGCCTTTAAGCCGCTTCACGGTTTCATGCGGTGTTGCGTCGTCGTCCTGGTTGTATAGCGGCAAATCGCCGATTTGCACTTGTGTGAATTCGAATTCAGGCGGTGCCAGCTTGACGATGGCTTTCGCTAACTGGCGATTGAACGAGTCGCGACGCAGGCTTCCGACTACGACGGCAATTTGGTAATTAATCATGAAGGTTTCCGATGCGCTTGATAAATTTCTTAAGCCAGTGATTGGGACATAGAAAGCCGAACCAATTCTGAACCCATAGCCCCGAGGCTACTGCCACCGCAGCCGGTTGTCGGTGCGCTATCGAACACTACGCGATATCGCATGGATATTTAAATTGATCGCCGAGTGTTCACCAAATCACACGGGTTCGATAGCAACGCGACTCGTCTTTACGGCAATGCAGCGATGTCCGGTAGCGCACATACAACGCCATTTTCGCCAGTGGCATTTCAGGCTATAAACAACAATTGAACGGGCGTACGCTGCCGTCCGGCGTCATCTCGGAGCGCGCTGATATACATTGCCGTCGGTCGTCGTCAGAGTCGTTACTCTTTGCCATTCCGGTTGTCGAGTGCAAACGTTTGGCCAAGCATCTTGAGTCCGTGGAACATCGGTGCCCCGACAGTCGGCTCTGGTCCCGATTGCAATGTTGGCCTAATCATTGATACGTTATTTTTTTCAATGGACAGGACGGTGGCGCGAAAGCGAGAGCGCTCAATAGCCCGAGTGCCGCATCGCGACTTGCGGAGCGAGGAGGGCCGCTATGCAGCGAAAGCGGTCGTTGAGTTCGGCTCGTCGAAAGCCCGTTACCAACGTTCACGTTCCTCGTCTCCACGAATACGCACGTAAACGCTGGTAACTGGCATTTTGAGCAAGCTCCGGCGCGGCGTTCAGGACGGCGTTTAAACAGGCTCCCAATTTGTCAGCCGCCCATTGTTGGTCGGCAATCACCTTATTCAGCAAGTGCAGTGCTTCCGCCGGGAAACGTGTGCACAAACCCGATTCGTACAGCAGATGCACGACGTAGTGCGGATGTTCAATCGTTCGCAGCCAGTCTTGCGTCGCAGCCAAAGCAGCCGGGAACTCAGATCGGGCGGCGATAATTAGCCGGATCAACGACTCGGCGATTCGAGGAGTGGCAAGGTCGCAGGACTTGGGCCAAATGCCCTGTCAGAACGGCCGGACACGGTTCTTCCAATGGTCCTCGCGCTGATCGGCTGCTCCTTCAACAGCCTGATAAAGCGCCTGCGCGGATTCCTCCAGACCCGCTTGTGGTAACGCTCCAATGGCGGATCGGAACTTATCCGCTGTGTAGCCCTCGATCAGTCCCAGCGCCGCATAAGTCGAGAAGGACTCAAACTGCCTCCAAGAACTGCTGCTTAAAGGCAATTAACAGGGGCTGGTACAAGCGTGGCGACCACAGGAACCCTTCCCATACAGCTTTAGCGTCGCCCGGAATGACCCAACTGAACAGGGGCAACAAATATTGCTCGGTCCACGGGCGGTCCACTCGGAAGATCGCTATCAGCCGCGAACCCAGCAACACGAAGTTGCCTAAACGCCCGTATTTGTTGGGCTGCGCGTCGATGTTTGGACCTATTTGGACGCTGCTGGAAGTGCTGATGGTGCCCGAAACCGGAATCGAACCGGTACGCCCGCTATTCACGAAAGCGGCGGATTTTAAGTCCGCTGTGTCTACCAATTCCACCATTCGGGCAATGCAATTGATTGACTGAATTCTAGCGTTCACCACCGTACCGCTATCGCTCGATCGCAGGAATCATTTCGGTTGACGCCGCTACTGTAGTCCCAACTGGCATGTGGTGTTGAGATAGCCGCGTATGGCCGCCCAGTCGCTGCGCGCTTGCGGTGGTGCGCCGAATGCGTTATCGGTCACAGCCGTGCCAGTCAAACCGAACAGCGCTCTAAGCAAGAGCACGCCGTCGCTCGCGGCAAGCGACTGGCCGTTACCGTCGATGTCGAGCCAGTTGTTGCTGCTCAGGACGCCAAGCCTCGAGGTGATATCCGTGACTGTACCGAACGCGGGGTTGTACGCACCTTCGATCAATGCCGCGCCGCTGAGTCCGAGCAGGTAGCGTGCGATCAACAGGCCGTCAGTATTCGGGCGAACCACGCCGTCGCCATCGATATCGAGATTGCAGGTCGCAGGGCTGCTGAACGTGATTGTGGTCGTGGCCTGCGTGCTGGCGTTGCTCTGCGAGGTCGCCCGGACGGTGACCGCGCCGGCACCACCTCCGCCGCTGCCACCAGAAATCGTCGCGGTCAGGCGAACGACGATGCTTGTGAATGCGGGGATCGCGATATTGCCGACGACGTTGGTGCCGACGCCCGTGCTGTCGATCAATTGCGCGGTAACCGCTCCCGTGGTCCCGACAATCGCGACACTGAATTCGCCTTCCGTGTTGCCGAGGTTTTGCACCAGCACATTGACTGATTTGGTGACCGGCGCTGCGCTGATCACAGTGTTAGCCGGTTGGCCGATGATGGAGACTGCGGCGGCGGCTGGAACAGTGACCGTGGCTGTTGCGCGCGCGGAAGGTGCGCTGCTGGCGCGAGATGTTGCTAGTAAACCAAATGAACTGGTTCCCGGTCTGGCGAACGATGCAGCGTTGCCGACTACCAGATTCACTGTGGAGGATGCGCCGGCCGCGAGGGCTAACACGTTGCTCGCCGCAGTCACGGTTGGGCCCAGCGGGCCGTTGACTGCGAGGTCGAAGGTGTCCGCGACCGAAGCCAGATTGGTGACGGTAGCTACAAACGGAGTGCTGGACGAGCCGCTGCTGGGAGAAATAGCCAGCGATACGCCTGCGTCAACGACGTTGACCGGAACGGTGATGGTTGAACGCAACAGCCCGAAGCCTGAGAAAACGTTGAGCACGACCGTGTTCATGCCGAGCACTGCGTGATTGGGTACGTAAACCAGCGCCTTGATGTCCACGAATTCGCCCGGAGCGACGGCAACCGGCGATTGCGGAAAGATGACATCCCAGTAGAAATTTCCGATGTTGCCCGGCAGGCTGTTGATCCCGAGGTAATAAGACTCGCTTGAGGTTCCGGTGTTTGTGAGGCGTACGGTGACCGTCGTTGTGCTGGCGAGCGAGCCCGTCGCGGGGCTAGGCGTCGCAGTGGCCGTGAAGCTGTAGACGGTGCTGTTGTCGTCGCTGCCCAAATCCGGTGCGTAGTAATTGGCGAGCGTTGCCACAGCGGCATCGATCGCCCCGCCTGCTGTTGCGACAACCCGGAACGGAAAGACGCCGCCGCTGGCGGCGATGGGCGTTTGCAGGATTAGGGGCGTTGTTGCGCTGCTGTTGGCCGATACGGTGACGCTTGGTGCAAGCGTCTTGATCCACGAGGCGGGCACGCCCTGAACGGCCAACGAATAGGTCACCGCTGTGGAGCTCGTGTTGCTCAGCGTGATGGTGAAAGTGGCTGGAGCTCCCACTTGTATGGGCGGGGAATGGCTTGCCGGCGATATCGAGATGATGTGGTTCGCAGTTACCGCAGCAGCGCCGAGCGTCAACGTGCCGGAACCAAGCGTGGGAAGGGCGAACCCAATGCTTCCCCCGTTCGCCACATTGCGGCTGCTGCCCGGCTGCATGTTGGATACCGTCGCCTGCCAGGTGATCGGGGCTACCGTTGGCTGTAGCCATGTGTAAGTGTCCGTTGTTGCGGTGCTGGTGATCGACGACGGCGCGAGGTTGAACGAGCCGGGCACCAACGCAACGCCGACTCCTGTGGGTACGACGACGTTTGCAGTGATCGAAGGGCCGCTGATTGCGGTGTAGTCAAACACCAGCACCGAACTGGCCGTGATCGCGTAGAGCAGGTTGCCGTTGAGAACGAATCGACCAATGCTGTCGGGCATATCGTAAGGGATAAAGCGCAGATTTGCAGGATCGTTGGCGTCAATGAGCACAAGCGCCCAGGCACATGAGGCCGGGTTGTAGGCACCGATCGCGTAGTAGTTGTTGGTCAACGCCTGCACCGACGAAAAACCCTTTCGTTCAGCGGGATTGCAGGCGTAGGTCTCGTTGTGAACGAGTGGGGTGACCAGCGTGCTGCTGAGCGTGGGCGCGGATGGGTTGGAGAGATTCACCGCCGAGAGGGTGAGGTTGCCGGTGTAGCCGCTGTTCAGGTCGTAATAGCCCTGCGTGTCGCCCGCTGCCACAGCGGCTGTGCCTTGCGACGCGACGCCGATCAGCAAGCGAGCCTGCGGAATATCGAGCGTTGAGATGATGCAGGGATTGGTGAGGCCCGGACAGTTTGTCGAGAGCTGCGATGTGTCGATGGTCAACAGCCGCCCGACGCCGTTGAAAAAGTCCCCGGTGCCCGACGTGGTCGCGATGAGCGCGCGGTTGCTGGTGTGTGGCGCAACGCCGAGTATGAAATGGGGCCCGCCTGTCTCCACCTGATTTTCCGGCGGATTGCCTGCGCCGGCCGGATACAGATTACCGGTCACGGTGGGCGCATTCGGCGACGAGAAATCCCACTTCAGCAAATTACCGCGTTGTTCAAAGATGAAGTTTGAGAAGGGGTTGTAGACGAACAGCGCGGTGGTCATATAGCCGTCAGAGCCGACAAAGCGGAGACCGTTTCCAAATTTTTTGCCGGTGTCGATGGGAGTGGGTGTGACGAGCACTGGACTGGTAGCGTTGCCGCCGCTGATGTCATAGACGGCTAATGTTCGCGAGCCTGAGCGCTCAGGCAATTTCTTGTCAAAGCCCACGATCAGCCGGTCGTTGTAAACGTTGCAGTCGACGCTCTCAAAGCCACTCGGCGCGCCATTGGTGAGCACAGTGCTGGCGAATGTGCCAGCGGCCACAGGCGCATCCGGATTGCTGACGTTGACGATGGTGACTGCGGTGTTCTGGCACACGTAGAGGTAGTTGCCGTTTTGCGCAAACGACAGCGGACCCGCGGCCAGGCCGAGCGTGCTGCGCAGCTTGATGCTTTGTTGGGGGACCAGGCTGCGATCCAGATTGAGCGATACGTTTACCGTGCTGGTCCCCGGCGCGACGGACGAGGGCGAAACGACAATGCCCGCCGCTAAAGGTTGTCCGATGAAGAATGAACCTGTCCCGGTCGCTCCGGGGATCGGATTGTCGGTCGCGTCGGAGACGACGACCTCAATGGTGTGGGGTCCGTCTGGAGCACCCGTGCTCGGGAAGGCGTTTAAGGGCACCGTGAGGACGTTGTCGCCGATGGCAAAAGTGTAGGGACGCGCTGCCGACGTGCCCGTTACGACATTGTTGCGATTACGAATCCTGTAGCGAATGAACACGTCGCGTGCATCGTTGACTGCGCTCAATAGCCGGACCGTGGGTGTAAAGCTGGTGCCTGCGTTGCCGTACGTTGGGTTCGTGGTGACATCGACTACGCGAATCACTTCCGGGCGAACCGTCAACTGACCCGCCGTGGACTTGACGCTCACCGGATCATCCTCCGGCGTAACGACGATCTGGTAATCAAACGCCAGCGCGGTGCTTCCATTACTAAACGTCAAGTACGTTTCGGGCGTCGAGTACGAGTTGGTACGGTTGCTGGCAGGTACCACCACGCGTGACGTATTGAACGCAGCCGTCACGCCGCTCGGGACGCCCGTTATGGCGAGGTTCATCGCGCGCGGATTGGTCGTGTCATTAAAAATATTGATGTCGATACGCGTGTTTGCGTTTGGCAGGTTGGTTGTCACGGCAGGATTGAGATAGACGCGGAAGCCGTTGCCGTACGCCTCCTGCAGGGCGGCTTTAAGCGCGCAGAATTGCGTGTCCAGCGCGGTCAACGCAGCGCCGACCGACGCCGAATTGGCCGCGGCCAGCGTCGCGCGGGCTGAGCTGAATCCTGCGGTCGTTGACGATACGTATGGCGCGTTCAGCAAGGCGATCAGACTACTTAACTCGGAAAGTACCGCCTGCTTGCGCACGTCAGATGCGGGCTGCGCTGCTAGCAAATCGACATCGGTTGCGAGCGCACCGAGAAGGGCTGCGAGATTAGCCCGACCAATTTGCGCGGCGAGCACTGACGAAGGTGCAACGCAACGCGAAATCGCGGACGTGACGGTAACGTTGAGCGACGCACGTACTGGAAATGCGCCGCCAAAGCTCGCGGTGACCAGTGCATTCAGATCAGTGCCGGGTGCGGTGCCTGCGGCGATGTTTGCGGTCAGTGGAAGGGAGCGGCTTTCGCCTGCCGCCAGGTTGACAGTCGCCGGAAGACCGCTCACCGTCAAACCCGCCGACGTTTGCGCTGTCAGCGCGACGTTGACCGCCTGATTTCCGATCGAATCGACGGTGAGCAGGGCAGGTACCGTGTCGCCCGCCAGCGCCGTTTGTGGATTGGGGCGGATGCGCGCTGAAACAGCCGAAGTCGCAGGCGTCGTGAATGTCGGGTTGTTGCTGGCTGTGATCTGCGGGGCCGCGATGCTCCACCCGGTTACGGCAACGCTAACGGCCGCGCCAGTCGCTGGCATGCCAAAAGTGGGTTGAACGCATACATGAAACTCGTAGGTAGCACCCGCCCCAATTCGGACACGAGGCAGTACGTATTGCGTGTCGGTCACAGTCAAGCCAGCGCCGAACCCGCTCGCGGTAAAGGCGAACACTTCGGCCGCCGGTCCAGTGTTGACGGCGCGAACAAGATAAACCCCTGGAAACTCTGACCCGCCGAACGGGATCGTAAAACGCGTGTCAATCGCAGTCGATAACGTGAGTCCGCGCGTGGCACCCGGGGCTTGAGGCGCCGGCAACGGCGGCACTGCAGACGAGAACAGCAGTGTCGGCAGCGGCGGATCGCCGTTCTCGCCGGCGAACGCTTTGGTCATATCGTCAAGCCCCTCAATGAGACCGGTCAGCAATTCCTTGACGAGGCCGCCAGGCCCTTCGAGCGGGATGGCAAGCAGGCCCATGAGATCAAGCTCGGCCTTGATGGACTGCACCCAGCCTTTCAATATCGGGGCAAGTGTGTTGCGCAATTGCTGGCCCATATCGGAAAACGGCCGCTGCTGCGCGATCGACTCAATTATCGACGCGGTCAAGGCGATTCCGAACACGCCAATCGCATTCACCCGACCAATGATCTGGCCAATAGGCGCGCCCTGGGACGACAGAACTGACTGCCACAAGGAGAATGCATACTCAACCAGCGCTCCGTGCGAGCCGTCCTCGAGCGTACTGATTGTGTAGCCCGTGTTGGGGTTCGTTTCCAGCCACGCCGTCACCGGCGCACCAGCTACGCTGACTGAATCGAGCGGGGCCATGACCACCAAGCCGCCGCGAACAGCTTCCTGAATTCGCAGCTTTGCCTCTGCCGATAAATTCAACGAATCTACGACACTCAGGTTTGCCGAGGTAATGGGCCGGTACCGCGAGGCATCGGTTTGAGCCGTCAGCACTGAAGAGATCGAACGGTTGGGATCACCAGTAAGGTTCGAGAGCACCTGACCTTCGAGTATCGACTCGCCAAGGCCCCGGTTTCTCTCAAAATTGCGAGCGTTGAAAATGGAGATTCCAGGCAGCGATGTGACGCGAAGATCGTTCTTTCGGATGTCCATTGACATCACCAGCCCGTCGGTTTTGTTCCGGGACATCGCAATCGTGATGCGCGGCGACGCGATGTAGGCCCTGGTCAGGCTGCGCAGCGATTGCTCATCAATCTGGCGATCCGCCGCGCCTAAAAAGCTTGCCAGTGCGAGTTCGTTGGTCGCGATGAGCGCGTAACGAGTGAGGATGGCGGCGTCGCGCGCAACGGCCTCTTGGGTCGCGTCGCGCAGTCCTGGCGGCGGCAACGCCAGCACTAGGGGCTGCAACGTGGCGATCTGCGTCTGCAGCGCCTGCAATCTGCTTTTCCGTGAGCCGAAGTCATCGAGCGCCTGGCGTGACGGGCTCACAGCGAGCGTCATCACGTCAATCTCGCTCAGTACTGGACGTGTCAAGCTGGCTGGGTCGATGGATACCGGGCCGCCGGTCGTGCGCGTGACATAGCCGATGCGGTCATACATCGGTCGTCGATAAGACTGCGTTTGACCGGCTGCATCAGTGACATCAACAACAACGAAAATGCCAGTGACAAGAATATTGCCGAGTGGGAAGTTAGTCAGAATCTCGCTGTAGTCCGTGCCGCGCACGACTTCGTAGTTCGCAATCTGCGTGCGGCTGTCGCCAACCGTCAGGTAGGGCGAGTAGGTGTTTTGCGTTGCTGTAAGTGCAAGCGCCGGTGGCGAATACGCGTTGACGAAGTGACTCACCGTTACCGACCGGTCCACGAGGTCGGCGCTCTCGAACGATTGATCCAGCACTGTGCTGGTCCCAATGCCAAGGCCGAATGCCGCCGCGGCCTGGGTAAATGTTTCTACCTCCATGCGAATGCGCGTGGCATGCCGCAAGTTGCCCGGAATAGTGGCGAAAGTCTGATTCGCGACGGCAAATGTTTGCCCGGACAGGGCAGTCGCAAAGGCAGTGTCGAGCGCGGTGAACGCGCCGGATGAACCGACGCGATACTCGACCCAATAGTGGTTGGCCGCTTCGGTTGATTGCGCAAAATAGTTGCTGAGCGGCGCGGGATTGGAGCAACCCAGAATGCGCGAAGGATCGCTCAGCATGCGGGCAACCAGCGCATCGGCGTCAGTGCTTGCCAGCGTTCCCTGAACGTAGCGCGCTTCGATGGCAGGATTTGCCGCACGCAATAACGCGATCGTCAGGCTGGCGCGATCCAGTGCATTGCCCGCCTTGCTCGCGAGTACGCCGCGAGCCCCGCGCAGGCTGCCGTTGTAGATTTCGATGCCAACATTGTCGCGGACGTGCTGGAAGATGGCAGATGGACTGTTCCCAAGACTCGTTGCCAGCGCTACAACGCGCGGGTCAGCCGGATTTGCTGGATCGGCCAAAGCCGTGGAGGCCACCAACATAGTCAGCGCCACGCCCAGAATAGCGCGCAAAGCGCTTCGAAGCGCGGTGGCGAGCGTCATGTGACCCCCTATTTTGTCGACAGCAAAGCGATCAGTCTGTAAAAACAACTTCCAATTGATTGTGCAGGTTTGCTCTCGTCCCGACAACGATGGACAGGTGACAGATAGGTGACAAATCGAACGTAAGCGATGCTGACAAAGCGAACAACCCGATTGGTGTTTGCGTCGTTGTATCAGCTGGATGCACGACTTACGTGCTCTTCGGACTAATGCTCCGGCAAGCCGAAACGGCGCATCAATGCGGTCCAAGCCGGTAGCCGGCGCAGTCGATCAAAGATGGGATCGACGGCGCTGCACAGGAAGTTGTAATCACAAGCGACGGCGGCTCGCTCCAGCTCAGAGAGCGCGGCAGCAAAGTTACCCATCGCACATTCGATCATCGCGAACTGATACGGCGAAACGAACGCAGTGCTGGCGTGGCTCACGAGCGCTGCCTTTGCTTGTTTTGCCTCGTCAACGCGACCGGTTATCGCCAGCGTCACGGCGAGACCGCAATGGCCAATGCTCAGGTCGGGGTGACGCACAATCGCCTCGCGGTAGTGCCTTTCAGCTTCCGACGAATCACCGAGGTGCAGACAGGTGTATGCCAGTAGCGAGCGTGCCACGACGTTGTTCGAGTCTGCATCGAGCATGCCTGAGAAAACTGCGCGGGCCTCATCGTAGTGACGCTGATAAAGGCGAAGGGTGCCTTGATGCACGCGCGTTTGCGCATCCAGCGGGTCAAGCGCGCGGGCGGTCGAAAAATTGTGTTCAGCCTCGTCAAAACGACGCATCATCATGAGCCCGAATGCGTAAGTGCGATATGCCGAAACATAGCTCGGACCGAAGTGAATGGCGCGCAACAGCGAGCGCTCTGCGGCCGGCCAATCGTGCTCATAGTAAAAAGAAAACATGCCGAGCGTGGCGTGCGCCTGCGGCAGTTGCGGATCGAGCGCAAGGGCTTTCGCAAATGCCGATCGCATCGGCTGCGCGACGTCAGCCGCTGCACACATTGTCATGCCTACCTGCTGAAACAGGGCGGTGGCATAAGCGGCGTGCCCGCGCGAGAATTCCGGCGCGTCGTTCGTGACTTGCCGGAAAAGCGCCGTCGCCCGGGCAATCGATTCAGTCGTTCGCACACGAATCGCAATGTTCCCGCGCTCAAACAAGTCGCGCACGGTCTCGGAGACCTCGGGCATGAGCGAGCTGGATGGCGATGCGCCCGGGAGGTTCGGCGGAGGGAAAGCGGCGCGGTTCGCCACGTTTGCGGCATTTGTAACCTCAATTTTGTAGCTGGCCGCTGGATTCTGAGACAGCATTACGATCACGCCGGGCAGCGCTCGCCATACCATCGCCGTCACCGCATCAAAAAAGCGGAACCGCGCCGAGGTGAAGCCCATCACTGCGTCCGACCACAGATGTAGCCCGTCGCTGGCGGCGACTATCTGTACGATGGCGCGCAACTGATCGTTCTCCTGCTGCAGGCTACCTTCGATGAGAATGTCCGCAGACAAGGTCGAGGCGATTTCGCGAATGTCGCGGCGAACGTTTCTAAACTGCATGGCGGAGGTACGGGCGACCACGCGCACGTCGCGCGAACGGGCGAGCGCGTCGGTGAGTTCCTCGGTGAGCGCGTCGCTCCATGCAGCAACGTGTTCATGTTCGGCGCTGCCGAGGCTGTCAATTGGAAGCACGACGATCACCGGGCACTGCCGTCCGTCGTTCTCCTGGCGGGGCGGCGATTCTGTCCATCGGAGGGTCGGGATGTAGCTGCCCAGTGGCAACTCGATGATGACGCGGGCATCAGCTCCTTCGTTGGCGTAATGACGCTTCAGTCGCGCCCGAAGCCGCCTGGCTTCTACCCGTACGGTGCTGTCGACGACCGGATCGAAATGAGCGGCCGCACGCCCGAAAATGTGCACACCGAGATGAATTTCCCGAAGATTGGCCAGTCGATCCGCGAGCAGTTCCTGCACGAGGTAGCGAAGCAGCCGCTGGTGCTGCGGTGAACGCACAAACGTAGCGCTGCGACACACCGCATCAAGCTCGTGGTGCACGAGATCGGTCGGGATGTCGGGCGGCATGGAATCGGGGCGACTTCGGAAAGAGGTCATGGACACATCATTGTCTCCGCTGACGCCGGAACGTCAATCAGTCCGCTTCAGCTTTTGTTGAAAATCGCGCCTGCAATGGGGCTACCGACGGATTTATCTGGAAATCGACTATGCAAGAAATCGTCACTTATCCCAATTGCAAAGGCGCTCTTCGGATAAAGCTGTTGATCCAAAAGCGATGATGACAGGCCGAGATTGATCGGCGCCTTCAGGTTATTGCAGTATCCCCAGCAAGAAAAGTGTTGGCTCTTTTTGCGAAAGTCGCTGGCGATCCGAATCGGTCCACCGGCTGATGGGTTGGCACAGGACAATTTCATGCGCAGTCGAAAGCGCCTGGGCGGCACACAGGGCGACGCCGGGACTGACGGTCGCGCGAATTGCGTCAAGCATCGGGGCGTTGCGGTACGGCGTTTCGATGAAGAGGTGCGTGCCCCGAGTTGTCTTGACCAGGCGCTCAATCACTTTGAGGGCAGCATCGCGATCGGCCGCTTTGCTCGGAAGGTAGCCGTGAAAAGTAAATAGTTGACCATTCATGCCACTCGCCATCAGGCCTAGCAGTAGGGACGAGGGACCGACCAGCGGAACCACTTTTGCGCCGAGGTGATGTGCGAGCGCCACGAACGTCGCGCCGGGGTCGGCCATGCCAGGACAGCCCGCGTCAGACACCACGCCTACGTCGATGCCGGCATTTAGCCAGGCGGCGCATTGATCGATTGATGCTTTGGCCGGGTCGCATGGGACCATCGCGATCTCGGAAATGACTCGCTCCGGCGACAGCGTTTTCAGGAATGCGCGGGCGACTTTGGGCGTTTCGACGACGAAGTGCGAAAGTTGTCGAGCGATGGCGAGTGTGCGCGCCGGCAGCACGTCGCCCGGATCGCAAAGCCCCAGCAGGTTGGGCACGAGGTAGAGTGTTCCGCTCATAGCGCGCCCAGCTCACGCAAAAAGTCAGTCACCCGGATCAAAGGCAGGCCGATGATGGCTGTCGGGTCGTCGCTCGTCACGGCTGACAGCAGCGTGATGCCATTGGTTTCAACTTTCACGGCGCCTGCCGCGTCGAACGGCTTTTCACGTTCAAGATAGGCAATCAGCACTTCATCGGGCAAATTTCGATAGACGATCCCGGTCGGCACCACGTCGATCAGTGGCGGGTGGACCGGCGAGAGCACGCAAAGCGCGGTGTAGCAGACGAGTTTTCGGCCCTGACAACGCTTAAGCTGGGCGAGGGAGGTGGCGAAGTCGCCCGGTTTGGACATCGCTTCGCCATCAAGGTCCAGCACCTGATCAGAGCCGATGACGATGGCGTTGACGTTGGGGGGCTGGTTTGCCACGGCGGATGCCTTTTCAAAGGCCAGTCTGCGGCAGTTGGCAAGTGGTGATTCCCCGGCGAGCTGAGTTTCATCAACCTCGGGTTTGACAACCGAAAATGGGATCCCCAGCCGCTCAAGGAGTTCACGGCGATAGCGGGAGGTGGAGGCAAGAACGAGCGGGTAGGTCATATCCATGGAAGTGTAGTAGCGCGGTCACCCAAAAATAGTTATAATCGTGGGCTTTCATCTTTCCCGACTACAGCGCGTGGCCTTCTTGGCAAACGCTTCGTTTATTGATCGTTTGGAGGGCAAAATCAGCACCAAAGACGCTCAAAAACCCGAAAAAGTGAAAACCGACGCCGACTGGAAGTATCGCCAGAACGCATCGCAATTTGCCCGCTCGGGGTACGGTATCGCGGGATTGCTCGGCGCTGAAATATTGACGCGTACGGTCGAGAGTGACGTGGTGGTCCACGCGATCAACGGCTCCGTCCGGTGCCTTGAAGCCAAGATTGCCGGTCGCATTGGTTTTGTGGTGTCGGTTGCGGGGTCAGTTGGATTGACTTGTCAGTCTTGCGGCGCGGAGTTCGAATTGCCTGTTGATTCGAGATCGACCATCCATGTCGCTCAAGATGCCGCAGAGCTCGCAAGTTGGGAAGACGAAGCGTTTGAGTGCGTTGAGGCGAATGAAAAGACCTCGGCGCTTGATCTGGTAGAAGACGAATTGTTGCTCTCGATACCGTATGTGCCGAGATGCCAGAAGTGCGATGCCGCCGATGCGCCACGCACCCATGAATTTAATTAGCGTTATTGGTTAGTTTTTAGTTTTCATAGTTACGTAAGTACGTGTAAGTACGATTTAGGAGTCCATCATGGCCGTTCAACAAAACAAAAAATCCCCTTCAAAACGCGGCATGCACCGCGCTCACAATGGCCTCACTGCGCCGCATCTGGGCGTTGAGCCAACGACCGGCGAAGTCCATCGTCGTCACCACATCAGCCCCACCGGGTTTTACCGTGGTGTGAAGGTTGTCCAGACCAAAGCCGACGAGTAGTCGGCGCTAGCCCCTGCCGAACAAATTTCCGGTCGCTGAGCCACACACCGTCTGCACCAATGCGCATCGCCATTGATGTAGACGGCGGCGACCACGGCGCGGCGGTGACGCTGCCCGCCGCTGCCCAGTTCCTTGCCCGACGTCCCGATGCGCATTTGCTGCTGGTTGGGCTCCAGTCGTCGCTGGCGGTCGCCGACAAATCGTTCCCAGCCGCCGACGTCGGACGCGTAACACATGTCGTCGCCACAGAAGTGGTGGGCATGGACGAGTCGCCGGCGTTATCGCTCAAAAACAAGAAACATTCGAGCCTCCGACTTGCGCTCAACGCGGTCAAGGACGGGCGAGCCGACGCCTGCGTGAGCGCGGGCAACACGGGGGCGTTAATGGCCACCGCGCGCTTCGTTTTAAAGACGTTGCCAGGCATTGATCGACCCGCAATCGCCTCGGTGATGCCCTCGCTTAAGGGACACGGCAAGGACACCGACCACGGCGCACTCATGCTCGATCTCGGTGCCAACGTTGATTGCACCGCCGAACATCTGCTGCAATTTGCCATCATGGGGGCTGCGCTGTCATCAACGCTTACACAAAAAGCCCGGCCGACGGTCGGGCTTTTGAACATCGGCGAAGAAGACATCAAAGGCAATGAAATCGTTAAAGCCGCGGCGGAACTGATCCGCGCCACGGATCTGAATTTCATCGGCAATATCGAAGGCACAGATATTTATGCTGACAAAGTCGACGTCGTCGTGTGTGACGGATTTGTCGGTAACGTCGCGCTTAAATCTTCCGAAGGTCTGGCGCGTTTGATGACCCAGATGCTGCGGGAAGAATTCGCGCGCACGCCGCTGTCGAAGGCGGCTGCGGCGTTTTCGTACCCGGTGTTGAAGCGCTTCAAGGGCCGGCTCGATCCGTCGCAGCACAATGGCGCAACGCTGTTGGGTTTGCGCGGGATCGTCGTTAAAAGTCACGGTGGAGCGGATGTTGCCGGCTTCGTCACTGCTATCGAGCGTGCCGACGATGAAGCACGCCATAACCTGATTGCCGAATTGACCGAGCGCGTCACTGCGTTTCATACGCAGGCGAAATCTGCCCAGACCGCTTCCGCCGTTAACAACAATTAAGCCCCGTTGCGGTGTTGTAGCGCGCGCTTGGCGTGCGTTTCTGCAACGGAGCATTTGCTGATTAAATCAGTGTCCTCGCAGTGAAGCTCTGGACCGTGTTCACCAAAATTATCTCCACCGGAAGCTACCTTCCGGAAAAAGTCCTGACCAACGACGACTTGTCGAAAATTGTCGACACGTCGGACGACTGGATTCGCACGCGCTCCGGTATTCGCGCGCGACACATCGCGGCCGAAGGCGAAGAAACCAGCGATCTCGCCCTCATTTCGGCACAGCGAGCGCTCCAGGCGGCGGGTCTTGCAGCCACGGACATTGATCTGCTGGTTGTTGCCACCACGACGCCGGACGTCATTTTTCCGAGTACCGCGTGCATTGTGCAGGACAAACTCGGCGCGAAAAACGCGGTGGCTTTTGACATTCAGGCGGTGTGCTCAGGCTTCGTTTATGCATTGTCCATTGTGGACAAAATGGTCTCAACCGGCACCTACAAAAACGCGCTGGTGGTCGGCGCCGAAATTTATTCGCGTATTCTCAACTGGCAGGATCGCACGACCTGCGTGCTGTTCGGCGATGGCGCGGGAGCGGTGGTGCTGGCGCGTTCGGAAGCGCCGGGCATCCTTGCGACCAAGCTGTATTCCGACGGCAGCCGGCGAGCCATTTTGAATGTGCCCGGTCATGTGCGAAACGGCGTGGTCTACGGCGATCCGCATGTGCATATGGACGGTCCGGCCGTGTTCAAAATGGCTGTGAACGTGATGGCTGACGTTTGCAACGAAACGCTCGCGATGGCGAAAATGACCGCGGCGGACATCGACTGGTTGGTTCCCCACCAGGCCAACACGCGCATCATCGACGCCACCGGTAAAAAGCTTGGCGTTGCACCAGAAAAGACGATTGTCACGGTGCAGGGGCAGGGCAACACATCCGCCGCGTCGATTCCGTTGGCGCTGGACACTGCCGTTCGCGATGGCCGCATCAAAGCGGGTGATCTGGTGCAGACAGTGGGTGTCGGCGGCGGCTTTACCTGGGGTAGCGCGCTGATACGGTGGTGAGTTTTTGGGCTTCGCTCCCACCCGTTTGCAGGGCGACGGCTACCGTCGAATGGCTTTTGCGTGTATGCGCCATTGCATCGGGGCTAAGAGCGAAAAACGGCCTAAGTCGATAATCATAAAAATCGAGCCTCAGCCCCAATGCAGTGGGGCTTACAATAGAAAGCTGATATGAAACTAGCATTTGTTTTTCCCGGTCAGGGATCGCAAGCGGTCGGCATGCTGGCGGGGTACGCCGGACTTGCGCAAATCGATGAAACACTGGGCGCCGCCGATGCTGCGCTTGGCGCGCCCCTCTCCACGCTGATCGCGAATGGCCCGGCAGACGAGCTGAACATTACGACCAATACACAGCCCGCTATGCTCGCGGCTGACGTCGCCGTGTGGAACGCATGGCTTGCCGCAGGCGGGCCCAAACCGGTACTCCTCGCGGGACACAGTCTCGGCGAATACGCCGCGCTGGTCGCGTCTGAGTCGCTCGATTTCGCTTCTGCGATGCAGCTGGTGAAAGCCCGCTCGCAAGCGATGCAGGACGCTGTTCCCGCAGGCATTGGTGGAATGGCAGCGGTGCTTGGCATCGAGCCTGGCCCGCTTGCCGAAGTGTGCGAGAACGCTAGTCAGGGCGAAGTCGTTTCCTGCTGCAATCTCAATGCGCCCGGACAGATCGTCATCGGCGGGCACCGAACCGCCGTCGAGCGAGCCATCGTGCTCGCAAAAGAGGCCGGAGCCAAGCGCGCGCTGATGTTGCCGATGAGCGTCCCAAGCCATTGCGAACTCATGCGACCCGCCGCCGAAGCCATGGCCATCGCGTTAAATCGTGCCAACTTTCAGCCGCCGAAAATCGCCGTGCTGCACAACGCAACCGTCGACGTCGCAGGTGACGCCGTCGGCATTCGCCTCGTTCTCGCCGAGCAATTGTTCAAGCCCGTGCGCTGGATTGAAACCATCGAAAAATTCGCCATGCAGGGCGTCACGCACATCGTTGAATGCGGCCCCGGCAAAGCGCTCGCAGGCATGGTTAAACGCATAGCGCCGG
>JAYWHV010000261.1:0-9703 GCA_043777615.1 Burkholderiales bacterium | reverse complement strand
AACAGTCAGACGCCGGTGGCGGTGAGCGGACTCGCGAGCGGCGTGGTGGCGATCACCGGTGGGGGTGGCCACACCTGCGCCCTGATCAGCGGGGGTGCCGTGCAGTGCTGGGGTTACAACTTCTACGGCCAACTCGGCAACGGCAGCACCACCAACAGCCCGACACGGGTGGCGGTGAACGGGCTCGCGAGCGGCGTGGTGGCGATCACTGCGGGCTACTCCCACACCTGCGCCCTGACCAGCGGGGGCGGCGCGCAGTGCTGGGGCTACAACGTCAGCGGCCAGCTCGGCAACGGCAGCTTCACCACCAGCCTGACGCCGGTGGCGGTGAGCGGGCTTGCGAGCGGCGTGGTGGCGATGACTGCAGGCGAATCCCACACCTGCGCCCTGACTAGCGGGGGCGGCGGGCAGTGCTGGGGCGTCAACTTCTTCGGCCAGCTCGGCAACGGCAGCACCACCAGAAGCCCGACGCCGGTGGCGGTGAGCGGGCTCGCGAGCGGCGTGGTCACGATCACCGCGGGCCAGTACCACACCTGCGCCCTGATCAGCGGGGGTGCCGTGCAGTGCTGGGGTTACAACGGCGACGGCGACCTCGGCAACGGCAGCGGCAACGACAGCCCGACGCCGGTGGCGGTGAGCGGGCTCGCGAGCGGCGTGGTGGCGATCAGCGCAGGAGCCGGCAGCAGCTGCGCCCTGACCAGCGGGGGTGGCGTGCGGTGCTGGGGTTACAACGCCTTTGGCCAAATCGGCAACGGCAGCTACATCAACAGCAGTACGCCGATCAGGGTGCGCACGACCCAGTCGATTGACTTCAGCGCCCCTACGCAGCTCGTGGTTGGCGCTCCGGCCACCCCGCTCGCCGCCAGTGCCACCAGCGGGCTCACCACGGTGTTTGACACGTGGACACCCAGCACGTGCACAGTGAGCGGTGGCTCCGTCACTGCGCTGGCGCCGGCCTTGTGCGGACTGCGCGTCTCGCAGGGCGGCAACGGCAACTATGCACCGGCCCCGCAAAAACTGGTGCTTGTCAACGCGGTGCCTGCTTACACCATCACTGCCACGGCTAACCCCGTAGCGGGTGGCAACGTGAGCTGCACACCGAACCCGGTAGTGTCGGGCAGTAACAGCGTCTGTACTATCAGCACCACGAGCGGCTATACGGCTAGTGTGGGGGGCAGTTGTGGCGGTAGTCTCAGCGGGAGCGCTTACACGACCAATGCGATCACTGGGAACTGCACGGTTGCGGTGAGCTTTTGCACTCTAGACTTCAACGCCGACGGCGTCGTGAACGAAACCGATGCGGTTTTGTTTAGCCGCTGGTGGCTGGGATTTAGAGACCAGAGTCTTGTCGCCGGGCTTCCGGTCTATCCGCTCGGTGCGACGGCCAGCGCCTACGCTGCGACAGTGACGTCACGCCTCGCCCCCAGTGCTGGGCATGACCTCGATGGCAACGGCATCGTCGATGCCGCGACCGATAGCCTTCTTTTGCTGCGTCTGATACGTGGGGTGGGGGATGCCGCGCTGACGCCAAATGTAGGTGGTGCAAACGCACCACGCATCAGCGGCGCAGCCATTCGATCAGCCGTCAATAGCGCGTGCGGCACGGGGTTCTAGGGGCCTTCGTTAACCGGCGAAGGGCTTGCCGGTTTCTAAACTGCCTTACGAAATTCGATGATCGTCGCGCCGACGCGTGCAGTGTCGAGCGAGTCGGCCCACCACTGCATCAGCTTTGCCCGGTTAGGCAAGCGCTGTGCACTGTTGTAGGCGCGGCGCACTGCGTTGCCGCTCTGGTGCGCGAGACACAGCTCGATAACGTCTGCATCCCACTTTCCGGATTCGTTCGCCGTGGTGCTGAACAGACCGCGGATACCGTGCACCGTCTGACGCCCCGCGTAGCCCGCTCGGTTCATCGCGTACAGCATCGCGTTTTCACTCATAGGCGCGAGAGGGCGATTCTGATTCGGGAAAAGTAAATCGCCGGTGCCGGTGTGCTGTTGCAGTTCGCGGAGTGTGGCCACCGCTTGGCGGGACAACGGCACGATGTGCGCTGCGTCCATCTTCATGCGTTCGGCTGGGATAGTCCATCGTGCGCTGGCAAGGTCAAATTCACTCCAGCGCGCGGCCCGCGCTTCGGTTGTGCGCACTGCGGTTTGAAACACCAGGGCGAGCGCAAGGCGGGTGACGGGGCGAAGATTCGCCGCGTCAATCGCCCGCAACAACGCGCCGATTTCTTCGGGCTTGACGCGGTTGTGATTGCGCGTCACGCCACCTGCAAGATCATCGCGCGAGATTGCGTCGGTCGCGATCATCGTGACTAGCTTTTTCTTCGCAGCAAGCCGCAGCACGCCCCGTGTGTATTCGAGGCACCGTGAGGCGGTTTCGTGCTTGCCTGCGAGCTCCAATTTCTGAACCGCGTCGAGCACCCTTTGCGCCGTCACTTCTGCAACCGGCAACGCGCCCAGCATCGGGAAAACATGAGTTTCGAGGCGTCGCATGATGCGCACCGCGCTGTCGTCAATCCACTTTCCCTTTTTCTGCTTCGCGTCATGCCACTGACGCGCGAGCACTTCAAAAGTGGATTCGGCCGATACACGGGCCGCAGCTTTGGTTTCCCGCTTGTGCTGCACCGGGTCAACGCCACCCGCGAGCGCCTTGCGTGCATCGGCATGAGCCTTGCGGGCGTCTGCCAGCGACAGGACCGGATACACGCCCAGCGCCGCAACCCGCTCGCGACCATCGGGCGTGCGGTAGCGATAACGCCAATATTTCGCGCCGGTCGGTTCGACGTGGAGATACAGCCCGTGGGCGTCGGCGATCTTCCGGGCCTTGTCGGTCGCCTTCGCGTTCTTGACGGCCAGTTCAGTGAGTTTCTGCGCCATTGCGGGTAGCTCCAAAGCGGGTATTTCTCAATGTACCCGCTTTTGATACCCGCTCAAATACCCGTTTTTTTCTGCGCTTTAGTGACACATTACGGGACGCCCAGAAACGCGAAAGCCCCGACGGACGGGGCTTTGAGCCTGTTCACCTACACGTTATGGGACATCTTGAAGCCCCAACGTGGTACCGAGGGCGGGACTCGAACCCGCACACTGTCACCAGCGGCGGATTTTGAATCCGCTGCGTCTACCAATTCCGCCACCCCGGCTTTGTGAACAGCTTGAGAAGCGTAGCCCTAAATTATAACCAGCGCGCAAGTTCGGCGACGTCCTCATCGAGCAGCTCGCCTGCTTCGACCTGTTTCAGTTTGCCGTCACGACCGATCACCCAGACGACCGGCAGGCCCTTGATGTCACCGAGCACCTTTTGCCACTCCGGCGTCATCAACGCTGCGTTGAACGTGTAGCCGCGCGCTTTCATGTATTTCGGGACTTCGGCGGCGTTCTTGTCAATCGATAGCGCGAGCACTTCGAGCCCCTTTGACTTGTTGGCGCGCAGAAGAGCTTCCAGCTTCGGGTTTTGCACTTTGCAGAACGGACACCACGTGGCGAAGCGCTCAACGATGAGCACCTTTCCGCGCCAGTGATCGGCGGCGAGAACGGTGCCATCGATGAGTGTCGTCGCAGGCAGCGTGATCGTGTCGCCAATCGCCGCTGCGTGGGCCTGGCGGAAGGCCGTCGGCATGAAAACCAGAGCCAAAGCCTGTCCGAAAGTTCGACGATTCATCTTTACACCTTCTTCCTGAAACGACCGCTGCACTTGGGCTAGGAGCGCATTATCAAAAAAGTCGATATTTGATTATTTGCGCGTCGAGCCCATGTACAGTCGAATTACTAGCTATAAGCTGATGCATCACAAATACTCTAGGCCATGCCCTGATTACCCTTGGTATTCAGGATTTTCGGCATGTTGAGTTTGCGCGCAGTGATGCGTTTTTTCGACTTGAGCCAGCTCTCGACTGTCTCCCAAATCGGCTCGGTCTTGTTGGCAATTGCAGCATCACGTGCCGCTTCGGCCACCGGCGCCCAGCCCGCCACTTTGTCCGTTTTCGACGCCTCAATCAGCGTACCGTCGAGCCGCATGTCGCTGATGCGTTTGCCCTGCGCGCCGAGCGGGTCGATCGTGTATTGCAGGCCGCCAACGCGCACCATGTCGCCGCCCTGCTGATAGTAAGGATCGGGGTTGAACAGGTTGTCGGCGACATCCTCGAGCACCGTCTTGATCATCTCGCCGCTCATATCGGTGACGGTAGTGTATGGATAGGTGATGGCGGTTTGATCCATCAAATGTTCGCGCGTGATCGCCTGCCCGGACAAGAGCGACGTGCCCCAGCGGAAGCCCGGCGAGAAAGCGATTTCGGTGCCTTTGGTTTCCATCAGCGCATCGAGAATGAGCTGGTCGAAACTGCCGTTGAAATTGCCGCGACGATAGAGCATGGCGTCGGTCGTCGCGAGCCTTTCGCTGAGCTTCGCCTCGTACGGCGCGCGCATTTTGGTGATGAGCGCCTGCATCGCCGGATCGGCCGGAAGCAAATTTGAGAAGACCGGCAACAGCTTGTAGCGGAAGTCGCGAATCGCGCCGTCTTTCACGTCGAAATCGAGCACGCCGAGGAACTTGCTGTTGCTGCCTGCGTTGGTCACCAGCGTCGTGCCGCCCGGGTTCTTCACCGGAATCGCGCCAGGCACGCCGTCATGCGTATGACCACCCAAAATCGCGTCGATGCCACGCACGCGCGACGCGAGCTTCAAGTCCACATCCATGCCGTTATGCGACAGCAGTACGACGACCTTCGCACCCTTCGTGCGCGCCTCGTCGACGGTCTTTTGCATATCGTCTTCGCGAATGCCAAAGCTCCAGTCCGGCGTCATGTAGCGCGGGTTGGCAATCGGCGTGTACGGGAACGCCTGCCCGATGATCGCGACCGGAACGCCGTTCATTTCGCGCATCGTGTACGGCTTGAAAACGAGGTCTTCAAAGTCCGTGGTCTTCACGTTCTGCGCAACAAAATCGACCTTGCCTTTGAAGTCCTTTTCGACAATTTCCTGCACGCGCTTCGCGCCGAGTGTGAACTCCCAGTGCGCCGTCATCACGTCAACGCCGAGCGCCAGACACGCGTCGACCATGTCCTGCCCGTTCGACCAGAGGGCGGTGGCCGAACCCTGCCACGTGTCGCCGCCGTCGAGCAGCAGCGCACCGGGCCGCGAAGCCTTCAACTGCTTGATCAGCGTCGCCATGTGCGCAAAGCCGCCGACCTTGCCGTAGGCCTTCGCCGCCGCTTCAAAATCGAGATACGTGAACGCGTAAGTGTTGCGAGTGCCGCGCGGCATTTTGAACGCCTTGAGCAGGTGCTCGCCCACGAGATGCGGTGCCTGATTCAGCGCCGAGTTGTAGCCAAGATTCACGCTCGGTTCGCGGAAGTAAATCGGCTGTAACTGCGCGTGACAGTCGGTGAAGTGCATTAGATGCACGTTACCGAAACGCGGCAGGTCATAGAAATTCGCCGGCCCGGTAGCGGCCAGCAACGCTTTGGAATCCAGGGCTGCGCCTGCTGCGGCAGCGATGGCCAGGAGATTCAGGAATTCACGTCGTTGCATGTTTACTTTCTGTCCTCACTCCCGTCATGGGAGCGGTGGTTCTAGTCCCCTCTCCCCTCGTGGGAGAGGGTTAGGGTGAGGGGGTTGGTCGATTGATCAAGATGGGTTGGCAAGTACAGTTTTCGCCCGCAGCGAGCCGTAGGGTGGGCACCCCGTGACCACCAAAACTCAGCACTCAAAATAGGGTGGACTTGCAACCTGACGGTGCGCAAGGAGTGCCAACCCTACGAAACTACCTTTCTGTGCTTTCAATGTCAGCATACCGCTGGATCCAGTCGGAAAACTGAACATCTAAGTCGTAAGCTTCGCCCTCCTCATGGTCGAAAAACCAGACATTTGGGTTGTCGACCATTTCCTCGCCAGGGTCTTGAATCGGCAGGCAGTATTGATTTCCCATGCAATCACAGGCAATTGCATAGAACTCGTCGGGCAGCCCGTTGCGTCGCCAATCTCGAGTTACTGAAACAGCAGTCTCAACCCCGTAGAACTCCTGAACGTCAGTAACGTCAAGACGCTGGTCTACGATGCTATCGAGGAGAGCAATCGGTACTAACACTGGACCAACTGTCATCAAAAATGATTTGTATGTTGCAGGCAACGTCACCCCCAGCGCGTCTTCCAACTGGGCTAGTCGTGACAAAGGTAGCGGTACCCGATCTTCCGTTGCAATCCATCTATCAGCGAACGCCTGAAAGGTATTGATCGCTAACACAGCACAACCTCCGAATAACTTGGCAACGCAGCCCGGATGTTTTCAGCCTGACCACTCACAGCTTTTTCATGAAATACCCATTGCATATAGGCATGAGTGCCAAAAGTGCCGCAATTCGATAAACGTAGTTTTACGGGTCTATGCCCATATGCGATAAGGCGTTCAGCAAAAAGCTGTTGCCCAACCAACCGCCCCTTCAGCCCGCGCCGAGGAGCGGAGCAACGGGCGGTCGTAGATGCGTCGTCGGCACACACTGTGCGTAGCGCTAGCGAAGCTTTCGTGTGCCGTTGACGCGTCCCGCCCGTTGCGAGCACCGGAGGGAGAAGCGGGGTGCAGGGGCTAGCCTTTTGGTTACTTTTGGGCAATGCCAAAAGTGACTCGCCTTCAGGCGAAATGAGGCGGTGGCGGACGAACCACATCATTCCACGCGCCCCGTCACCCTAGCCCTCTCCCGCGAGAGGAGAGGGGACAAAACGGCGTCATGGTTCGACGAGCTCACCACGAACAGTGATTACTGATTCACCGGCGATTCGGGATCCAGCAGCAGCGCCATCACATCCTTGATCTGCGCCTCCGTCAATATTGCCGCATCACCAAACCTCGGCATATTCGCGCAGGCATTGAACGAATGGCTGTTCCAGATGCGCGCCCAGGTGTACTTCACGATGGGTTCCGTCTGGCCGCGCAATTTTCCGTACCCGGTCAAAGACGGACCAATGTTCCCGTGCGCGATTTCTTTCTTGTCGATCTGGTGACAGGCATAACAGTTGCCGCCTGCGACCGCACCCGGCGCATCCGAGAACTGCAAACCGCGACCGTTTTGGGCGATCGCTTCGCCACGTTTCCAGTCGCCGAGGTATTTGCCGTCAGCTGGATATTTGACCGAGGCGAGTGCCGCTGCCTGCAGGCCGTCGCGTACCTTTTCCTCGAGCGGTTTTCCACTGCGCGAGGCTTCGGTGCAGGCCATTTGCAACGGCGTTTGATCGAGGCGATCCAGTTTTGCCGACGGCGAATCCTTGAACGACGCTTTGAGCAAAGCGACGATTTCAGCGTCGGTGGGGGCCTTCGCGCCGGGTGGGAATCTCCGCGAAAGCGATTCGACTTCACGCGATGTATCGGCCGCAGTGGGGCCGGGCTGCATCGTTGCGCAACCACCGGTGATCAGCGCCAACGCAACCGCAGCAAGAGGGAAAATTTTGAGCTTCATCGTCATTCCTTATCGCTTGATCGCAGGCGCGTCCATGATGCCGTCTTTGCCCTTGACGCCCATGTAGGTGATTAGATCAATCGACGCGGGCGACAGGAACTCGAGCTCGGGCAGGCGCTGCTGGCGGAAGCAGTCGAGCAGCCGCCATTGCATCGTGCGCATCGCACCCTGGCTCACGCGGTACGCGGGCCAGGTGGTAAATGCGCGCTGCGCGTTGTCGGCCTTCTGAAAATTTGGCAAGTCCTGCAGTCGAATGCGCTGACCGTCGACGCCGTGACACGTCGCACAGGCGAAGTCGTACGGACCGCCCTTAAAGAAAAACATTTTTTCGCCGCGCAGAAAGGATTCGCGCTCTTTCGGGTGGCTCTGCGGCAGGTTCACTTTGGCACCGCGCGATTGGCCAACGACATAAGCCGTAAGCGCCTCGTGATCGGTCTGGCGCTCGGACTGTGCGAGCGAATGCGGCCGCTTGGTCAGCTCCGCCATAGTGAACCCCTGCAATGTCACTTCGCAGTGCACGATGCGAGATTCAAGATCCATCACGCGGTCGACGTCCGGGAAATAGCGCGGCAGCACGGCGTTCACGCCAGCCACTTTGCCCGCGCCAAGGCCCAGGTCACAGGCCTCCAGCGACGCGTTTTTGGGGCCGCGCTTTTGCTTCCACAAATCTTCGCCACGCATTTCGAGCAGCTCAGCGGGGTTGCCGTCAGCGAGCAATTCGCGATAACGCTCGATCTGCTTTTGCGCGTCCTGCGCAACGAGAGGGAATGCAAGCGTTGCCAGCAGCGTGGCAATCGGCGCTGCGATGAATTTTATTTTCAAGTGACCTCCTTGTTCTGACTCCCTCTCCCGCAACGCGGGTGAGGGGATGGCGCAATGCTACGAAATGACGGCTTCGTCGCTTCGCTTGTCGCCCTTGGTATCAGTCCAGCTGACGATGACCTTGTCGCCCTTGGCGCCGCCCTTGAAGCTGAAATTCATGACCGGATTTTGCGATACAGCAGGCCCGAATTGCGCCGAGAGAACGGGCTTGCCGTTCCATGTCGCGGTCACCATCTGGATGTGATGCGCGGGAATCACATTGCCCGCACTGTCCTTGCGCTGGCCGGTTTCCATGATGTGCGCCATGAGGACGCGAACTTCGGTGATGCCACCGTCTTTGAGTTGGGCGCGAATGCGCATCGGATCTGCCATGATTAACCTCCACACCCACCGAGAGTGACTTTGACTTCTTTAGTGGCGACGTAATACTTGCCACCCGCTTTAACGACCGCATGCACGTTGGAGCTTTGCCCCATTTTCACGCGTGTTCCGACGTTCGCTTCCGTGCCTGCAAGGATGTCGAATTCGGCCGCCAGACTGGACGGATTTTTTTCCACCAGAATCGAGATGGACTGCGTGTTCGGGATTTTGCTGGCTACTGCGATCGGCACCACGGCGCCGTTCTCAGCGATGTCCGGAGCCGTAATGACGATATCGCCGGACTTTTCAGCCGCCGACCCGCCCATGGCCTTGATGACGTCGTTCATGTTTTTGGCATCGAAGGCCGCCTTGTTCCAGTCTGCCGCGAACGCGGTGACTGGCAATACGCCTGCGCTGATCGCAGCAGCGATGACCGCCATCGATCCGCCCGATTTGAGCGCGGTCCGACGCGTGTAGTTGATGGTTATCACTTGATGATCCTCCGTTGATGTGTGAATGATGACATTTTAGGATTTGACTCGCTTCAGGCAGTTCGGTTTACCCGAACGCTGCCCTGTTACTGAAACTTTCCGGCGGCAATCCATTCGGCAATGGCCCGAATGTCTGCGTCGGGCACGTGGTCCTGCGCGGGCATCGGGATGCTTCCCCAGGCGCCAGACCCGCCGGATTTGATGCGAACAACCAGCAGTTTGGCCGCATCCGACTTCTGCGCGGCATACTTTTTATGCACATCAATCAACGCAGGACCGACGATTTTGTTGGCAATTCCATGGCAGGCGAGGCACGCGTGCTGCGCGGCCAGTTTTGCTGGCTCCACAGCTGCGGCGGCGGGTGCCGCTGCGCCTGTTGCGCCTTTGCCGGCACGTGCCGCCAGCGTGACAAATTCGGTGGGAGCCGGGCGCAGTGTGTCGGCACCGCGTAGACCGCCAAGCACGCGGTTTTGCGCCGAAATATCGCCATGCGCATTGCGTGCGAAGTCAGGCAGGCGGCTGCTGATGACAACCTTGGGCGCACAGTTGGTCATGCACGCCGAGCCCTGAACATCGGGCT
>JAYWHV010000260.1:0-9737 GCA_043777615.1 Burkholderiales bacterium | reverse complement strand
ATCCCGCCAGGCGCGAATGTCTGGAAATTGGGTTTCGATTGCAGCGTTCAAATCAGCCTCGGTTATTCTCATGACGCGCCATGCGCAGCCACAATCTCATTATCGCGTGCGCAGCCTTCAATCTTCGACCACGAATTCAATCGACATGACTTCTCACTTCATCAACAACGCACGGGTAGCCGGTAGCTCGGAAGAATTGATATCTGTGCTTGATCCGAGCGACGGTCAGGTTTTCGCGCATCTCGCGCGTGGCAACGCCGAAGATATTCGCAAGGCCATCTCCGCCGCGCGTAAAGCCGCAGACGGAGGCACGTGGAGCCGCCTCGCGCCGATGGAGCGCGGGCGTCTGCTGCACAAGCTCTCTGAAGCAATCCTCGCGCATCACGACGAGCTGGCAGATCTCGAAATGCGCGATTGCGGCAAACCGGTCAAGCAGGCGAAAGCTGACGCGACAGCAGTCGCGCGCTACTTCGAATACTACGCCGGAGCCTGCGACAAGCTGCACGGTGACACGATTCCATACACGCCGGGTTTCGCGGTGATGAGCTTCTACGAACCACATGGTGTGACCGGCCACATCATCCCGTGGAACTATCCAATGCAGATCTTCGGCCGCTCGGTGGGTGGCGCGCTCGCAGCGGGTAACGCATGCGTCGTGAAGCCTGCGGAGGACGCCTGCCTTTCCTTGCTGCGCATTGCCGAACTCGCAGCTGCGTGCGGCTTCCCCGAAGGCGCACTCAATATCGTCACCGGTTACGGTCACGAAGCAGGGCAAGCATTGGCAGACGCAGTGGGCATCGATCACATCAGCTTTACCGGCAGCGCCCGAGTCGGCACGATCATCGCGCAAAGCGCAGCGCAACGGCACGTCCCCGTCACGCTGGAACTGGGCGGCAAGAGCCCGCAAATCGTCTTCGCCGACGCTAATCTCGACGAAGCAGTCCCGGTCATCGTCAATGCCATTGTTCAAAACGCCGGACAGACTTGCAGCGCCGGCTCGCGCTTGCTGGTGGAGGCGAGCGCGTATGAACAAGTGCTCGAAGCCGTCGGCCAGCGTGTCAAAGCACTCAAGGTCGGCCCGGCCGCAATGGATCTGGACGTCGGCCCGTTGATTCGTGCGAATCAGCTGGAGCGGGTGAATGGGTTTTTGAGCGATGCCAATTCTGGACACCTGCGAACCATTGCCCAGGGCAGCATCGCGCCTGAAGCCCCGGCGTCTGGCTTCTACGCTCGGCCCACGCTGATCGCTGACGTACCGCCTGGCGCAAAACTCGCGCAAGACGAAGTCTTCGGCCCCGTGCTCGCCGCGATGTCGTTCAAGGATGAGGCCGATGCTTTACGCCTGGCCGATGCCACCGAATACGGACTAGTCGCGGGCGTCTGGACAGAAAACGGCAGCCGGGGAATGCGCATGGCAAGGGCTGTCAAAAGCGGTCAGGTGTTCATCAACAATTACGGGGCTGGCGGCGGCGTTGAGCTGCCGTTTGGCGGCGTCAAGTCCTCAGGCTATGGGCGCGAGAAGGGTTTTGAGGCTTTGTACGGGTTCAGCGTCATGAAAACAGTTGTGATCAAGCACGGGTAGACGCTTCGGAATTCCAGTTCCCAATTCATGCGAAGTACGCCCCGGTACCGGCTAGCATGGATTCAAAGCAAAGGAGAGCAATATGAGACTCAAAGATAAGGTAGCCGTCATCACCGGCGGCGCACAGGGATTTGGTTACGGGATCGCGGTGCGCTTCGTGCAGGAAGGCTGCGGCGTGATGCTGGTGGACGTGAAAGGCGCAGCGGCTGAGCACGCGGCCACACAGTTGCAGGCGGTGGCACAGGCGTCGGGCGCGCCTCCAGTCGTGGCACAGCAGGCAGACGTTTCAAAGGCCGCAGACTGGGACGAGCTGGTCAGCGCGGCGCTGGTCGCGTTTGGGCGCATCGATATCGTCGTGAACAACGCCGGTGTTTCGCACAAGAATCAGCCGATGCTTGAGGTCGATGAAGCCGAGTTTGATCGTGTGTATGCCACCAATGTGAAGTCAATTTACCTCTCAGCGAAGTACGTGGTGCCGGTGTTTCGTTCACAGCACGGCGGCTGCTTTGTACAGATTGCATCGACCGCGGGAGTTCGGCCACGACCCGGCTTGACCTGGTACAACGGTTCAAAAGGCGCGGTGATTTTGACCAGTAAATCCATGGCCGTTGAGTTGGCGAAAGACAAAATTCGCGTGAACTGCATCAACCCAGTGGCCGGCGAAACCCCGTTGCTCGCGACTTTTATGGGAGAGGACACGCCCGAGAAACGTGCGTTGTTCACGGCGTCGATTCCGCTCGGACGACTATCCACGCCGAAGGACATTGCCAATGCCGCGCTATTCCTCGCCAGTGACGAAGCAGAATTCATCACAGGTGCCTGCCTTGAAGTGGATGGCGGGCGCTGCGTTTAAGCGAGCAGCGCATTCGGCGCGCGCCGTGAGAGAAAAACTGATCGCAATCGTCTATCCTCACGTCCAAGGAGGATAGCAATATGGCAAAGTCATTGTCCGGGCTCGATGCGTCGTTTCTTTATCTGGAGACGCCGGAACAGCCGATGCACGTCGCTAGTTTGTGCGTGTACGATGTGCCTGCCGAGCTCAAACACGATTTCGATGCTGCGGTCGTCAGCCATCTGAAGAAGCGGCTGCATCTTGCGCCGATCTTCACCAATGTGCTGGCCCATCAGCAGTACGGACTTGGGCATCCGCACTGGGAGCATGTCAACGAAGTCGATTTCGACTATCACGTTCAGCACATTTCAATTCCAAAGCCCGGCACGATGCGACAGCTTGAGGCAGCCGTGGCCAAGGAGCATGCGCGACTGCTCGACCGTTCACAGCCGTTGTGGCAGTTCACGGTGTTCTCGGGACTCAAGACCGGTGAAATTGGCTTTTACGGCAAAGTGCATCATGCCGCACTTGATGGAAAGGGCGGCATTGTGCTGGCCAACTCCATTCTCGATTTGTCGGCGATCCCTCGCGAAGTGCCGCCAGCTGTCGTGCGTGCTGCGCCGCCAAAAACCAGCATGAAAATCGGCGAGATGATTGGTGCCGCATTCTCCAATTCGCTCGCGCAATACGCAAAAATCGCCAAGTCCTTGCCGAGTCTGGCGAGTGCTGTCGCGCAGGCGGCGTCGCCCATGCTCAAGAAAGCGGTGTCCAGTCGCAAAGTCCCGTTCAATTTTGCGCCCCGCACTCCGTTCAACGTCAACATTTCGGCAAAGCGCAATTTCTCGACGGCCACGCTGTCATTCGCCGAAACGCGCGCCGCCGCGAAGGTGCTGGGCGGGTCGGTCAACGACGGCGTGCTATTTGTCTGCGCCTCGGCGCTGCGCTCCTACCTGAAGTCGCATAACGCGTTGCCGAAGAAAACGCTGGTCGCGGCGATGCCCGTGAGTCTGCGCGAAGAGAGCAACAAGGATCTCAATAATCAGGCGTCGATGGTGCTTGCCGAATTGGGTACCAATCATGGTGATGCGGCAAAGCGCTGGACGGCCATCCTCACCTCGACCAACAAGATCAAGGAATCGCTCAAGAGTTTGAAGAGTGTTCTGCCAACGGACTACCCTGGCCTGCTGGCGCCGCTCATGGTGTCGCGCCTGAATGCGGCGGTAGCGAGCACCAAATTGATGGAGCGCTTGCCACCGGTTGCCAACGTGGCGATCAGCAACGTACCGGGGCCGCAGGTACCGCTGTACCTGGCCGGTGCGCAGATGAAGACCTTCTTTCCAGTGTCGATCATTACGCATGGTCTGGCGCTGAACATTACGGTGCAGACGTATTGCGGACGGATCGATTTCGGCATCATCGCTTGCAAGGAAGCTGTGCCCGATTTACCTGATTTCGCCAACGCGATTGCCGGTGGTTTCGATGAGCTGGTCGCGCTCGCAGAGGCGAAGGTGGCCATTGAAAAGGAGCGCGGTGAGGTCCTCGAAATTGCTGCAAACCCTCGGCTGCCTGCCACAAAGGCGGCCCGCCCTGTGGCTAAAACAGCACCGAAGGCAAAGGCAGGTACCGTCGCGAAAGTTGCTGTGAAAACCGCGCCCAAAGTGACAGTCAAAGCCGCGGCAAAACGTAAACCCGCAAACCAGACTTCGGGCAAGACGCCGTCGACCAAGAAATCCCGCAGCGTTTGAGCATTGACTCAAACGCCTCCCGCTAAGATCAGCCCGGAACACTATCCGTCGAATCACTGTGCGCAATCCATCCAATAACGAAAAAGCTCCGAACCCCTTCCTGATGGCGCTTGAAGCGCGAGCCCCATGGGAGTGGGGCGTCGCGCTCGCAGCTTGGCCGATGCTCAAGATGATGGGCTCATGGCCGCGTCCGGCGCCGGAGGCGACTCAGCATGTCATCGTCTACCCAGGTCTGGCTGCGGGCGACGCTTCGACGCAGCCGCTGCGTGCCTTCCTGAAAGATTTGGGCTATGAGGTGCATGGCTGGTATCAGGGCATGAATCGCGGCCCTCGCGTCGGCGTGCTCAACCGCATGCAGGAGCAACTGGAGGCAGTCTACAAAGACACCAAACAACCGGTTTCGCTGATCGGTTGGAGCCTTGGCGGCGTGTATGCGCGCGAAATGTCAAAACTGGCGCCCAAGGCCGTGCGTAATGTCATCACGCTGGGGACGCCCTTCGCGCAGAGTCCGCGCTCGACGAACGCATGGCGCGTCTATTCAATGCTCTCGGGTGAGACGCTGCCGGATGAAATCATGCTGCGTGCGATTGCCGAAGCACCGCCCGTGCCGTTCACCAGTTTGTACTCAAAAACTGACGGTGTTGTCGCCTGGCCCGCGAGCATTCAGAAGCCTGATGCGAAGAATTCGGCCATCGAAAATATTGAAATTTTTGCCAGCCATTTGGGCATCGGCGCGAACCCGGCCGCGTGGTACGTGATCGCTGATCGTCTGGCGCAGCCGACCGGTGCGTGGCGCGCATTTGCGCCGCCGATGGCCGCCCGCTTTCTGTTCGGTTAACGCGTCCTAACAGTGAAAGTCAGCGCAAACGGCCTCGAATTTGAGGTCGAAATCAACGAGCCTGGACGCCCCGACGGCGCGCCCGCGGTGCTCCTCATCATGGGTCTGGGCATGCAGCTGACTGCATGGCCTCCGGCGTTCATCAAGGCGCTGACCGACGCAGGCTATCGCGTTGTACGGCTAGACAATCGCGACATTGGTTTGTCGCACAAGACAACGTCCAAGCCGCCGAACCTCGTCTGGATGGGCCTCAAACACCGCCTGGGCATGGCGATCCGCGCAGACTACACGTTGCGCGACATGGTGGAGGACACGCGCGGCGTGCTCGATGCGCTGAACATCACCCGCTGTCACGTGATCGGCGTGTCGATGGGCGGCATGATCGCGCAGGGACTCGCGAGCCATCACCCGGATCGCGTGCACTCGCTCACAAGCATCATGAGCACGACCGGTGCGCGAGGTTTGCCGCAAGCGACGCCGCGCGCCGCGTTGGCTTTGATCGCGCGCCCGAAAAGTCGCAAACGCGAGGACATCATCGAGCACTTCGTAAAAGTGCTCGCGGTGATCGGCAGCCCGAAATATCCAATGGTCGAAGCGGAGGTGCGACAGCGCATCGGCGAGTCGTTTGATCGCTCGTTTTATCCGGCGGGCACGATTAAGCAGATGGGGGCGATCATGGCCTCAGGCGATCGCAGCGACGAGGTGCAGAAGATCACGGTGCCGACGCTTGTGATTCACGGCAAAGATGACCCGCTGGTGCCGCTCAAGCACGGTGAAGACACCGCGAAAAAAGTCGTCGGGAGCGAGTACAGCGAGATTGATGGCATGGGCCACGACCTTGGCGTGTTGCCCGTTCTGATCGAGCGAATCATTCCTTTTTTGAGAAATCATACGCCGGTTTAGTGGCTATCAGCTTTGTGCTGTAACCGCCGCTGCATCTGGGGTAGGAGCTCAATTCGTATATTGTCGACTAGAATCCATTTCACCGCCTAGCCCCAATGCATCGGTGCTTTCAGGCAAAAGCTGCTACCCGACAAACCACAACAATCCGTGCAGCGTCGTCATGCCAATCACCAGCGGAATCAGCATGCCGCCGCGCCACCAGGCATAAATGCCGGTGACCAGCGCGGCGACGATATGCGGCCAGCGAAGCTGCAAATTGAACTCGCCCGCGTGCAACAAAATGAGCGGCACCACGAGCGCCGCAAAAATCGCGGGAACGGCTAACTGCAACGCACGCTCAAAGCGCGGCGGCAATTTTCGTCCGGCGAGCAAACCGATGAATGAATAGCGAATGGCGAACGTGCCGATCGCCAGACCCACAATCGCGAGCCAACCGTCGAGCGTGCCGAAACTGCCCCAGTTCATCGTGTCGCTCCGGTCGACGCAGGGCGCTTTGCAAGCATCGTGTCCACCAGCATGCCGACGCAGGTGCCGAGCACACAGGCCACGATGAGCCCTGTTTTGAGCGGCATCGCATAGAGCAATACGCCAGCAACCCCGCCCGCAATCGCCGCGAGGATTTGCCCGCGTGACTTGAGCAGCGGCACCACCATCGCCACAAACGACAGCGGAATCGTGAAATCAAGCTGCCAGCTGGTCGGCAATTTAGCGCCCGCAAACGCGCCAATCGCGTTCATCAGCACCCACCACGGCCAGAGCGTGAACGCGCAGCCGAGATAAAAGGCGAGCGGATGCTCCACATATTCGCCGCGCTGATGCCGCGTTTCGTTCGAGATGAATGTTTGATCGACAAGAAACGCAGCCCAGAGCACGCGCTCTTTACGGCTCGCGCCAGCAATCCGCTGCGAGATCGCGGCGCTATACACCGCCATGCGCAAATTAACGACCAGCCCGGAAAGCACCGCGATTATCAGCGGCGCACCGCCTGACAAAAACTGCGTGAGCACCGCCTGTGAAGAGCCCGCGAATGCAAACGCCGAAAGCGCGACGGCGCCCCATTCGCCGAGCCCCGCCTGCACACCCGCGACGCCACAAACGAGGCCAAACGGCACATACGACGGGATCAGCGTCAGGCACTCCATGACGCCCGCACGAAACGCAGCTCGTGATGCGACGCGATCCGCTGCGCTCGTTTCGGTCGTCATGCGCGGATATAGTGAACCCAGGACAAATTCACTTCTGGGCCATCCGGTTGTAACGACGCGCGATGTCGCTCGCGTGAACTTTCGCGAAATTGGGAGCGATCCCAAGCCGGGAACGATGCGTCACCCTCAACATCGGCCTCGATTTCGGTCAGAAACAAATCGTCCACCAGAGCCAGCGCTTCGCGGTACATCCCGTAGCCACCAATCACAAACACTGGCGTTTCGGCGGGCGCAGATAGCGCAAGGGCCTCGTGCAGCGAACGTACAAGGCGCGCGCCTTCTGGCAAAGCAAGTGCCTGCGACGAAACCACCACATGTTCACGATTCGGCAGCGGCCTTGGGAACGCCTCCCAGGTGCGCCGCCCCATGATGATGCGTTTGCCTGATGTCAACGCCTTGAAATATTTGAGATCGGCTGAGAGATGCCACGGCATCGTGCCGTTACGCCCGATAATGCCGTTGGCAGCGACCGCAGCGATTAAGGCCAGCCGGGACGGATTGGAAATGCTCATGGCCAGATTGTATTGATGGGGGCGGCAAGCTGAACCCGGCCACGTTGGATCGGCGCCGAACCAGTATGCTTTGCTCATTGCATCTTTCCCAATTTCGCATGCCAGCAACCACCGACCTTTGCGACGCGAACGAACCGAAGCTCGCTGACGGAAGTTTGCGCGTGCTCGCAGCAACCTTTCGCCGCTACGGTAAACACGTCAGCTTCAGCGGCCCGGTCAAGACGTTGAAAGTGTTTGAAGACAATTCGCTCGTGCGCAGCGCCGTAGAAAGCGAAGGCGGCGGACGGGTGCTGATCGTCGATGGCGGGGCATCGTTGCGATGCGCGCTGCTTGGCGGCAATCTCGGCAAGTTAGCGGAGCAAAACGGCTGGGCGGGAGTGGTGCTCAACGCGCCGATACGTGATGCCGACGAGATTGATGCCTGCGCGATTGGCGTTCGCGCGCTGGGCACTTGTCCCGTAAAAAGCAAAAAGACGGGCGCGGGCAGCTTCGATGTGCCGCTGGCATTTAGTGGCGTTACGATCCAGCCGGGCGACTGGTGTTACGCCGACCGCGATGGGGTTTTATTTTCTGATCTGGAGCTTTTGTGATTCCAAAACCGCATCGACGATCCAACGTCGCCTTTCCTGTTGACGGCGTGCTCAAGCACATGGCGGTTCATGAATGGGGAGACGAAAAAAATTCCCGCGTTGCTGTCTGTGTGCACGGGCTATCGCGCAATGGTCGCGACTTTGATGTGCTGGCCGATGCGCTTGCCAGCGACTACCGTGTGCTCTGCCCCGACGTGCCGGGCCGCGGTGAGAGCGACTGGTTTGCCAGTGCCGATCACTACACAATTCCGCACTACGTTCAGGCAATCAACGCGATGTTGATCGAGTTTGGCGTGCAGGAGTACGACTGGGTTGGCACCTCGATGGGGGGCTTGATCGGCATGGTGATGGCCGCGACTCCGGGCTCGAAATTGCGTCGCTTCGTGATCAACGATATCGGCCCTGTGATCGAGCGCGTGTCGCTGGATCGCATCGCGTCGTATGTCGGAAAAACTCCGTTGTTCCCCACCTATATGGCGCTGTTTGAAGCCATCCAGCCGATCAATGCGACTTTCGGCCCGTTGACCGACGAACAGAAGCATCACATGGTGAAAACCTCCGTTCAGGAGCGCGCCGATGGGCAATGGGAATTCAAGACCGAT
This sequence comes from Burkholderiales bacterium, assembly GCA_043777615.1. GTDB lineage: Bacteria > Pseudomonadota > Gammaproteobacteria > Burkholderiales > Casimicrobiaceae > Casimicrobium. Next base: position 928 of record JAYWHV010000260.1, on the reverse strand, counting down.
CCCAAAATCGGTGATGCGTTCCGCGCGGGTCTGAAGCAGACGGCTGCCGATATGTGGCCGTTATGGGGCGCGATCAAACAGCCGATGCTGATCCTGCGTGGCGTGAATTCTGATCTGCTGAGTGCGGCAACGCTTGAAAAAATGGTGGCGACGCATCCCGATGCACGGGCCATCACGATTGCCCACACCGGTCACGCGCCGATGATCATGGACGAACCAACCATCAATTCCGTCAAGCAATTTTTACTGCAATAACCAATGAGCACAATTTCTCTTTCACCCGCTGATTTCACGCCCGATGAGATGTATCTGGTGCTGCGCGACGCGATCATTCCGCGACCCATTGCCTGGGTGTCGAGCATCGACGCCAGCGGCCGGACGAATCTCGCACCGTATTCCTTTTTCAATGTGTGCTCGGCGACCCCACCCATCCTGGGATTTAGCTGCGGGCCGCGCGGCGAGGATCGCACGAACGAGCACTATGAACTCAAGGACACGTGGGCGAATATTCGTGAGACGAAGGAATTCGTGATCAACATCGTGCCGGAATTTCTGGCCGAACCGATGGTGCGTTCGAGCGATCCGTTGCCGCATGGCGAGAGCGAGTTTGCGCATGCTGGGCTCAAGCCTGCGGCGTCAACGCGAGTGAAACCACCACGCGTCGAGGGCGTGCCCATTGCGTACGAGTGTGTGCTGCGTGAGGGTATTGCGCTCGGACGCAGCACGTGGGTCATGGGTGAGGTCGTGCAGGTGCATATTGATGAGCGTGTGTACGTCGGCGAGAAACGCGGCCTGAACCACCGCATTGATGTGCTCAAACACCTTGAGCTCAGGCCGTACGCAAGGCTTGGCAGCAATTTTTATGCGAGATTGCGCGATATTGAGACTCTGGAGCGGCGCGATGGCGGACAACTTGGCGGTACGTAAT
>JAYWHV010000259.1:0-2847 GCA_043777615.1 Burkholderiales bacterium | reverse complement strand
CGTACCGGTACTAAGCGGCTGAACATCGCGTGGGCAATATCTCGCCCACGCAATTCTGTCTGCCCCACTGACCGTTCACCCTGAGCCCGTCGAAGGGTCGGCGCTTGAGCACGAAGGCTTCGACGGGCTCAGCCCGAACGGCGTTGGACGCTGACTAACGCACGAAAGAACACCATGATTCGCTTACTCATCGTCTGGCTACTCAACGCTGTGGCCCTAATGGCGGTCGCATATTTGCTGCCGACGATTCACGTAACGAATTTCCTCTCAGCACTGATCGCCGCGTTCGCGCTGGGCTTTGTGAACACGCTGATTCGTCCGGTGTTGACCCTGCTCACGCTGCCGATCTCCGTGCTCACGCTGGGTTTTTTCTATCTCGTCCTGAACGGCTTGCTGTTCTGGATGGTGGGCAAACTGCTCAACGGATTTTCCGTCGACGGCTTTTGGGCTGCCGTGTTCGGTGGTCTGCTGTACGGCTTGATTTCGTGGGCATTAGCCATGATTATTCCGTTCGGCAAAAAATCCAAATAATCTGAGATTTTTCATTGGAATTTTTTTGACGCAGATTACGCAGATTACGCAGATTTACGCAGATTTTTCGTTACGGAGTTTTCAGAAAAAATCTGTGCTCATCTGTGAAATCAGCGAAATCTGCGTCAAAGAAATCGGTTTCCGCACGCTCTCCGGACTGAGATTTGCCGCTCAGTAACCTAATGAATAATCTCGGATAATCTGAATGTATGCGTGCTGATGTGCTCCTCGTTGAGCGGGGGCTTGCGCCCTCGCGCACGGCTGCGCAGCGGCTGATTGCGGCGGGCCATGTGTTCGCCCGCGAAGGGTGCTCGCGCGTCGCGCTGAGCAAAGCTAGCGCGTCTGTAGCGGAGGATATTTCGCTCGAAATCGAAGCCAGCGACCTGGATCGCTTTGTGTCGCGTGGCGGGCTCAAATTGGATGGCGCGTTGGCGCACGTCGGACTTGATGTTGCGCACTTTCACTGCCTCGATGTTGGGCAATCAACGGGTGGTTTCACCGATTGCCTGTTGCAACGTGGCGCGGCGCATGTCGTGGGTGTGGATGTGGGGCACGATCAGTTGCATGCACGTATGCGGGCGGATGCGCGGGTGACGTGCATCGAGGGGATCAATGCGCGAACGCTTGACAAATCGGTACTTGTAGGAGCGGCTTGCCGCGACCTTGCCGTCCCAACTCCGAAGGTCGCGGCAAGCTGCTCCTACAAGGACGATCTCACGCTTGGTTTTGACCTGATCGTCGCCGACGTTTCCTTTATTTCACTCACCAAAGTATTACCGCAATGGCCTGCGCTGTTGACTGCAAAGGGCCGCGTGCTGAGTCTCGTTAAACCGCAATTTGAGGTGGGTGCCGATAACCTTGCGCGAGGCGGAATCGTGCGTGATGTTTCGCTTTACGCTGTTGTGGAAACGACGATACGCAACGCCTGTGCGCAAGCAGGGTTGCGCGTGCTCGACTACTTCGACAGCGCCATCACCGGCACCGACGGCAATCGTGAATTTTTCGTTTACGCAGAGTCGGCGAAGAAACTATGAGCAAACCGAGCAGAGCAGCAGCAGACGAATTTCGCGACTACTGCCTCGAACTGCTCGACACGCTTTCACCGCACGCGGGCGTCGCGGGCATCGCATCGAAGCGCATGTTTGGGGGCATCAGTTTTTCAATCGACGGGAAGACATTTGCCATCATCGCAATGGATCAGTTGTGGCTCAAAGTGGACGACGAAACGCGGGCTGCTTTTGAGCAGGTAGGTTGTCAAATTTTTGTCTATGTCACAGCAAAAAAAACCAGCTCGATGAACTATTACACGGTGCCGCCCGAGGCCATGGAGTCTGCGGCGCTGATGCGCCCGTGGGCTGACCTTGCTTGGGGCGCTGCACTTCGCGCAGCAGCAACGAGCAAGCCAAAGAAAATAAAGAAAACTACTGAAAAATGAACAACATTTCCTTTGAATTTTTCCCGCCGAACACGCCGGAAGGCGCGGTAAAGCTGCGTGCGGTCACGCAGCAACTGGGCGCACTCAACCCTGAGTTTTTCAGCGTCACCTACGGCGCAGGCGGCTCAACGCGCGAGAAAACGCTGTCCACCGTGCTCGAAATTATCGATGCCGGATTTCATGCGGCACCGCATCTATCGTGCATCGGCGCGACCCAACAGAGCATCGCTGAAACGCTCGAACTTTACAAAGAAAAAGGCATTCGCCGCATCGTCGCATTGCGCGGCGATATGCCCAGCGGTATGGGCGCGATGGGCGACTTCAGTTACGCCACTGATCTTGTGAAATTCATCCGTGAGCTGCACGGCGATCACTTCGTAATCGAGGTCGCCGCCTACCCGGAATATCATCCGCAAAGCCGCTATGCCGAGGCCGATCTCAAGAACTTTGTAACCAAGGCCAACGCCGGCGCGCACTCCGCCATCACCCAGTTCTTTTTCAGCGCTGACGCCTACTTTCACTTCGTCGACGAGGTGCGCAAACGTGGTGTCACCATCCCCATCGTGCCCGGCATCATGCCGTTTCACAACTACTCAAAGATTGCGCGCTTTGCGGCCAAAGACCAAATCGACATTCCGCGCTGGGTCGCGCTCAAGATGGAAGGCTTCATGGATGATGCCGCGTCCATCCGCGCCTTCGGTGCGGACGTGATCACCAGCCTCTGCCAGCGCCTCATTGATGGCGGTGCCCCCGGCATTCATTTCTACACTATGAATCAAGCGCCGCTCACCGCCGAAATCGTGCAACGATTGCGCTCGTAAATCAATACCCATCCACGGCATCTGTGGGAGCGGTTCCACCGCGATTCCCATGTTGCTTGC
>JAYWHV010000258.1:0-9768 GCA_043777615.1 Burkholderiales bacterium | reverse complement strand
GACTGGATTTCCAGAAACTTTCGGCATCCCGATCTCATGAAACGCAACGCGTTAAAAGCTCTCAGTACCGCTGTCCTCATTGCCCTGACCGTCGTTGTCAGCACAACAGCATCTGCTCAGGCCCCCACTGGCGATGCCAAAGCTGGCGCCCAGAAAGTTCAAATGTGCCAGGGCTGTCATGGCATAGTGGGCTGGCGCACCGCCTATCCGGAGGTCTATCACGTCCCCAAAATTGCCGGCCAACACACCGCATACTTTGTTAACGCGCTCAAGGCCTACAAGTCTGGCGAGCGGAAACACCCAAGCATGCGCGGCATTGCAACCTCGCTTACAGATAAAGACATGGCCGATCTGGCTGCTTACTACGCGGAGGCCAAATAATGAAGACGATTGTGAGCCTTCTGGCGTTTGTCGCGTTGACTGGTGTCGCATCAGCAGCTGATGTTGTTGCGGGCGCGGCCAAAGCGAAAGAAGTGTGTGCCGCCTGCCACGGGGTAGACGGAAACAGCACCGATGCCAATAATCCCCGTCTGGCTGGGCAATACCCCGACTATCTCGCCAAAGCGTTGCGCGATTACAAATCGGGCGAACGCAACAACGCCATCATGAAGGGCTTCGCAGCTACGCTGTCGAGAAAAGATATTGAAAACGTGGCGGCGTACTTCGCCACTCAAAAGCCCGTTCTAAGTATCAAGTATTGAATCTTCGGGTCTTTCCTCAAAAAGGCGCCCTGTGAATACACGGCGCCTTTTTTGTTGCGCTGCGAAATAAAATAGCAGGATGATTGAGCGCCTCAAAAGCTTTGTTTTTCGCCCGCCCGGCAACCGTCGTGTTCGCTCGGCGCGTACCGGCTCCCCCGCTTCGTCGCGACTGGAGGCATTTCGCCGCTGGATCGTCTGGCTGATTGCTTTGGCGCTCGTTTTGTTTGCGCTGATTGCATTTGCGAGTTTCAGTGCGTCCGATCCGGCGTGGTCGACCACAGGCAGTGCCTTGCGCGTGAAAAACTGGCTTGGCCAGACCGGTGCGTGGTTGAGCGACATTGGCTACTTTGTGTTTGGCGCGACCGTCTGGTGGCTGGTCGTTTTCGCAGGCGTTGCAGTGTGGCGGGCGATGCCGCCTATGCCCCGATCCATCGTTCGTGCGCCGGCAACACAGGACGATGCCAGCGCGGATCAAACGCTGAGCCTGGGCTTTCCCTGGCGGCTTGCAGGTCTCACGCTGCTTGTCGACGCAAGTGGCACGCTTGAAGCGGTTGCTATGCATCGCATGTTCGCGGCGCTGCCGCAAGGGGCCGGTGGTGCGCTTGGACAAACACTTGCGTTCCCGCTGCTCAAAGTCATCGGTTTCGTACCCAGCACATTGTTGCTGATTGTTTTTCTTTTCATTGGCTTGAGCCTCGCGTTCGCCATTCCATGGTTGCGCGTCAGCGAATGGGTTGGCTCGTTAGTACTCGACGGTTTTTCAAATTGGCGGGAAAAGCGAGAAGAAGTGCGCGAAATTCAACGCGACCATGACATCGCAGCGCCGGAGGTTGAGCTGCGGGAGCTTTATGTTCGCGAGGAGACCAAACGCGTCGAGACTCACGAACCGATCCGGATTGTTGAGACGTTCGAGCCCGTTGTCCTGTCCGAGCGCGTCGAGCGCGAAAAGCAGACAACGCTTTTTGCAGACATTCCCGATTCCGTGTTGCCGCAGCTCTCGTTGCTGGACCCGCTGCCGCGAGATCAGCCTGTTGTCTCGCCTGAAACCCTCGAATTTACCTCGCGTCTGATTGAGCGGAAGCTTGCCGAATTCAATGTGCCGGTCAAGGTGCTTGCGGCGTATCCGGGACCTGTGATCACACGCTATGAAATCGAGCCCGACGTCGGCGTGAAGGGCAACTCGATTGTCAATCTGGCGAAGGATCTCGCTCGCGCCATGAGCGTGATGAGCATTCGCGTGGTGGAAACGATTCCCGGCAAATCCTGCATGGGGCTTGAGGTGCCGAACCCGCAGCGGCAAAGCGTCGCGCTGATCGAAATTCTCGGCAGCGCGGTGTACAACGATTCATCGAGCTTGCTCACTATGGCGCTAGGCAAGGATATTGCCGGACGCCCGGTGGTGAGCGATCTTGGCCGCATGCCGCATTGCCTCGTGGCGGGCACCACGGGCTCAGGCAAATCAGTCGGCATTAACCAGATGATCCTGTCGCTTCTGTACAAGGCCGAGCCGAAACAGGTGCGGTTGCTGCTCATCGATCCCAAGATGCTGGAGTTGTCAATTTACGAAGGCATTCCGCATCTTTTGTGTCCAGTGGTGACCGACATGCGTCTCGCCGCGAATGGCTTGAACTGGTGCGTGAACGAGATGGAGCGACGCTATCGACTGCTTTCACACACGGGGGTACGCCAGCTCTCCAGCTTTAATCAGAAGGTTCGCGAAGCGCATGTCAGAGGCACGCCGCTGACCAATCCTTTCTCGCTCACGCCGGATGCGCCGGAGCCGATCGAGGAAATGCCGTTTATCGTCGTTGTGATCGATGAATTGGCCGATCTGATGATGACCGCCGGCAAAAAGATCGAAGAGCTGATTGCGCGGCTGGCGCAGAAGGCGCGTGCAGCGGGCATCCACCTGATTCTTGCGACGCAGCGCCCTTCGGTTGACGTGATCACCGGGCTTATCAAGGCCAACGTGCCGACGCGCATCGCGTTTCAGGTCGCAAGCAAGATCGACTCACGCACCATCCTTGATCAGATGGGCGCAGAGGCGCTTCTGGGTCGTGGCGACATGCTCTACATGTTGGGCGGCACAGGCATTCCAAACCGCGTGCACGGCGCGTTTGTCACCGATGATGAGGTGCACCGCGTTGTAGAACACTGGAAGGCGCAGGCACCGCCGCAGTACATCGAAGGTGTACTTGAAGGCACCGACGCCGAGACGTTGAACGAAGTCAATGGTGGCGGGTCACAAGATGGTGAGAAGGATCCCCGTTTTGATGAGGCGGTCGCAGCAGTGCTCGAGAGTCGTCAGCCGACGATTAGTTATGTGCAGCGGCGGTTGCGAATTGGTTACAACGGCGCGGCGCGCTTGATTGAAGCAATGGAAAACGCAGGTATCGTGACCCGACCGAATGCGATGGGCAAACGCGAAGTGATCGTGCCCAAGCGAGAAGAGTAGTTCTGATTCTGTCCCCTTTCCCGTTGCGGGTGAGGGCCAACGTGAGTAACCTGGCGGATTTCGCGTTCAAGTTGAAATTGCGCTCCAGGCTCACCCTTCACCACCACCTTCTCCCCCACGGGGAGAGGCGGCCAAACAGTGTTCCGCTTCATATGAAATTCGTCACCCAATTTGCCGTGCCAGTAATGCTTCTCTGCGCCAGCGCACAAGCTCAAACTCCGGCCAATCCGCTCACGGACTTCCGCGCCTACACGCGAGATTTGACCTCGCTCTCTGGCACCTTCACACAAGAAGTGCGCGACAAGAACGGCCGCGTGAGCCGCCAATCCGCAGGCACCTTCGCCATTGCGCGTCCGGGCAAATTCCGCTTTGTTTACGAAAAACCGTACAAACAAACCATCGTGAGTGACGGAGCTACCGTCTGGCTGTACGACGAAGATTTGAATCAAGTCACCACCAAAAAGCTCGCAGACACGCTCAGCGAACAGCCATTGACGTTGCTACTCGATCCGTCCGCTTCAGAAAAATCGTTTGAGTTGAAAGTGCTGGAGTCGCGGGGATCGATCGGCTACGTCGAGGCGAAACCACGCAAGGCCGATGCGTCAGTCGACGAGCTACGCATCGCGATGGTCGCGGCGCAACCGGCAGAGTTGTCGTGGCGTGACGCATTGCAAAACACAAATGCGATTCGCTTCACGATGCTCACGAAGAACGCCAAACTTGCCGCCGACGCCTTCGCCTTTGTTCCGCCGAAAGGCGTTGACGTGCTCAAGCAGTAGTCGTAGCCACGGCCCGCTTCTCTTCGCGAGCGCTACGCCCGCACGCTGGCGCGTAACCGCTTCTGCTCGTACATGCGGGCGTCGGCGACCTGAATGAGTTGGTCAAGCGTTGTACCCTCTGACGGATACAACGCGCCTCCGCACGAACCGCCCGTCAACAGAGATTTACCCTCGATCAGCATCGGTTCATCAAGCATTGCCGATAGTCGATTTATTTGAGCGGCAAGTGCATCCTCTGTTGCCACGCCGGACATCAGCACCACAAATTCATCTCCGCCGTAACGAGCAAGAACGTCGTCAGTACGTAGAGAGGCCGCAATACGTTGTGCCGCCACAGTGAGTACCACGTCGCCAACCGCGTGCCCGTAGCGGTCATTGACACCCTTAAACTGATCAAGGTCTATGAATATCAATGCAAATTGCTGGTCGACCAATTGGACTCGCGTTGCAAAGCGCTTCTCAAAAGTGCCCCGTGTGAGCGCTCCGGTCAACGGGTCAACCAGCAATCCCTCCTTGAAGTCCTCAACCGCTGTTGCGATGACTCCCAGTTCGTCTTTTCGACCGCTGAAAAGCCGCTCGGTACGCTCGCCGCGTGCCAGACGCCGCGTCGCGTCAGTCAAACGCGAAACGTCTCCTGAAATTCGATTCATGAACCACAGCCCAAGCGCCAGAGCAATGCCGACGGCGATCACACCAATAATGATGTTTTGGGTGATGGTCTTCTGAACATTGCCCATCAGATCTGCGCGCGGGATGGCCACGACCATGGTCCAGTCGAGGCCTGCTGAGTCGCGCTGTGCAGTAGCGCTCATATGAATGCGGCCTCCGGCATTGTCAAAAGCATGGTGAGTGATTTCGACGCCGCGCACCAGGCTCTTGTTCGCACTTTCGCCCGAGACCAGCTGGGCGTAGGCGTCGCGAACGAGCGGGTTGGCGCTCTGGTCAGCGCGCAACCGAGTCGGTTGCTGCCCGCTTTCGGTGAACAGTTTTTCCTGCGTCGATGTCGCAATCACCGCGCCATTCTTTTCGACGATGAAAGCAACTCCCGTCTGGCTCACCTGAAGACCGCGAACAAAATCTGCAAGCTCGGTCAGCGGCATGTCTGTTGCGATTACGCCACGCTGGGTGCCGTCTGTCGCGAAGACCGGTTTGGCGAGTGTGACCGTCAGCGCTTTGGTTGTGAAATCCACATATACCGACGACCACGTTAGTGCGTGCCGCGCAGACGCCGACACATACCAAGGCCGTACGCGAGGGTCGTAGTTGTCCGATCGGATCACGCGTCCGCGAACGCCCGGCGCAGTGGTCTCAAAAATCGTGCGTGACGCCGCGTTTTGCTCCCGAATCCTGATTTCGAACTGTCCCTGGGCGTCACGCTGGAGACCAATGAACTCTCCCGTATTGGTGCCGTAGTACAAATAGGCGCGCTCGTCGCGAAACAGATTGCAGGCGATCCACATTCGCTGCTCAAAGTCCGACAGCGTCGTCGGAAGCAATCGTCCGCTTGCGGGATCCGTATCGCTTTTACCCACGGGCGGCGCCAGAACATTCAGCATGACCGATGAGCTTGCCAACTGCCTGGTCGTCGCCTGTCCGACGCGATTTGAGAGATCAAGTAGCAAGTGCTCGGAAAGCTCGTCCACGGCTTTCAGGCCCGTCTGGTAGGAGAGCAGGCTGATCGTTCCAGCCACCAACGCGATCACTACGACGAATGGGAAAAGGAGCGCGGAGCGTAAAGAGGTGAAGATGCGCGGCATGGTGTCGATTGGCTGACGGGGCTGATCCTGATTTTTTGTGAGGTCGACTACAGATTCGGCATCTGGAGAGGTCTTGTAGCGGCTTTGTCGACCCCGCATCGGGTGAAGCGCCGGTGTCGGAAGCTCACCTTCGCACAATTACGGCAAGTACCGTGGAATGGAGTTCCTCACGCGTTCGGACGCACAATGCCTGTTTTATATAAAGACGAATGAGAGCGCGTATATAGTCGTCATGAGATGTGCGTGCTTTTCTCGGGAAATGTGCCGGTGTACTCCGCACATGTGATGCCTTTTTTGGAATGTTTCACAGCTATTGTCCTTCTACGAGGAGCCAGGCGGAGATAATTTATCTATTTGGCATGCGCCGTGGCTATTTTTTATGCATAAACTCGCGAATTCCAGAATTTTCAGAAAGTCTGTTGTCGTATATCCGGGCGCTTCGCCTGTTACGTTTGTGTCGAACGTTCGTCCAATACTGCGTTAACAGCTTGCGATGCGGGTATCGGGATAATTGAGTGATGCATCACACCCAATCTCTTCTTCCCCGCGACGCCATCGTCAACCTGCGTGCTTCGAAAATTCGTGAAGTTGCCAACGCTGGCATCGGCCGCGACGACGTTCTCACATTCTGGTTCGGCGAACCAGATGAAGTTACTCCGGATTTTATTCGGACGGCTGCCGCTGACAGCCTCGCGCGCGGCGAAACTTTTTATTCGCACAATCTGGGGCTGCCCGAATTGCGTGAAACCGTGGCGAACTACCTGTCGCGGCTGCATCCCAATCCTGCCGCGCCCATCAGGGCGGACAACATCGCAATCACGAGCGCAGGCGTCAATGCGCTGTCGCTCGCTGCGCAGTGCATTGTCAGCCCTGGCGATCATGTCGTTTGCGTCACTCCGCTGTGGCCGAACCTCGTCGAAATCCCCAAAATTCTCTCGGCCAATGTTGAGTGCGTTGCACTCGAATTTGGCGAGCGTGGCTGGCAGCTTGACCTCGACAAATTGCTCGCCGCGCTAACGCCCAACACCAAAATGTTGATGGTCAATTCTCCCAATAACCCGACTGGCTGGACGCTCACGCGCGACGAGCAGCTGGCGATCCTCGCGCGCTGCCGCCAGCACGGTATCTGGATTCTGGCTGACGACGCTTATGAGCGGCTGGTGTTCGACGACACCGGGTGCGCACCGTCGTTTTTCGACATCAGTGACGCTAATGATCGGCTCGTTAGCGCCAACACATTTTCCAAATCGTGGCTGATGACAGGCTGGCGTCTCGGCTGGCTCGTTGCGCCCGCACCGTTCATTGAGCAGCTGGGCAAGGTCATCGAATACAACACCTCGTGCTCGCCTGTGTTCATCCAGCGCGCGGGCGACGCTGCGATTCGCGGCGGCGACGCTGTCATCGCCCGCACCCAGTCACGATTTCGGATCGCCCGCGATCACTTGTGCGCCGCGCTCAACGCGCTACCGGGTGTGCATGCACCGCCGCCGCCCGCAGCGATGTATGCGTTTTTCAAAGTTGACGGGATGCAGGACTCGCTCGCGTTCTGCAAACGCCTGGTCACCGATTACGGGCTGGGCATAGCGCCGGGGGCTGGCTTCGGCGATGAGGGCGAGGGCTATTTGCGGTGGTGCTTTGCGAGCGAATTGCCGCGCCTTGACGATGGGATCAAGCGCTTCAAGGCGGGGCTCGCCGCACTCAGGTAGTGGAGTTGCCATATAGTTAAGCGATTTTCAGATAAATCGCTTGCAAATCAGAGGTTTGGAGAATAATCTTCAGACTATGCCTACAGTAGCGCTCGTAAGTCGAAAAGGGGGATGCGGCAAAAGCACGCTGGCGACCCATATCGCGTCCTATTTCGCGAGGGAGGGCATGACCATCACGCTGGGCGATCTGGATCACCAGCAATCGATGCGCGTGTGGCTGAAACGGCGTCCCAGCGCGGCGCCACCCATTACCGGATGGGTCGGCGAAACCAATGGCAGTGTGCGTCCACCGCTCGGCACGACGCATCTGGTTCTGGACACGCCCGGTGGCTTGCATGGGCTGGGTCTGGCCAAGGTCGCAATGGTGGCTGATGCGATTCTGATTCCGGTTTCGGGCTCGGTGTTTGACCGCGAAGCGGCGTCCGATTGCTGGGCAGAGTTGCGCTTGCACCCGCGCGTGGTCAGCGGCCGCTGTCAGGTCGCGGCCGTCGGCATGCGCCTGGATCGGCGCACTCAGGCCGAAGAAATCGCGAGCGATTGGGCCGCTTCGGTCGGGCTTCGGTGGCTGTGCAGTTTGCGCAGCTCGCAGATTTACGTGCGCGCGGTTGAGAACGGGCTCAGTATTTTTGATATGCCCGCGAGCGTCACCGAGATTGATCGCGAACAGTGGCAGCCGCTCCTGGAGTGGCTGTTTGCGCATGGATTTGCGCAGACCGAATCCGGGATGGTGCCGTCCTTCGCACAGGGCACACCATCGCGCTTACCGCAATCACCCGCCGTCCTTCGAGTGCTCCCCAGAACACAAGCGAACAACGCTGTTCAGCCAGTACTCGAGCCGGAATTCGTTACTCCGGTTACTGCCGGGCCGCAGACCGGATTTGCGCGTTTTGTGCCGCGCTTCTTGCGGCCAAAGGCGGGCGCTGCGCGCTAAACGCCGAACGTTACGCGTTCGTTGCAAGTCGAGCGTCGCCTGCCCTGCGTCGCGACGTTTCACTCCACTCGTGGAGCCGGACGCGTAGTACCGCCTTGCGTCAATTGAAAGCGTCCGGCTTTTCCGTCCTTGATCTCTTCAAAGACTATTTCAAGCGGCGTGATGCGGGCGAAGAACGTGGTGTCCGACTTCCCGAATAATTCGAATTCCCCCTGCCCGGTGGCCTGCGCGAAAAGCTTGCCGTCACGCAGGCGAATCGTCACGTCAAAGTTCGGCTGCAGGCGGTAGGTGCCGACGTATTGCGCCATTGTCTTTGCGTCAACGGACACCGAAGTTGCGCGCATGGCGGCAAGGTTCTTCAGCGGAATATTGGGCTCCAGCAAATGCAATGCGATGTCGATGACCGGCGCGTTGGCGTTGGACAGCACGGCCACCGCTGATTTGCGCTCTGGATCGAGCCACAACGATGACGTAAACCCGCCTGTCATGCCGTCGTGGTTGAAGGCGGTTCGCCCATTTAGCGGGGCGAGTACCCATGCAAGCCCCGCTGGGTTAGCCGGTCCCATGCCGTCACCATATTTTTTCTGCGAGAGTGCAAAGGCTCCCTTCAGTGGCGTGTCTATTGCACCGCTCGCCGCCTGCGCGTAGCGGCCCATGTCGCGTGCGTTCATGATGAGTGCGCCAGCGGGCGCGATGACGTCGAAGCTCCAGTGCTTGTTGCGCTTCAGCTCGCCGTCGCGGTCGATGTAGTGGGGGTTGCTGAAACGGGCGCGTTCGCGGTTCGGGATGTCGAGATACGTTGAGCTGAGGCCGAGCGGCGTCAGCACGCGCTTTTGCAGCAGGTCGGCATACGACATGTCGGCGGCGCGCGCGAGCACGTAGCCGAGCAGGCCATACCCGAGGTTCGAATAGGCATACACCTCGTCGCGCTTTTTGGTCGTCTTGCCGCCGTCAGTTTCCATCAGCACTTCACGGCTTTTGAGATAGGCCAGCAGTTGTGGCTCACGGTAATCGACGTAGGGATCAGCGCGCGTGCCATTTGGCATGTTGTCGGGCAGGCGCGGCAGGCTGGAACGATGGGTGGCTAAATCGACAAGGCGAATCGGGGCGCCGGTGTAGTCGCGCAGTTTTAGGCCGCGCAATCCTTGAGGTAGCCACTTTTCGACCGGATCGTCGAGTTTGACTTCACCCTTGACCACCATGTCCGCAAGCAAGAGCGCCGTGAAAGTTTTGGTGATGGAGCCGATCTCAAAAAGCGTATCAGCTGTGATCGGTACGTCCTTGTCGAGCGACTGGAATCCGTGCGTCACGATACGCACCTGATCGCCGTTGACGATGACCGCCGCGAGGCCGACGGCCTGCTTGTCAAGTTCAATGCGCTGCGTCAGGATTTCCTTGACTCGCGCGTCGGCGGTTTGCGCATTGATCGCCGTGCTTGC
>JAYWHV010000257.1:0-2859 GCA_043777615.1 Burkholderiales bacterium | reverse complement strand
CCGTCGGACTACTACTCCGCTCTTGGAATCCTTGCCGACCTTGCCTACAAGGGGGCTGATGTCAGTCTCGGTAGAGTCATCGATGGACACCTATCTTCCGCGTTGCGGCGATCACGATACCTAGATTTTTCAAAAGAATTTCTCGACGCCATGCGCGAGGCCGCCATGCTTCAGCCAATTGAAATCGAGTCCATTCTCAAAGTTGGGTTAACAAGGCAAGAAGCTTCCGACGAACTTGATTTCTGTCGCCGAGCGTTGAGTATTAGCTTGGAGCAAATAGAAAGGCGCGCGCTTGAGCGATTTGCCTTCGGTAAGATGGCAGAACAGACCGGGTATGTGACCTTTGCAATGTTGGCGCGACTTGCCGAGGAATATGCAGACGTGAAAGAAACGATTGTGATCGCTGAGAAAAAGGTCGTCGCGCTCTTGCAAGATTTTCTGAACAGGGAGCCGTTTGTGCGGGATGGATAGTGGGATCGAGCGCGAACGTTTACAGGTGCAAACGCTCGCCCGTATGGAAGCTGCCACTTGTATAGGGCATAGGCTTGAAGGTGCGATTGTTCGCATAAATTTCCCGTTCAGGACGCACACGTAGTAGCGCTAAATTGATTACATTGATCCGACGTGTCGACTTTTTTGCTAGGAAATATGAGTCATGCTAACTCCCTCCACGCAGCCAAACGATGAAGTGAATGTGGTTTTGGTGCACGGCACTTGGGCTGAGAAGGCTGCGTGGTGCAATGATGATGCAGGCGCAATCAGAGTGGCTATGCGCGAAACGTTTCCGGATCTGCACTTAAACTTCCACGCGCACGACTGGTCGGGCGATAACAAGCACCTTCACCGAATTGAAGCGGGAAAGAGGCTGAGCGATGAGTTAACGGAGCTTACGAACAAGTGTGGTGCCCAGTGCGTCGTTGTCGGGCATAGCCATGGCGGAGCGGTAATAAGCCACGCGCTGCGAGCCTCCCCGGAGCTAGGAGGGAAACTTCTCGGGGCAATCTTTTTGTCGACGCCGTTCATTCAGATGCGCCTCCGACCTGGACGTAAGTACATCAAGCACTTTTTGTTCGGCTTATTACTTATTGGATTGACTTTAACGTTGGTTGCGTTGCCATATTTCCTAATCGCACTGCTCCCCCAAAACATTGGCTTGTCACGCTTGCCACAATGGCTCGGAACCTTGCTTTTTGTTGGAGCGCTTGCTGCCGGGGTCGGACTTGCAACTATTGCTTGGCATTTGCCGCCTCCAGAGGGTTGGATGCAGAAAACCAAAACCGTATTAATCAGTGCCGTCCCTTCTACCGCTTTTCTTGTCATTCTTATTGTTGCTAAAGAGTTATTTGCAAGTATTGGATGGGTTGCATTGCTGTCGTGGGGCGCAGCATCGCTATCAGCTATTCTTGGATTCATACTCGTGCTCGTGTTGTTTCCCCGTATCAGCTCACGTTCGGCAGAAACAGTATCTGGCTCTTCAAGAATTGATGGCGCGATCACAAATTTTTTGCATGAGTTTTCGACAGAAAGTTTGAAACACGCTCAATGCCTTTTTATTCGCGGCAATCGTGACGAGGCCGCTGCGGGCCTAGGTATGGTTTATGTTTTTTCCAAACTGATAAATACTCTCGTAACGTTCGCGCTCTGGTGTTTCGCATTTTTAGTGGCACCAAATTGGTGGAATCCAAGGGCCGTTTGGAAATCGCTAAATACTACGGCGAAATGTATCGCGCTGCTGCTGACGGTCGCAGTTGTCGGTCCGTTTGCCGTTGGACTCTTAGTTGCAATTCTTTTCATAGTCCCTTGGGTAATCTTGAATATGATCGGGTTCGACGCGGATGCAGCGCTGAAATCGGTTCACGAAGCCTTTAATACGCTGCTAAATTTGCGGCCCTTCGTTCTTAGTTTTAAGTTCGTCGAGGTACTTGAGCAGTTTCTCTTGGTCGTCGAGGCGTTGGCCGCAATCGTGACGCTGGTCGCAGCAGTTGCGCTATTGGTTTTGGGACGAGCGTTTGGTCATTGGTTTGTATGGACGAGTCTCTTTTTTGAAGTTTCCATTGAGGCCGTGCCACCGGGCACTTGGCAAATAGTGCAACTGGCCGACGAGGACAACGACACGAACGAAGGGAGGCTAAAGTTTGGAACGCTTGCTCATTCAATGACCTACCAAGATCCCCGTGCCGTGAAGTTAATCGTCGACTGGATTGGCGGTAGATTGCGATCAGATAAAGCGACAGAACTATTTTCAGGATCCCGCTAATCAGGACTCTTGATCATGGAGATTTGTGCGACGCATGCGAGCAGTGGTGCCTTTTACGTACGTTCACGCTATTTAACGACGACGCATGACACGTAGGCGAGCTAAAGGGATCAGGTTCGAATTTTGACCAGCCGCGTCAGAATCGTAACCGCGCAGGGTGTGTTCGCGAAGCAACCCGCCGTCCGCGTGACACCACGGGGGCTGTCGTTTGTCGCTGCGCTCGTAACCCACTCTACGGCATCCCACCATTCGCGCGTTCACTCGTCGCGACTAGCCGCCTCCGGGTAAAGCTCAGGCAACAGAAACTGCAGGGCGTCGAGCGGGAAGGCGAAGCGCACCGGGGCGACGTGGCCGGTGCTGGTGACGAGGCCGGTTTCGATGAGCTGGGACAACAGCGTGCGGGCTGTGCGTTCGCCCAGCCCGGTCATCTGCTGAAACTCGCCGCGCGCGGTGGGGCCGGCGAGAAAGAGGTGGTAGAGCGGCAGCGCGGCTTCAGGGCGGATGCGTTTGTCGTGCGCGGCGCGGAAGCTGATCAGCGCCTGGATGCGTGTCTTCATGCCGTCGAGATGGAACATGCGGGTCATGAAGCTGACCTGGTCTTC
>JAYWHV010000256.1:0-9785 GCA_043777615.1 Burkholderiales bacterium | reverse complement strand
GGGCGGCGGAGGAATTGTCCGCAATCCAGAAGGATTCGCCGAGGCATACGACGAACGTGCTCGTTTTTTGTGCGGCGGCAGGGATTTCTTGTCTAACGCTTACAACTACGGTGCCCCCTACACGTCGCCTGGCGCGTTTGGAAGCACGAACCGTCACGCTGGCTATCGACGTTTTGGCAATATCCGATGCAAGGTGAAGCCTGCGTAGCCTCGATGCAGCTACAGCGGAATCGATGACTCGTTGCGTGCTCCGCGATTCAGCTGCGCTTCATCGCGGCTGCGGGACTATGCCAACGTCATTGCATACGTTATCCTTCGGTTGGGGGATGATAACCGCGGCGCTGAGCGTCGGGCGATTGAGGTTGACATGAAGATTTTGTTGATGCGGTTGATGCATTTGCGAACCTGGATGCTGGGGATGTGTTGTGCTGGCGCTCTTGCGCTGCCAAACCTATCCACCGCGCAAATCGCCAATTGCCCGTTCAACGTGACCGGCGCGTCCGGCGCGCCGAAATTCTCGGTTGATGGCATGCTGCTGCTGCGTTATGCGGTGGGCCTGCGGGGCGCGCCGATGATCAACAAGGTTTCGGCGGCGAACCTGACCGGGGTTGAAGCGGTGATCGGTTCCAATCTCGCGCGTCTCGATGTGGATGGCGACGGCGCGTTCACGGCCACCGATGCGTTGATCATCGCTCGCTATATGTCGGGCTTCACATCAGTAACCTGGATAAACGGCATCGTGTTCGCACCGAACGCGCAGCGTAAAACGGCGTCAACCATCGAGGCGTTCATGAATGCGGGGTGTCCGGCACCCGCGCTCGGCAGCTTCTCGGCAAAGGATGCCGCTCGCCTGTTGCAGCAGGGCACCTGGGGCGCGTCGCTCAACGAGATCAATCGCGTGCAGGGAATTGGGGTGAACGCGTGGCTAAACGAGCAATTCAATGCCCCCGCGTCGTCATACGCTAGCTATGCGGCCGGGTTGATTGCGGCAAACAAAGGTGGCGCCAATGGGTGTACCGACCCCACGTACGGCTGCCCCTGGCTGGTAGGCGTTGCGGCGTTTTACAAGCAGGCATTTGAGGGCAGTGATCAACTGCGCCAGCGCATGGTCAATGCCCTGATGCAGATTCTCGTGGTGTCAATCGGCAACAATCGATTGCTGGACTCAGGCACCGGCGTGCCGAGCTACATGGACATGCTGGGTACGCATGCGTTCGGGAATTTCCGCACCCTGCTGCGGGACGTTACCCTGCACCCAGCGATGGGGGTATACCTCGATATGCTGAGCAGCACGCAAGAGAGTCCCAACGAGAACTACGCGCGTGAATTGCTGCAGCTGTTCTCGATCGGCACGGTGATGCTCAATCCTGATGGCACTCCCATGGCCGATGCCAACAACAATCTGATTCCGACCTATACCGAAGACGTCGTTCAGGGGTTTTCGAAGGCGTTCACCGGATGGCATTTTGACGGCGCCGACAGCAACCTGAATGAACCCTGGCGGTTCTACTGGCCGAACGAAACCTGGACTACGGCGATGAAACCGTGGACCCATCGCCGCTGTCCGCAGGATGGTTTGTGGCCGAGCGTGCCGGTCGCCCCTTGTTACGGTTATTGCTACATCAACGATACCGATCCCTCCGCTGCGAATCAGGCGCGTGTCAACCAGTGTTCATTGCCACCGCCGCACAATACCGCGTCGAAAACGCTGCTGCAATACAGCGGCGCGCCGTATGCGACCCTGCCGGCGAATCAAACTGCGCCGATGGATGTTGAGAACGCCATTGACAATATTTTCAATCACCCTAACGTCGGCCCGTTCATCGGCAAGCAGCTCATCATGCGGCTTGTGACGAGTAACCCGAGTGCCGCCTACGTCGGCCGCGTCACGGCGGCATTCAACAACAACGGCACCGGCACGCGTGGCGATATGAAAGCTGTGATTCGCGCGATCCTGACTGACGCTGAGGCCCGCGACATCTACATTGCCAGCAACAATATTTACGGCAAGTTGCGGGAGCCAGTGATCAAGTTCATTCAGTCGCATCGCGCGTTTGGCGCGGTCACGAGCAGCGGTTACTACGAGGTGTGGAATACCGGGGACTCGGACACGCTCGGGCAGTCTGCGTTGCAGGCGCCGTCGGTGTTCAATTTTTATTCGCCGGACTTTGAGCCTCCTGGGGTGATGGCGACAGCCTATCTGCTTGGTCCAGAATTTGACATTACCTCGACCTCAACAGTCGCTGGTTTCGCCGACTTCACCAAGTGGGGCGTCGTCGCCGGATATCGCCAATACGATGGCGACCCGAAGTGGATCAGGCCCAACCTCAGCCGCTACCTGACCGGTGCGGCGGGCGCTGCGGTTGCTGATAATCCTCAGGCGCTGGTCGATGAGCTGGACTTGCTGCTGACGGCGAACAATTTGAAGGCATCGTTTAAGGCGAACCTGGTTGCGATGGCGACCAATATCACGCGAACGCTGCCGCCTGCCTACACCGCCGTGGACTACCCTTCGCAGCGAAACGACCGCTTCCGCGCTGTCATGTGGCAAATCATCAACTCGGCCGATTACGCCATTCAGCGCTGAGGAGGACCATCATGGATCGCAGAAATTTCATTCGCTCAGCCGCCGGCCTCGCCGCAACGCCGCTACTGCCGCCATTGTCGATTTCATCGGCCGACGCGGCTGACACGTCTGGCTACAAGGCGCTCGTTTGCGTCTTTCTGTTCGGCGGCAACGACAGTCACAACATGGTCGTACCGATCACGGGCGCTGAGTACAACGCGTATTCCGCAGCGCGTAACGGACTCGCCGAGGCGAACGGTCTGGCGCTGCCGCTCAGCTCGTTGCTCCCGATTTCGCCGACGGGGCTGGGCACGAACACGTTCGGGTTTCATCCGGCGATGACAAACTTGACCACATTGTTCAACACCGACAAAAAGCTCGCTGTCGTGCCGAACGCCGGGCCGCTGCTGGCGCCGACCACGCTCGCGCAGTATCAAAATCGCAGCGTACCGCTGCCGCCACAGCTTTTCTCACATTCCGACATGCAGATGCACTGGCAGACGATGCGGCCGGACGTGCCTGCTGACACGGGCTGGGGCGGGCGGATGGCGGATGTGTTTCGCAGCGCGTCAGCTGGCTTGTTGCCGGTGTCGACCGGTTTGGGCGGCGGCAATATTTTCATGAAAGGTGACCTGGTGACCGCGTACACCGTCACGCCGATGAAGTACGCGAGCGGCGTCATCGATACGTCCTCGCGCATCGCCCGTACGGCTGAAGCGGACATTTCGTGGAACTGGACCGGCAGCGGCGCTAACCGCTATCCGCAGGACGTGTTCGTCAATAACAACAACGAAATGCGTGCGAATTTACTTGAGCAGCAGTACGCCAACGTGAACAAAGCCTCGCTTGATGTGGGTGCTTTCGTGACGAACGCGATGTACACCACGACCGGCTCGACGTACACGCTGAAAAACGCCGTCCCCGGCACCTGGCCCACGACCAACCGCCTGGCTGCGCAATTGCACTCGGTCGCCGCGATGATCGCGGCCCGACAGGCGCTTGGCGTCACGCGGCAGATTTTCTTCGTATCACTCGGTGGCTTTGACAACCACGGCGATCAGTTTGGCCGTAACCTCACCACGAACAACAAAACGCTGCTCGGAGGCAAACACTTTGATCTGATGAGCCAGCTCGACGTGGCGCTCAACGCGTTTTATCGGGCCACGGTTGCGATGGGAGTCGCCAACAACGTCACGACGATGACTATGAGCGATTTCGGGCGTACGTTGCGCTCCAATACTCAAGGGTCTGATCACGGTTGGGGCGGGCATCACCTGGTGCTCGGCGGCGCGGTCAATGGCGGGCGCTTTGCGGGCACATTTCCTACGGTAGCACTGGGGACGTCGACCGATGTCGGTCAGGGACGATTGTTGCCCGCCATTTCGTCGGACGCATATGCGGCGACGCTCGCGACCTGGCTGGGCGCATCACCGGCTGAGGTGGCATCCATCTTTCCGAACTTGTCGCGCTTCAGTACCCAGAGCCTGAACCTCATGGTGTAGCGCCGCGGCATCGCAGGAGGCAGGCGCTCACGTGCGCCGTCTTCCCGCGGGAACCGCGACCATTTCGCGATGTCAAATGGCGACTCACACTCTGCCCCGCAGTACAGCGCCTAAAATCCCGCCATGAAAAAAATTCTTTCCCTTCTCACCGCCCTGGCCGCCAGCGTCGCGGCCACCGCTTTCGCACAAGACGTCAAAATCGGCGCGATCACCATCGATCATCCGTGGGCGCGCGCGACGCCCGGTGCGGTGAAAAATTCCGCTGCCTTCATGACCTTCGAGAACAAAGGCGCGGCGGACAAGTTGATCAGTGTGACTGGCACGGTTGCCAAAGAAATCCAGATTCACAGCATGATCACCGAGGCGGGCGTCATGAAAATGCGCGAAATCAAAGCCCTCGACATCCCGGCCAACGGCAAGGCGGAATTGAAGCCCGGCGGTTTTCACGTCATGCTGATCGGCATCCCCGATGGCCTGAAGGAAGGCACGAAGTTTCCGCTCAAGCTCACGTTTGAAAAAGCCGGAGAAATTACCGTGCAGGTGACCGCGGAAAAACCCGGCTCGCACAATCATTCGGAGCACAAGCATTAGCACGCGGGCTTTGGCGACGGCGGCATTCGCCGCGTTGACGCTTTTTGGGTGCGGCGACGACAAAGCGGACGTTAAATTCAACGCCACCGACATCACCGGCGCTGCGTTCGGAAAAACACTCGCCCTGAATGATTCGGCGACGCTGGAACCGCGAACGCTCGAGAGCTTCAAGGGCAAGGCGACGGTGTTTTTCTTCGGCTACATGTACTGTCCGGACTATTGCCCAACGACGATGACGACGCTGAACGAAGCGCTCGCCAAAATGAAGCCGCAGGACGCGGCGAAGGTGCAGGTGGTGTTTGTCACCGTCGATCCGGCGCGCGACAAGCCAAAAATATTGACCGACTACGTTCGCGCCTTCAACCCGTCGTTTGCCGCGCTCTACGGCACCGACGAGCAGACGGCCGCAGTTGCGAAAGAGTTCAAGATCATCTTTCAAAAGTCGCAGGTGAAGAGCGAATTCACCTACATGGTCGATCACTCAACGCAGATGTACGCATTTGACCCGCAGGGCCGGATTCGCCTCATGATCCGCCATGAGGCCGGGCCTGATGCGATCGCGAAAGACTTGACCACACTCGTCAAAGCCTGACAGCTTTTTTCTGAAATCGCCGCTGCATTGGGTCTAGAGCCTGATTTGGCTGATTATCGACATACGGAGAAAGCTACATCTACCCCCAGTGTAGCGGCGCTTTCAGCGAAAAGTTGATCAGCCTTCGCTCAACTCCAAACCATCGATCGCATCGAAATCGACGCGCCCTGAAAATCCGCGTTGAAAAATCGCGGCGCCTCTTGGGCCGGTTCGACACTTGCCGCGCCAGCGGCGTAAAGGAGCGGCAGGTAATGCTCAAACGTCGGGTGCGCCAGTTGCGCGATCTGCCCCAGCTTCTGGAAGTCCTGCAAGGCACGTAAACGCCCCTTGGCGACATGATCTGCGACGACCGCGTCGAACTCCCTCGCCCAGTCGTAGCCCTGCCCGGCGGGCCCGTTAAAGCGCATGGCGCGCAGGTTATGCACGACATTTCCGCTGCCAACGATCAGAACGCCCAAATCGCGCAGCTTCGCCAGCTCGCGACCGAGCGCAAAGTGCTCCGCCGCCGGGCGATCGTAATCCATACTCAGTTGTACGACGGGGATGTCCGCATTCGGGAACATCGGTTTCAACACCGACCACGTGCCGTGATCGAGCCCCCATTCGTGAGTGTCGAGCCCAATCGTCGGCGCGGTAATCGCATCGGCGATTTCCCGCACCGCGGCTGCGGCTCCCGGCGCGGGGTATTGCTGGTCAAAAAGCGCCTGCGGAAAACCACCGAAATCGTGGATGGTTTTCGGCCTGTCCATCGCCGTGAAATACGAGCCGCGCGTGAGCCAGTGCGCCGAGATGCAGATGATTAGTTGCGGCGTCGGATACTCCGCGCCCACATGCCCGCCAAATTCGGCTCCCAGTGCCTGCCAGCTGCGGCGATAGGCGTTGTCTTCAATGGCATTCATCGGGCTGCCATGTCCAAGAAACAATACGGGCATCCGGGGCGATTTTTTCAAAGTATGGATTCCGCTGAGGGTGGCCACCGACGCAGCGATTGATGGCGTAACTGGGGTCATGAAAATTCCGCCGTTTAAAAAGGAGCCAGCCAGGCACTTGAGAAGCGCTCTGCGATACCTAGATTGATTATCGACTGTAATGATTTGGGGGCGGACGTCGATCAATGCAAGCCGCAAAGTCCGTTGCCTTGCCTCTGCGCGCCGTGCCGCAGCGCGTAAAGCGACCAAGCTTGATATAGTAAGAAGAATCTGACGTGAGTTACGCTGTCTTTTTTTAAAAAAGGGTCGCTCAAGAAATTCCGCCTTTCATCAACATTTAACTTTGTGGCGCGACGCGATTACCTCGTGTCGATTGGCCACGAGAACGGAGTTCCTGTGACTAAATCCATTCCTGAAACACGCGCCGCCAGAGCAACTGCCCCCGTACGCCCCGACCGCCGCCAGAACATCCTCGACGCATCGCTGCGCCTGTTTGCGAACTTCGGCTACCACGCCGTCACTATTCGCCAGATTGCCGAAGCTGCAAAAGTCCCGCTCGCGCTCGTTGGCTATTACTTCGGGCAAAAGCAGGAGCTCTATGACGCCATATTCGAGCACCTGCAGGGCACCTTCGCGTCGCGTCGTCAGGGATTGAATGACGCGATCGCCCGTCCCGATGGCGACCCGCTTGCCAACATCATCCAGGCGATGATTTTTCCCGTCATTCAGGCACGCGGCACGCCCGAGGGCGAGTCCTATGCGCTGTTTGTCACGCGCGGATTGACCCAGCAGAGCGCTGAAGAAGATCGCGCGATTCGCCAGTTCTTTGACCCCATTACCGCAGAATTCATCGAGGCGATTCATGACGCGCTTCGTGCTGACACGCCGGAAATCACTCAGGCCCAAGCTGCCTGGTGTTTTCAGTTCGCGCTCGGCGCGCTGTTGCACTACTTAAGCGACCAGCGCATCGTGCGTTTGTCCGGGGACGTCAACACTGCCGCTGACCCGGCTGTCGCGCAACAGTTGAAGGCGTTTATCGTGAGCGGCATTCGCGGTGCGGCGCAGTCATTTGTCGCGCCCGCCCCGGCCGGGCAACCGGAAGACGCCCCAGTTATCGCCGAACCTGACGAATCAGTTCTTCCATAACCCGGACTCCTTGGCGCAAGTCCGGATCGTCGGGATGTACTCGGTGACAAAGCGCAGCGTCTCGGGGTTCAGGCCGATGTCTTTCACACTGTCGATATCGGTCTCCAGCTTCGCAACATCGAGTTTTTCGGTGAAGCAGCCGCAGAACTTCTGCGGAGCGTTCGATTCGGCAATGATCGGCGACACGGCGTTCAGCATATTCACAACGCGCTGCTGACACTTCCTGTCGAGCATCGCTCGCTTTTGGTCCTGGACGACGGATGCGCAGCCACCGACCCCCAAGACGATCACCAGTGCGAGCGCCGGTAGCGCAAATTTTTTGATGGAACAGAACCGCGCCATGTTGTCTCCAGGATTGTGCGTTGACGAAAAGCTTATCGTAAAGCAGTAGGACCCAGAGCAAATCGCCCCGGCATTCCGGCCACCAACGGGTGCGCCGTATCGGTTACGATTCGTAGCCTCGCTTTCCTACTCGTTTGTCCAGACTCGCATTTAACGCCATGGTCCGCTTCCTGATCCTCTTCCTCGTGATTCAAGCCGTGCTCTTCGGCGCACAACTCACGCCGTGGGGACAGGATTACTTTGTGACGCCGTGGACCAACGGCCTCGCGCACTTTTGCGCGCAGCTGGTCGCCATATTTGACTCGAGTGCTATAGCCACCGGCAAGATACTGCGCAGCGCCAGCAACGGCTTTGCTGTGAGCATCGAGGCAGGCTGCAACGGCGTTGAGGCGACCCTCGTGCTGATTGCAGCGATCCTCGCGTTTCCATCCACCTGGAAGCAAAAACTCTGGGGCCTGGGGATTGGATTTCTCGCGGTGCAGGGCTTGAATGTCGTGCGCATCATCAGCCTGTTCTATCTCGGACAATGGAGCATGACGGCGTTCGAATGGGCGCACCTCTACATCTGGCAGGCGCTCATCATGCTCGACGTGCTGATCGTGTGGTTGATCTGGGTGCGGCGCATCAATCGCGAAAGCGGCCGCGCCTTGCCGCCGCCCGACGATTCGGGCAAGCCGGCCGCGCCGGAAACGTCGACTCCAACGCCTGTTGCGGCGTAAATGCGTTCCTGAACGCCAAGCACCTACACAACCCGTGCCTACGTCCATCGGTCGATTCTTTGTACGCATCCTGCTGTGGGTGCCGCCGGTGTTTATGGCGTGGTACGTTCTCGTACCGCTCTTGCACTGGCCGATCCGCTGGTTTTTGTCTGGCATGGCGCTTCTTGGCGTGCCCGAATTTGTGACCTCCGTCCAGCAGACGCTGCACGGTTTTGAATTCCTGACCGTTCTCGCACCAGGCAGCGCTCCGGGCGAGACTTTTCGCCCCGGTGCCACCATCAGCGCAGAGGTCGATGCACGACTCTACAGCTACGGCACCGCCCTCATGGCAGCGCTTACGCTCGCTGCGTGGCATCCGAAACGGTGGCGAAATCTTTGGTACGGCTGGCTGATGTTGCTGCCGCTACAAATGCTTGCCGTGTTTGCCGTGGGCATGAAGCAAATTCTTTTGAGCAGCGGCCCCGGCGTGGTCGAACAATCTGGCTGGGCTTCCTGGCAGCTCGAGGTCATCGCGTATCTCTACCAGTTTTCCACGCTCATCATGCCGCCCGTGACCGCACTGGCCGTATGGTTCATATTGCATCGCGCCTTCGTCGAAAAATTCATCGGCGCAGACATGATTTCGTTATTGCGGGCGGACAAGACGGCGAAGAAAGTGGACGCGATGCCTCGCGCAACGCCAATGCCAAAACGACCGTAACGCGCCTAAACCGACTTCCGGACATTCACCAGCGGCTCGCACGGCTTCAGCGCCTTTCCGGTCTCATCGGACTCCACCTTCATATCCGGAATGTGGTTGAACGCGATGGCCATTCGGGCGCTTTGTCGGGCGCTGAATGCGCCACCCCAAAACAGGGTGTTCTTGCCGTACTTGAGGTTTAACTGATCGACGACTTTGTCGAGCTTTTCGGTGTTGGGTTGCTCATCGAACAGTGAGAGCGATTGCCCGGCGCGCGGTGCCAGTCCGCCTAGCGCCATGCCGACGGCCATCGGCGAGCCGTTCCTCACGGCGCGATCATCGAGCAGTTTGGCATAGAGACGATCCATGACATCGAGGATGTGCGGGGTGCGATCGGTGGCGTCAATGCGCTGATGGGCTTTGTATTTTTCGCCGCCGCGCAACTTCACAAACACGGAGACGTCGGAGGCGATGTATTCACCGTCACGCAGCCGCATCGCGGCCTTTTGCGTGAGGCTCGAGAGCACGGCCTGCGCGCGAGTGTGCGTGCGCTTGTCGGGCGCGAGTACGTGCGAGTGGCTGATGGATGAGGTGTTGGTTTCGCGCGTATGCACGTCCTCGCCGTGCAGCTTCTGCCAGAAGCGCTCGCCCTCAACACCGCCCCAGATTTCGCGCAGTTTGCCCACTTCGGCGGCGAGGAGCTGCGGCGTAGTCTTGAT
>JAYWHV010000255.1:0-9807 GCA_043777615.1 Burkholderiales bacterium | reverse complement strand
TTCGGATCTTCGAGCTGTTTTGCGGATACGTTGACCGAAATGCGCGGATGAATATCCTGTTCGTGCCACACCTTAAATTGCTGACAGGCCAGTTCCAGTGCCCGTTGACCGAGCGTGTGAATGATTCCGCTTTCTTCTGCCACCGTAATGAAGTCACCTGGCTGGATCAACCCGCGGGTCTGATGGCGCCACCGCAGCAGCGCTTCAAGCCCGGTCGGTGAGCCTGTCGCCGCGTCCACTTGCGGCTGAAACATCAGGAAAAATTCGTTGTCTGCGATGCCGCGGCGCATGTCAGTTTCGTACTGCGTGCGCTGTGCCTGTTGCCGGCTTGATCCGCCAGAGAAGTGCTCGATCCGGTTACGACCTGCCTGCTTGGCGGCATACATTGCGGTATCGGCGTTCTTTAGCAGTTCACTCGAGTCTGCACCATCGTGCGGAAACATCGCGACGCCGATTGAGGCCGGCATGTTCAGCCGGTTGTTGCCGACGTCAAAAGGCTTCACGAGAGCCTCCAGGATGCCCTCGGCCACGAGGAGCGCCACATGCTCGGCATGCTGCGCCTCAAGTCGAGTAATCAACACCACGAACTCGTCACCGCCAAAGCGTGCGACCAGATCGTCCTGCCTGATCGCGTCCTTCAGTCGCGCGGCCGCGATCCGCAGCACCGAGTCGCCGGCGTCATGGCCCAAGCTGTCGTTGAATGTTTTAAAGAAGTCCAGATCGACAAACAATACGGCGATGCGGCTTTTGTCGGCGACCGCCGATTTGATGGCATCTTCAAGCTTTGTGCGGAACAGCAACCGATTCGGCAAGCCGGTCAGCGGATCAGTCTGAGCGATCTGCACGGCGCGCACCGTGGCGGAATGCAACTCTTTTGTGCGCTCACGCACGCGAATTTCCAGTGAGCGCTGATAGTTCGTAATCTGCGCGCGACTGGCCGAGAGCTGATGTGCCATCTCGTTAAAGGCTCGCGCCAATTCGCCCGCCGGGCCACGCGAACGAATCGGCACTTCAACTTGAAAATCTCCCTGCGACAACGAGCGCGCAGCTTCTGTGAGCGCGCGCAGAGTGCGCCGCGTGCGCCGCGAGATCACCCCGGCGACGATGGCCACGACGAGTACCGCGGCTAACGCTAGCAGGCCGTCAAGCCTCGTGAAGCGATCAAGAAAAGAGGCCAGGTTAGACAAGCTGTGTCGCGGCTAGTGCGCTACAACCGGGATTTTTCCGATGCGCGACTGCCATTCGCGCGGCCCGGTTTCATGCACGCTGGTGCCCAGGGAATCAACCGCTACTGTCACCGGCATATCGGTGACGTCGAATTCATAAATCGCTTCCATGCCAAGATCGGCGAATCCGAGTACCTTCGCGCTCTTGATAGCTTTTGATACCAGATAGGCCGCGCCGCCAACGGCCATCAAATAGGCGGCCTTGTGGTTCTTGATCGCCTCGATGCCCATTGGACCGCGCTCGGCCTTGCCAATCATCGCGATCAATCCGGTTTGCGCGAGCATCATCTCGGTGAATTTATCCATGCGGGTGGCGGTGGTTGGCCCGGCTGGGCCGACGACTTCGTCTCGTACCGGATCAACCGGGCCGACGTAGTAAATGACGCGATTGGTGAAATCAACCGGCAGCTTTTCGCCCTTCGCCAGCATGTCCGCAATTCGTTTGTGAGCGGCGTCGCGGCCGGTGAGCATCTTGCCGTTGAGCAAGAGCGTTTGCCCCGGCTTCCAGCTAGCGACTTCCTCTTTGGTCAGCGTGTTCAAGTCAACCCGTTTGCTGAGTTTCACATCTGGCGCCCAGTGCACATCCGGCCAGATATCGAGCGAAGGTGGCTCACAGAAAGTGGGGCCCGAACCGTCAAGTACGAAGTGCGCATGGCGCGTCGCAGCACAGTTTGGAATCATCGCAACAGGCTTGCCCGCCGCATGGGTCGGATACATCGCGATCTTGATGTCGAGCACGGTCGATAGGCCGCCGAGGCCTTGCGCGCCGATTCCCAGCGCATTGACCTTTTCGTAGAGCTCGATGCGCAACTCCTCAACCTTGTCTTGTGGGCCGCGCTTCAAGAGTTCATACATGTTGATGGGTTCCATCAACACCTCTTTGGCCAGCATCATGGCCTTCTCGGCGGTGCCGCCGATACCAATGCCGAGCATGCCGGGAGGGCACCAGCCGGCGCCCATCGTTGGTACGGTTTTGAGCACCCAGTCGACGAGCGAATCGCTTGGATTCATCATCACGAACTTGCTCTTGTTTTCGCTGCCACCGCCCTTGGCCGCAACATTCACGTCGACCGTGTTTCCGGTCACCAGCTCCATGTGAACGACAGCGGGCGTGTTGTCGTTGGTGTTCTTGCGTGCGAACAGCGGATCGGCGACGATCGAGCCACGCAGCTTGTTGTCCGGATCGTTGTAGGCGCGGGCGACGCCCACGTTCACCGCATCGGTCACCGAGCCGGGAAAGTCGCTGAAGCGCACGTCCATGCCGATTTTCAGGAACACGTTGACGATACCGGTGTCCTGGCAAATCGGGCGGTGACCCATCGCGCACATCTTCGAATTGGTCAGGATTTGCGCGATGGCGTCCTTAGCTGCAGGCGACGCTTCGGCTTCGTACGCGCGCGACAGATGCTCGATGTAGTCCTGCGGGTGATAGAAGCTGATGAATTGCAGCGCGGCCGCGATGGATTCAACAAAGTCAGCGTAGCGGATGGTCGTGGTCATGGTTGCGGTGTCGTTGGTCAGCTAGTCGTTATGAGCACGGCCATCGTACTTCTTGGCAACGTGGTCTGAGGTGGCCATCATTCGATCGGTGGCGGCAATGGCCATTGCGGAGAGCAGGAAGACGACGTGAATGCTGGTTTGTGCGATGAGGGTTTTCTCGGTGTACGACTCGGCATTAATAAAAGTCTTCAACAGGTGAATCGACGAGATGCCGATGATCGCCGTGGCCAGTTTGACTTTGAGTACCGAAGCATTGACGTGCGATAGCCATTCAGGCTGATCGGGATGATTTTCAAGATTCATGCGCGAAACAAACGTTTCGTAACCGCCGACGATCACCATGATGAGCAGGTTCGAGATCATCACCACGTCAATCAAGCCGAGAACGAGCAGCATGATGAGCGTTTCGGTGAGTTTTGTTGGAACTGCGGGGCAGAACGAAGGCGGAGTCTTTGCGCCCATCACGGCCGGGTCGCACGGTTGAACCGACGAGGCGATGAGCTGAACGGCCTGAGTGGAACCAAACGCCGCCTCAATCAGGTGAGTGAGTTCGACCCAGAAGTGAAAAACGTAAACGCACTGTGCAACGATGAGGCCGATGTAGAGTGGCAGTTGCAGCCAGCGCGAGGCGAAAATCGCGAATGGAAGGGGGCGCATTTTTTTGGCGGGCGCGGTGGCACGATCCGTGGATTTCATACGGTAAGCTGGCTTTGAAACGGGAATGGTTCGGGTGTGGATCGGCGCGAATGAAGCTGCGATGTTCTTTCAGCGTTTGAGGCAGTTTAGCATCCGTGTGTTTCAAAATGAGCCCGAAGCGACCGATTTCTCACGCACTTTTTGCGAATCAGCTCTTTCCTAAGATAACGACTGCATTTGGGTTACAGCGCGCTTTCGCTAAAAGTCGACTAATTCAATAAACGACGCATACCCCACGAGCAGCCGTTGTTTTGTCCGAAAGCTGAACGCGGAAAAATCGTCAGTCTGGCGTCAATCAAAGCGGCTAACGTTGATGGTTAAAGAGGAGGTATTGCTTGATGCGTTTCGAGTGATACATTGATTTTTCGTCAAGGAGGAAACCCATGTCCGCACCATCGTCCGCCATTCAGTCTGTATTGGTCGAGAACCGCGTGTTCCCGCCGCCCGCTGCGTTTACCGCGCAGGCTAATGTGAAGCCTGCCGATGTCGCGGCGATGCTCGCCAGGGCTGAGGCCGATAACGCAGGTTTCTGGGGCGATCTGGCCCGCGAACAGCTCGTCTGGGCGAAACCCTTCACGCAGTCGCTTGACGACAGCAACGCGCCATTTTTCAAATGGTTCGCTGACGGCGAGTTAAACGCGTCGTACAACTGCCTTGACCGCCACATCAGCACGCCGACCGAGGACAAAGTCGCAATCATCTTCGAAGCCGACGACGGCAAGGTCACCGAAATCACCTACGGCGATCTGTACTCGCGCGTCTGCCGGTTTGCCAGCGGGCTGAAGCTGCTCGGCTACAAAAAAGGCGACCGTTCGATCATCTACATGCCGATGTCGATCGAGGCGGTCATCGCGATGCAGGCCTGCGCCCGTCTTGGCATTACGCACTCTGTTGTTTTCGGTGGTTTCTCGGCCAAGAGCCTTCAGGAACGCATCGTTGACGTCGGAGCCACGCTGGTGATCGCTGCCGACGAGCAGATGCGCGGCGGTAAGGCGCTGCCGCTGAAACCGGCTGTTGACGAGGCGTTTGCGCTTGGCGGCTGTGAGGCCGTGCGTCACGTGATCATCTACAAACGCACGGGCGGCAATGTTGCGTACGGGCCGCGTGATCTCGATTGGGCAAAGGTGGAAGGCGGTTCATCGGACGAATGCGCGCCGGTGATGGTCGACGCCGAGCACCCGCTCTTTGTGCTCTACACATCAGGCTCGACGGGCAAGCCGAAGGGAGTGCAGCATTCGACCGGCGGATATCTGCTGCACGCGATGCTCACGATGCAGTGGACTTTCGATATCAAGCCGACCGATGTGTTCTGGTGTACGGCGGATGTCGGCTGGGTCACCGGCCACACTTATGTGGCCTACGGTCCGCTCGCGGTGGGTGCCACACAAATCATTTTCGAAGGTGTGCCGACGTTCCCCAATGCTGGCCGTTTCTGGAGCATGATCCAGAAGCACAAGTGCAGCATTTTCTACACCGCGCCAACCGCCATTCGTTCGCTCATCAAGGCCGCAGAAACCGCACCGGATTTCGCGCCTGGCAAATACGACTTGACGTCTTTGCGCCTGCTCGGATCGGTCGGCGAGCCGATCAATCCAGAGGCGTGGATGTGGTACTACAAAAACATTGGCGGCGAGCGTTGCCCGATCGTCGACACCTTCTGGCAAACCGAAACGGGCGGTCACATGATCACGCCGCTGCCGGGCGTCACGCCGCTCGTGCCAGGCTCGTGCACGCTGCCGCTGCCGGGAATCGAAGCGGCGATCGTCGACGAGGCCGGTGGCGACGTCCCGAATGGGCAGGGCGGAATTCTGGTGGTGAAAAAGCCGTGGCCATCGATGATTCGAACCATTTGGGGCGATCCTGACCGCTTCGTGAAATCGTATTTCCCGCCAGAGCTCAAGGGTTACTACCTTGCGGGTGACGGTGCCGTGCGCGATGCAGTCACCGGAAATTTCCGGATCACGGGTCGTATCGACGATGTGCTCAACGTCTCGGGCCATCGCCTGGGCACCATGGAGATTGAGTCAGCGCTGGTGTCAAATCCTCTGGTAGCCGAGGCGGCCGTGGTGGGGCGACCGGACGACACAACCGGCGAGGCGGTGTCTGCGTTCGTTGTACTCAAAGGCGCGCGCCCGGTTGATGCGGCTGCCGCGCAAAAACTCGCGAAAGAACTGCGCGATTGGGTCGGCAAGGAAATCGGCCCGATTGCCAAGCCGAAAGACATCCGGTTCGGCGACAACCTTCCGAAAACACGTTCCGGAAAAATCATGCGCCGGCTATTGCGCTCGATTGCCAAAGGCGACGAAATCACGCAAGACGTTTCAACACTGGAAAACCCTGCAATTCTGGAGCAGTTAAAGCAGAGTTTGTAGTCGTCTGTAGCCCGGATGCTGGCATCCGGGCGCTCGCCGCGCCCCGCTCGTGCATACTTCGCCGGTTTTGATTTCAGCCGGATCATATGGAAGCGTTCCTCGCCGTCGTACACAACATGGTGATGCTGGTAGGCATCCTGTACATGGCTCAATTGCTGGTGGGCGTCTTCAACTGGCCAGCCCGTGAGAAGAACGTCGTGTATTGCATGTTCCGCTTTCTGACGTCGCCAGTGACGCGCGCCGTGCGCGCAATTACGCCTGACAAAATCGCCGACAAACATGTACCGATTGTTGCGTTTGGGCTCCTGTTCTGGCTCTACCTCATGCTGATCGCTCTCCGGTTGTACGAGAAGCGTCCCGAGCTTTTCCAGTAACGCGCGGAGTGCCGACGATGATGCAAACGATTCGCGCCTGGTACCTGACGCAGGTGGCCACTCTCGCGCTGCTATTCAAGCAGCGAGACATGGCATTGAACTACTACAACAAAATACTGGCTGAACAGCCTGCTCACACGCTAACCATGGCGCGCGTTGCTTTTCTGCATCACGAAGCCGGCAACCGTGCCCGTGCAATTGCTGATTTTGAGCGCGTTGTGGCGGTTGATCCGAAGGACGCAAACAGCTGGTTCAATCTGGGATATCTGCGTCAGGAAGCGCACGACCATGCTGCGGCTGCTGAGGCGTTCGATCGTGCTGTGGCGCAGAACGATGCACATGACCGCGCCTGGTACGGCAAAGCGCTGTCGCTGATCGCGTTGGGTAGAGAGGCTGAAGCAATTGCGCCGCTTAAAAAGAATGTGACGCTTCAGCCGATGAGCCCGTTTGGGCACATGGAACTTGCGCGTGTTTACTTCAAATTGGGCGATCTCGAACGCTGCGAAAAGCGCATGCACCGCCTGAAAGGGTTTGACCCCAAAAACGCCGCAGTGCTCGAAGACGAGACCGGAATTCGCGTCGGTATCGACCGCTGGTGGGTGAAGTAAGCGACCTGTAGCGCGCGAACGGCACGCGCAGGCGTTCGAAAGGGCTCGTCGGGACGGTGCAGCGTGGAACTATCCGAAGTTAGGGTCGCACCCCTTTGACGAATCAGAAATCTCGGATACGCTTGGTCAGCTTCTAGTCAGCTTGGATTTCTGTGTCCATGAGCCGGGGAGGTGTTGACGGAAGCAAAATAACCGAGGAGTTCACATGCAATTGACCGAGAGGCATAAGGAATACTGGAGCAAAAATCTCCGTATTACGGCCGTTTTGTTGGCCATTTGGTTCGTAGTTACTTTTGTCGTGGGCTACTTCGCTCGCGATGTTTTCAGCTTCACATTTTTCGGCTGGCCGTTCTCATTCTGGATGGGCGCACAAGGTGCACTGGTCGTATACGTCATCATCATTTGGTATTACGCGCGCTACATGAACAATCTTGACCGCGAATACGGGGTTGATGAAGGGGAAGAAGAATGAGTGCTGTTACCTCACAAAAGGCGTTTACCGCGCAGCTGAAAAAGGTCTACACCTGGTACACCGGCGGCTTCCTTTTCTTCCTGGTGCTACTCGCCATTCTTGAGCAAATGGGCATGCCAAGGGCGTGGATCGGCTACACCTTTCTAATTGCAACCGTGCTGCTGTATGCGGGTATCGGCGTGATGAGCCGTACCTCCGATGCTTCCGAGTATTACGTCGCTGGTCGACGGGTGCCCGCTGTATTTAACGGAATGGCGACGGGTGCGGACTGGATGTCGGCCGCGTCGTTTATCGGCATGGCGGGAACGCTTTATCTGCAGGGCTATTCCGGACTTGCGTTCATCATGGGCTGGACCGGTGGTTACGTATTGGTGGCGCTATTCCTCGCGCCCTATTTGCGCAAATTCGGCCAGTTCACGATTCCGGACTTTCTGGGCGCACGATATGGCGGGAATGCGGCTCGACTCGTCGGCGTGATCATCGCGATTCTCTGCTCTTTCGTGTACGTTGTGGCGCAGATTTACGGCGTCGGTCTGATCACCGCACGGTTGAGCGGTTTGTCGTTCGAAGTGGGTGTATTTGTTGGCCTTGCCGGCATCCTAGTCTGTTCGTTCCTCGGCGGTATGCGCGCAGTAACCTGGACTCAGGTTGCGCAGTACATCATCCTGATCGTTGCCTACATGATTCCGGTGGTCTGGCTATCAGTCAAACACACCAACATTCCGCTGCCTCAACTCGTGTATGGATCGGTGCTTGAAAAGGTCACGGCACGCGAGGATCAACTGCTGAAGGATCCGAAAGAACTTGAAGTCCGAAAAATATTCGCGGATCGCGCGTCTGCGGCTGACGCCAAATTGAAGGGCCTGCCCGGATCGTTTGACAGCGGCAAAGCTGACGTTCAGAAAGCGCTGGAAACAGCAAAGGCGGGCAACGTTCCGGGAGATCAACTGGCTGCCGCACAAAAAGCGGTGGACACTTATCCCAAAGACGCTGCCGCGGCCAAGGCAGCCTGGACCAAGGAGGCGGCGGTAAAAGGCCGCGCCAATGCGCCATTGAGGCACGGCGAGGCTTATCCCGCTGCCAACGAGAAGGCGCGCGACATTACCCGGAAGAACTTCCTTGCACTGATCTTCTGTCTGATGGTCGGCACGGCAGCGTTGCCGCACATCCTGATGCGCTACTACACCACGCCTAGCGTGAAGTCCGCGCGTGATTCGGTGTTCTGGTCGCTGTTCTTTATTTTCCTGTTGTACTTCACGGCCCCTGCGCTCGCGGTGCTCGTCAAGTTCGATATTTACACCTTGCTGGTGGGTAGTGAGTTCGCAAAACTACCGGCGTGGGTGAATTCGTGGCAACGCGTTGATCCGGGCCTGCTCTCGATTGTTGACGTGAACAAGGACGGCCTCGTTCAGCTCGCTGAAATTGCAATTGGTGGCGACATTGTGGTGCTGGCAACGCCAGAAATTGCGGGTCTGCCGTACGTGATTTCCGGGCTGGTTGCTGCCGGCGGCCTGGCTGCGGCGTTGTCCACGGCCGACGGACTCTTGCTCACCATCGCCAACGCGTTGTCGCATGACCTGTACTACAAAATGATCAACCCGAACGCGTCCACCTCAACACGCATTGCCGTATCGAAGGCGTTGTTGCTGATCGTTGCCATCTGCGCGGCTTATGTTGCTTCACTTAAGGCAGCCGACATTCTGTTCCTCGTGTCAGCGGCGTTCTCACTAGCGGCAGGTGGATTTTTCCCGGCACTTGTGTTGGGCATCTTCTGGAAGCGCGCCACCGGAATCGCGGCCGTGCTCGGCATGATTGCGGGTGTGAGTGTCACGTTCTATTACATGGCGACCACTCAAGTCTGGATGCGCGGCCTGTTCGGTGTGACCAGCCCAATCGCCGACAACACGTGGTGGGATATCGCGCCGATCTCGGCCGGTCTTTTCGGCGTGCCGATCGGCTTCCTCGTGATCATCCTCGTGAGCCTCGTCACCCCGGCGCCGAAACGTGAGGTGCAGGAACTGGTTGAGCATGTGCGCTACCCAAGCATCAAGGGCGACACGATGAACACGAGCGCCATGTAGTCGAGCGATTGTCCAGTTGCGTCACCGCAACCGGCTGTCGATTCCAGTTCGCTGGAATCGACAGACAGAAAAAAGAAAAAGCCCGCCAAATTGGCGGGCTTTTTTGTGCCAGGGACTGGCGTCAGTCGACCGGCAGGCTGCTACGCCGCTGCCGGATCAGTTGTCTTGAAGGATGGGCGCGCAGACAATTTTTTGTAGAGCCGCGCAAGGCCCGGATGCGTTGTTTCCCAGGAAATATCAGGGTAGCGAAATTTCAGGTAACCGAGCGCGCAACCCGCAGCAATATCGGCCAGACTCAACGCATTTCCGACGCAAAACTCACGATCACCCAGCTCGCGCGCCATTTCGTCGATGCAGGCGCCGACTTTGTCGCGTTGACGGGCGATTTGTTTGGCGCTCGACTCATTTTGATCTGGCCTGACGGCTTCAAGTCGCGCCAGAATGGCTGCGTCACACAAACCATCCGTGATCGCTTCCC
>JAYWHV010000254.1:0-9818 GCA_043777615.1 Burkholderiales bacterium | reverse complement strand
GGCGTGGCCACCTTGTGGCTGTCGGTGAGTTGCAGTGAATCGATGACGCGCAAGATTTCGTCGAAATTGCGGCCTGTGCTCGCAGGATACGTAAATGTTGTGCGAATGACCTTTTTCGGATCGATGATGAACACACTTCGCACAGTTTGAGTGGCGAGCGCCAACGGGTGAATCATGTCGTAGAGCGCGGCGACGGAGCGATCTGCGTCAGCGATGATCGGGAAATTCACCGTCGTGTTCTGCGTGTCATTAATGTCGCCGATCCATTTTTTATGCTGATCGACCGGGTCGACACTAATCGCGATGGGCTTCACGCCGCGCTTCGCAAATTCGCCGGACAGCGCGGCAGTTTTCCCCAGCTCAGTCGTGCAAACGGGCGTGAAATCTGCCGGATGCGAGAGCAAAACGACCCAAGAATTTCCGGCCCACTCGTGAAAATGAATCGTGCCTTCGGTCGAATCCTGAGTGAAATCGGGGGCGGTGTCGCCGAGACGAAGTGTTGCCATGATGAGTCTCCGTGAGGTGATGAACACTCTAAGGTGGGGTCAACACCACAGAATCCCACCCGCTGAAATCGCGTTTACTTATGCCACGTCAAGCTAAACATGCGGCTCAGTCACACCAGCCTACCCCTTCCAGGTAAACGGAAACTTGAACTGCTTCACAAATCCATTCGGCACGTAATCCCCGAGCACGCCGTATTTCTCCGGCCAGAGCTGATCGCTCTTAACTGCAGTGCCAAAGAGGTAATCGAGGAACGCGTAATGCGCGGCGTAGTTGCGATCCAGCGCGGCTTGATCCTGGCTGTGGTGCCAGTGATGAAAGTTCGGCGTGACGATGATGTAGCGCAGCGGGCCCAAGCGCACGCTGACGTTGGCGTGATTGAACACGGCCTGGAAGCCGACGATCACGATGTACGCGTCGATCACTTCTTTCGAAAAGCCGAGCACATAAATCGGTGCCAACACCAGCGTTCTCGTGATAAGCAGCTCGAGAATGTGCTGGCGCGAACCGGCGAGCCAGTCCATGCTTTTCGCACTGTGATGCACCGCATGCAAGCGCCACAAAATCGGCACTTCGTGATACGCGCGGTGAGTCCAGTATTGAACGAAATCGGCGACGAGTACGATCAACAGCACAGCAACCCAAAACGGCAAGCCCTGCACCCAGCCACGGACGCCGTCGTTCGCGGCCCAGCCGAAGAACTTGTGCATCATCAGGTTCGTCGCGAGCAGCACGAAGCCGACGATCATGTGATTGACGATGAAGTGATGAAAATCGGTCTGCCATTCGGCGCGGAAAACGGGCTGGTCCTTGCGATGGGCGAAAAGCTTTTCGATGAAGATGAAAATCAACGATGAGCCGAGCAGATCGAGGATGAACCAGTCAAGCCCGATGTAGGGCGTGTTGTCCGCGAAATCATTGACCGGCACTTTGTGGCCGCCGAGCAGGAGCGTCGCCGCCACCAGTAAGAACGCAAATGCGGCGAGCCAGCGAGCCCGGTTGAAGATGACGTTCACAAGGCTGATGCCGCCCGCGATCGCCAGCGCCACGAGCATGATGTTGCGGATCACCTCCACGTTGTAGCTTTTGCGGAGCTGTGGCGTGGTCAGATATTCAGGGAAGTGAAAGGCGAGCACGCCAAGAAAGCACAGGATCGCCAGCGACAGCGCGATTACGCCGGAAATCAGGCCGTGACCACGTTTTAGCGCGCCGTGGCTTTCGGTGAGTTCGTTTAATTTTTCGAGCATGTAAATCCTGACGATGTGTATCAGCTTTCGGCTGGAATGACCGTTGCACTTGGGCTAAAGTGACAAATACCCGGTAGTCGACAAAAGCGAAAAACTGTTTTTAGCCCTTGCGTAGCGGTCGTTACACGCAAAAGCTGTGTTAACGAACAAAGCCTAGCGGCCGATAAACGGATACGCCGGATCGTGATATCCCGGCGTCGACGGATGCCCGATTGGTACTAGTGAATCGACCATTGCATCGTCGTCCGCCGCCCACGGATAGTCAAGCGCGCCGAAGTATGGCTCGAACTGCGCCAACGTCTTTGGCCCGGCGATCACGCTCGACACGAAGCGATTGGCGAGCACCCAGGCGGTGGCAAATTGCAGCAGCGAGAAGCCTTTGCTCTTGGCGTGAACTTCGAGTTTTTGCGCAATTACGAGCGACTCTTCGCGCCACTCGGTTTGCATGAAACGTTTGTCGCCGCGGGCGGCGCGAGAGTCTGACGGCGGCGCATCGCCCCGCTTGTATTTTCCGGTGAGCACGCCACGCGCGATTGGGCTGTACGGCGTCACACCGATGCCGTGAAAGCCGCACGCAGGAAGGATTTCGACCTCGGGCAAACGATTCAACAAGTTGTAATACGGCTGGCAAATTGCTGGCAGCGGCACGCCCTGACGTTTGCATTCCGCAATGACTTCCGAAATGCGCCACGCACGGAAATTCGAAACGCCAAAATAGCGAATCTTGCCTGCGCGAATCAGGTCACCCAGCGCCCCAACAGCCTCATCGAGCGAATCCTCTTCAAAATCGCGATGCAGGTAATAGATGTCGATGTAGTCAGTGCCGAGACGCTTGAGCGACGCGTCACACTCCTGCATCACCCACTTGCGCGAGTAGCGCTCATGGTTCGGCAATGCGCTCTCCGGCGTCATCTTGTTGCCGATTTTGGTCGCAAGAATCCAGTGATCCCGGTCACCACGAATGGCAGTGCCCGTGATTTCCTCGGACTTGCCGAGCGAATACACGTCAGCAGTGT
This sequence comes from Burkholderiales bacterium, assembly GCA_043777615.1. Classification (GTDB taxonomy): domain Bacteria; phylum Pseudomonadota; class Gammaproteobacteria; order Burkholderiales; family Casimicrobiaceae; genus Casimicrobium. The sequence continues at coordinate 7,051 of JAYWHV010000254.1, read as the reverse complement.
CAATGAAATTCACGCCTTGAGCGCGCGCATGGTCGACGATGCGCATCGATTCCATCGAATCAGTCTGATCGCCAAACATCATCGTGCCAAGGCACAGAGCGGAGACGCGGAGATTGGTTTTGCCGAGGCGGCGGTATTGCATAAAGTGCTTTCGATTGCGTCAAATTACCAGAAACGTGGGTCGCTAAAGCGCTACCTTCGTCTCGCCTAACAAACGGAACTTTCCGTCCTTGATCGTGATCACATCGCGCGCCCTTTTGTCGAGCCCGTTGTGATTGGCCGGCGTGATGTTGAACACGCCTTGACACCCCACAATGTCCTTCTGCGCTTCAAGCGCGTCACGTAGCGCTGAGCGGAATGCCTCGGTGCCCGGCTTGCCCTTCTTGAGGGCGTCAGGCACTGCATACTGCAACAGAATGCCCGAGTCGTAAGTGTTCGCGCCGAACGTTGCCGGACGCGAGCCATAGATTTTTTCGTAGGCCTTGATGTAGCGCGCGGCAACATTTTTGACGGGGTTCGTGTCGCTCATCTCGTCGAACACCAGCATGCCGCCCGCGGCCAGCACCGTGCCTTCAACCTTCGCACCGCCAATCTTGATGAAGTCTTGCGTGGCAATCGCGTGTGTCTGATAAATCGTGCCCTTGAAGCCCTGATCGCGCAGCGTGGCCTGTGGCAGAACAGCCGGGCCACCGACGGCAGCAATGAACACCGCGTCTGGCTTCGCGGCAACCAGCTTTAGCGATTGCCCGGTCACCGACTGATCCGTGCGGCTGTACTTCTCAGTGGCGACGAGTTCAATTTTGTACTTGGCCAAAAGTCCCGGAAGAATCTTCAGAAACCCTTCACCAAACGGATCGTTGAACCCAATGAATCCCAATCGTTTGACCTTGGTGCGCGCCATGTGCGAGACCAGCGCTTCCGCGATCAGATCATCGTTCTGGGTCGTCTTGAACACCCAGCGTTTGGTCGCGTCTTGTGGCTCGACAACGGCCTGACTGCCAACTGTGCTCACCAGCGGGACCTTCGCCTCCGCGATGATCGACAAAATTGCCAATGCATTCGGCGTGGTCGACGGCCCGATGATGGCGTCAACATTGTGCTGGCCGATCAACTGCTTCGCGTTTTGCACGGCCCGCGTCGTGTCGCCGCCGTCGTCAAGCGTGATGTACTCAATGGTCATGCCCCCGACGGTCGTTGGCAGCAATGCGACCGAATTCCTTTGCGGAATTCCAATTGCAGAGGTCGGGCCGGTCGCCGATACCATCGCGCCGATTTTGACCTGAGCATGCGCTGGCGTGAGCATTGTGGCGACGACAAGTGTCACCGTCGCGAGTAAGGGGATAGAAAGCTTCATAATTGATTGCCCGGGGAGATGAGTCGTTGACCTGTTGCCAAGTGTATTGAAGATAGTCGCTCCCTTCACCCAATATTTCATGTCTCATACGAAGTCTGCCCCCTCCCCCATTGATCCCCACGCCCCGGACACGCTGCGAAGGGCGTTCGCAAGCTTCGCGACAGGCGTCACCGTGATCACGGCTCTGGATGAGCACGGGGCGCCCGTGGGCATGACTGCGAATTCGTTTGGATCGGTTTCGCTTGACCCGCCGCTCGTGCAATGGAGCCTGCGCGTGAACTCCGGACTGCACCGCATTTTTGTCGAAACCACACACTTCAGCGTGAGCGTGCTGGCTGCGCACCAGACCCATATCGCCCGTCAATTTGCAAGCCGCGCGCCAGATCGATTCCTCGACGTCGCGCTGCACGAAACCGCGGGCGAGCCGCCGATGATCCGTGGTGCCCTGGCGTATTTTTTTTGCAAGAAGATCGCTGTGCACCGGATCGGCGATCATGAACTATTTGTCGGCGAGGTCTTGCGAGCGTCGGCGCACGAAGGCACGCCACTGTTGTTTCACGGCAGCAAATTTATCGCGACTCGCTAGCTCCCAATAGCAGCAGAACAGCGCTCGGCGGGTACTTGATGAAACTCAATACTTTGCTCTGCACCACGGGCGGGGAAATGGGGCGTGCGCCTGACCTGGAAAGCGCCTTGACACGCCTAAATGCGCATGACCAGAGAACCGGACGTCAGTGTTTCCACTTAATGACGGACAACAAATTGTTGAAATCGTCCGTCCATAACGGAGCACCGTCTGCCCGCGCCAACGGCGTGCCGGCTTCGCCAATGCCTCTAAGCGCTTCCGCATTTTTAGCCAGCAGAACCCAGGTGCTGGACGAATGCAACGTGTTGTCCTTTTGCGCCGGGTCTTCGACGACGACGCCAGCGAGTTTTTCTTTCTCGGCGATTTCGGCCAGCACCGGCGGCAAATTAAGAAAGCGATTGGACACGTGATACGCAAGAATCCCATTGCCAGCAACCTGCGCCATGAAGGCTCGCACGGCCTCTTGCGTAATCAGATGCATCGGAATGGAATCACCGGAAAAAGCGTCCACTGCCAGCACGTTGAACTGGTTGCTTGATTCACGCTCGAGCGACAGACGGGCGTCGCCTAAAACAACACTGACCTTGCCCTTGCTGTCGGCAAGATACGTGAAATGTTTCCGCGCCAGCCGTTCAACTTCGGCGTTGATTTCGTAAATACGGCAGATGTCGCCCTCGCGGCAATACGCAGCCACCGTGCCAACGCCCAAACCGATCATGCCGATTCGTTGCGTGTTGTTCGTTTTTGGCGCCACTTCGCGTTGCAAATTCACTGCGCGACCGAACCCCGAGGTGGGCGTGTAATAGGTGGTTGGTTGCAACTTCCACTTATCGTTGGGATATTGCTCGCCGTGCAGAATTGCGCCGTGAACCAGCCGCACGAGGTAGTCCTCGCTTCCAGGTTGGTCGTAGGATTTGACCTTTAGCACGCCATAAAAATTGCGAGTTACTTCGAGTGCGTTGTTGTGCTCCTGTTTGACGAACCACGCGCCTGTTCCGACCACCCCGATGGCCAGCGCCACCGCGACCCATTGCAAAAAAGGATGCGCCGCCTGCGCCACCGGGACAAACAGAAGCGCCGCCAGCAGCAGCGCCAGCGGCGTTTCGACGTAAGTCGAGAAAAGCAGAGGTGCTCCCACGCTTACCACGAGCGCACCCAGCGCTCCTCCGATCGACACGAGCAAATAGAAGCGCGTGAGGTTCTGCGGAGCAGGCTTTGACAGCACCAGCTCGCCGTGACAGACCATGCAGACGACGAACAATCCGACACAAAACACGCTCGTCTGGATGACGAGGTCAAACTGAAAATCCTTGTCAACCAGCAAGAAGCACATACCGATCACCATCACAAAAAATGGCCCCGCGAAAATGTGGCGCTTGTACCAGCCGGTGCCGTCGAAAGTGAGTATGAAAGTCAGCAGATAAAGCGTCAGCGGCAGAATCCAGAGCAACGGAACGCTCGCCACGTTTTGCGTGATGTGATTGGACACGGCTAGAAGGAGCATGGAGCCCGCGGCTGAAAGTGCGATCCAGCGCAGCTGCGTCGCCATGCCGAGCGTAGTCTCGATCCTGGCGTGATCCACCTTCAGTGTCCCCTCCACCTGCGCGAGCGGGGTGAGGTGCGCTGTACTCGTAGTTGCATCGACCGCCGATGATGGAACAGCAGCCTGAGAAACCCGCCATGCCAAAGTCACAAGCAACAGCACAAACACCGCAAACAAGACTGACCAGCCAATCGCCTGCATCCGGGTGCCAACAAACGGCTCAATTACCAACGGATAGGCCACCAGGGCAATCAGCGACGCGGCGTTAGACAGCGCAAACAAGCGGTAAGGATCACTGCCCGGATGCAGTCGCGCGAAGTAGCTCTGAATCAGCGGACTCGTCGTTGATAACAATACGTATGGCAGACCAATCGTTACCGCCAACAACATCAAAATCCGCGATATCGGCTCTTCGCCGCCGACGGGTTTCCAGCTCTCCGGCGCAATAATCGGGAGCACCAGAAGCGCAAGCAAAGCAACCACAATATGCAGCACAGGCTGCCGCCGCGCGCCCAGAGCGCGGGGCGTTACGTCCGAATACGCGTAACCCAACAACAGCGCCCCCTGAAAGAACAGCATGCACGTTGTCCACACCGCCGAGCTGCCGCCAAACCACGGCAGGATTTGTTTGGCGATGAGCGGTTGTACGAGAAAAAGGAGAAAAGCCGAGAGCGCGACAACCGCGTAGAAATGCATTGGGAGAGCTTGGGAAATCGGTATGGAGAATTATCCCATTGGGAACGCGCGCCTGATTTTTGGACGCACAGAAACGACAAAGCCCCTCGCGGGGCCCTGTCGTGCGGAGAGAACGTGCTGACTAGCGTCGCTCTTGCAACGCCTTGATGCGCTCTTCCATCGGAGGATGCGTTGAAAACAGCGATCCCATGACGCCGCCGATGCCCATCGCCTTCATGTTGGCGGGTAGCTCGCCAGGCGTCAGCCCACCGAGGCGGGCCAGCGCGTTGATCATAGGGCGATTGTTCCCCATCAGCTCGGCAGATCCCGCGTCAGCGCGGAATTCACGATGCCGCGAGAACCAAGCCACGACCATATGCGCCACCACTCCTAGCAACATGTCCAGCACGAAAACCGTGACCATGTACCCGATTCCGGTTCCGCTGCGCTCGTTTTTGAGCACCACTTTGTCGATGAAGTAGCCGATAACGCGCGACAGGAAGATCACGAACGTGTTCATCACACCCTGCATGAGCGCCATGGTGACCATGTCGCCATTGGCCACGTGAGCCACTTCGTGTCCGATAACCGCTTCAACCTCTTCGCGGTTCATGCTTTGCAGAAGGCCGGTCGACACCGCGACCAGTGCGGAGTTTTTGAATGCACCGGTGGCAAATGCGTTGGCGTCGCCTTCATAAATCGCGACGTCGGGCATGCCGATCTGCGCTTTATCGGCGAACTTGCGCACAGCGCCTACGATCCACTGATGCGTGGGATCCGGCGAGTCGTTGATCATGGTCAAACCCATGGTCCACTTCGCCATCGGCTTGCTGATGAGCAGCGAAAAAATCGCTCCCGTAAAGCCCATGACCAACGCAAAGCCGAGCAGCGCCCCCAGATTAAGTCCGCTCGCACCGATGTAGCGATTAAGGCCAAAAATGCTCGAAACCAACCCCAGAATGGCCACTACGGCCACGTTGGTCAGGACGAACAGGAAGATTCGTTTCATTGCGACGTTTTCCTTAGAAAAAAACACGTTTTGCAGGCCGTGCGACCTCGTCGCGTAGGGGCGACGTAGCAGCGAATATGTGAACGATACAACGAACTTCAAGTGCCTCTAACTGGGGTTAGCCTCTACCGTAGTGAGACATCCAGTAGCTTTTTTCTGAAAGCGCTGCTGCACTTGGTCTGGACGCCGGAAATACGTAAAGTCGATACTAGCGATTATTTATGTTGGTCGGGCGCGAGCCCTTGATCCACATGGCTTCCGCGCAATTGAGCCGCTGAGCTGTATTCCCGGCTAAACCTGAAAGAACTGGCCAGTTTTCTGTTGCGGGATTGCCCAACAGCGCGGCTTTTGGCATAATTGCGGGCTTCGCTGGATTCACCAGCACAACCGCGAGCCCACCATTCAATTGTTGAGCGCGCGGAAACAACCCCTCACGTATCCCGGCCACATCATTGTCACTGGGGCGCCGTGAAATTAACAGGATCGCCAGAGCCATGAAAACAGGAATTCACCCCGAATATCGCGACGTCGTTTTTCACGACACCGCCGCCAACGAGAAGTGGATCACCCGCTCCACGTTGCACACGAGCCGCAAAATCACGATGGACGACGGCAAAGAATATCCGCTGGTCATTCTTGAGATTTCAAGCATGTCGCATCCGTTCTACACCGGCAAGCAGCAGCGCATTCTCGACACGGCCGGCCGTGTTGAACGCTTCAACAAGAAGTACGCCAAAAAAGAAGCCGCCTGATCGACTGACGGCATCGCGGGACGCGCCCGAAAAAAAGGCAGCCACGTGCTGCCTTTTTCATTGGCGCGTTCGCCACGATTGACAGTACAAACCCCATGCAACCCCGCATCAATCATCAACCGACAGATCGCAACAAGGCTCGATGGAAATCGATTGCGCTGTTCGCTTTGATCGGGTTTTGGCTGTTGTCCGGCATCGTCGGCCGGGATCCATGGAAGCCGGAGCCAATTTATGTTGGCATCCTGCAATCGCTGCTTCAGCAACTTGCGAGCGGCGGTCGCGACTGGTGGACGCCCACAGTTGCCGGTATCGCGCAAGACTCCGAATTCATCCTCATTCACTGGTTCAACGCGCCCTTCGTGTTGCTGGCCAAACTCGTGTTGCCATTGCATGAGGCGGCGCGCGCCACGTCAGTCGTTTGGGCCGGGATCGGAATCGCGTCAATCGCGCTGGCGGCTCGTCGCTGGAGCGGCGGTCACATTTCTTTTCTCGCTGCAATCATCACGATCGGCTGCATTGGGCTCTACGATCTGGCGCACAAATATGGACCTGACATCGCAGCATTCGCAGCACTCGCGATCGCGATCTACGGAACAGCCGAACTGGCGAACTCGCCCCGTCGCGCAATAGCGCTGCTGACGGCCGCCGTCGTAGTCGGGTTTGCTGCACGCGGCGTCATGGGTTACCTGCTGATCGCGCTGCCGATGATTTTGCTGTGTTTCGCACCGGTTTACTCAATGTTTCGCGTATCCCTTATTCGCGCCCTGGTCTTCGCCAGTGTGATCTGCGCGATCTGGATCGTCGCGTTTGCGCTGCGCGACTCGGTGGGATTTGATTCATGGCTGGACGCTGATTTTGGCCTCAATATTGATGACCATGACCGTTTCGGCCCCACGTTTTATCTCGGCACCCTTTTGTGGTTCGCGTGGCCAGCATGGCCCATCGCGTTTTGGCTGATCACCCTGCGTGCACGCGGCTTTGCGGGCGGTTGGCAGCGCGGCGAAGTGGTCGCGCCTGTCGTGTTTTTCGTCAGTGGTCTGGTAACCATTTCGATATTTACCGACCCGCGTGCGAACCACGCTATTGTGCTTTTGCCGCCGCTCGTCGTGCTCGCGTCCTTTGGCGTCGACAC
>JAYWHV010000253.1:0-9886 GCA_043777615.1 Burkholderiales bacterium | reverse complement strand
GTCGAAAAATCGCATCATCGAAACGCACTTCAAAACCATCCTGCAAAACGCGCAAAAAAATACTGTGCGGCTGATGACAGAGATGCGCTCGATTAACGAACTCAAGGCCACCGACGGCGAAATTCAGGCTGTTTCCACCAACCTCGTGATGCTCGCTACCTACTGGCATTCGTACTCATACGTGATGAACCCGAGGAAGCTTGATGAGGCCAACGCAATGGGTCAGGGCGTGTTTCAGGTGATGGTACTGCTCGCGCCTTATTTGCATGGCGACGCCCGTTTGCTTTTCGAAAAATTAGCTGGCGAATACCGATAAAAGATTCAAGGAGAGAACCATGGCAAAAAAAGGCGGCTGGGCCGCATTCCCGCATGACAACGCAGCGTTTGTTTACGACGGCGCAGCACTGAAGAAAAACTGGGCTCGCCTGCACAAAGGCGACGCTGAGCCGTTCCCCACGGACAAGGCCGTCGAAGAAGCCTGGCGGCTTTATCACGCCGGTGATTTTCAGGGCGCGTTTGCGGCAGGTCTAGCGGCTGGTCTCGACGGCTACAACGCCGCCAACAAAGCCGCCTGCATCTACAACAACTACCTCGAAACCAGCGACGCTAAAAAGCAGAAGGCGTATGAAGAAATCGCCGCCCGCTGCGAGGAACTGCAAGCCGCGCAAAAGAAAAACGCCAACGCGTACTACCTCGCGGCCTATTCGCTGGGCCGCTACGGCCAGCTGATCGGCGTCGCCAAGGCGCTCACGCAAGGCATCGGCGGCAAGGTCAGCACCGCGCTCAACACCGCGCTCAAACTGGAACCGAAACATGCCGACGCCCACATCGCCCTCGGTACTTTCAACGCCGAAGTGATCGAAAAAGTCGGCAGCATGATCGGCAAGATGACCTATGGCGTCAGCAAAGAAGCGGCCGTCGAAAACTACGACAAAGCCCTAAAACTCAACCCCGAATCAGCCGTTGCCCGCACGGAAAAAGCAGACGGACTCTACAAGCTTTTTGGCGACAAGAAGATGAAGGACGTTGAGGCGCTTTACGCTGAGGCTGCGGCTTCTGAGCCTATGGATGCGATGGAGTGCCTGGACGTGGAGGCGGCTAAGGCGGAGATGGAGGACTAGCGCTACTGCGCGAATCGATCTCGTCGTTGGAGGACTCCTCGCGTACGTCCGTACGCGGCGTCGCCCTCCGCCTAGACCTCGGTCCGCTCGCTACGCGCTTTCAGAACGAATGAGGAAGTCACCTTTAACGCGTCGTGAAATTGTGGCAACACTTGTCAGCCCCGCTCTCGTAGCTGGGACAATCCTGTGCTGGATACTACTTAGCGACACAGTTGGATTCCCTCAGTTTGTGATTTGGTTGTCGCTGATTTACGGTTACCCACTGACGCTTGTCGCCGGAGTTCCACTTTGGCTATGGTGTAAACGGAAGTACGGCATCTCTTGGCCCAAGGTTCTGGTCGGTGGCGCAGTTTGCGGCTCCATCGTCCCCGTGCTCATGTATGTGCCCGTTCTCTTGTCATCCGTGTCGACTAAAAACAATTGGCACACGCAAGAAGTTGTTGCCGAGCTTCTTAGGTTTGCGTTGGGCGGTGCGCTACTCGGAATCGCAATTGCGTTGACTTTTCGCCTTGTGGCGGGAGCGCCCAAATCAGCGTAGCCTCGGTGCGGCAACGGGGTATTGAGGGCGCTTTCGCAACGATGCCGCCATTCCACTTCGTTTCATCGCGGCGACACCGGTGGTTTAGGCCGCCTGCATCCTCAACCCCACCGGCGCTTCCTTGATCGGCATATGAATTAGCGCCGCGCCGATGGCGAGGACGATGTCGATGATCCAGATGGTGTCGTAGCTGCCGGTCAGGGTGAAGACCTTGCCTCCCAGCCATGCGCCGAGGAAGCCGCCGATTTGATGCGACAGCATGACGATGCCGAACAGGGTGGCCATGTTCGCGGGGCCGAAGAATTTGGCGACCAGGCCGGCTGTTGGCGGCACGGTTGATAGGAACGTGAGTCCCATCACCGCCGCGAAAATCAGCATCACGGTGGCCGTCTTGGGTGAAGCGATGAAAATCATGACGGCCACGGCGCGCGCTGCGTAGACGAGCGACAGCAGCGACTTCATGCGCCAGCGGCCCACGGCCCAGCCCATGCCCAGGCTGCCGAAAATATTGAACAAACCTAAAAGCCCCAGCGACCACGCGCTGATCGACGGCGGCAGACCACACATCGCGACGACGTTTGGCAAGTGCGTTCCGAGAAATGCAACATGAAATCCGCACACGAAAAAGCCCGCTCCGAGCAGCAGGAAACTGCGGTCGTTCAGCGCATTCCTGATCGCGGCACCGGCGCTCAAGCGCGGAGCGGCGGTGGCACCCGCAACCGCTGCCACCGCGTTCGAATTGCCCTTCAACACCCACGCAGCCGGCAGCGCGAGCAGCACGATCAGCCCCAGCGTCTGCATTGAACCCATCCAGCCGAGCAGCGCTGTGAGCCCGACTGCAACGGGGGCCAGCACAAACTGCCCGAACGAGCCGCCAGCGTTGACGATGCCGGTCGCCATGCCGCGCTTTTCAGGCGGAAGCAATCGAGTCGTCGCTGCCATCAACACCGATGGCCCGGCCATGCCCGCGCCTCCCGCAGCGAGCACGCCAATCGCGAAGATCAGCCCAATCGTGCTCGTCATCATCGGTGTCAGCACAGTGCCTAGCGCCACGAGACAAATGCCGATGAAGAGCACTCGCCCCGCGCCGATGCGATCCGCGAATGCCCCTGCGAACGGCTGCGTGAGGCCCCACCACAATTGCCCGAACGCGAACGCGAGGCTGATGTCAGCGATGCCAAGTCCGGTCGATTTGTTCACATCGGCAAGGAAGAGCCCCATCGTCTGCCGCGTCCCCATTGTGAGCGCAAACGTTCCAGCGGCAGCAAGTAGCACCAGCCATATCGCGTGTTTTTTGATGACTTCGCTCATGCTGCTTCCCCTGTTTCAAGTGACAAAGCGTCGGTCATGCGGTCAATCAGGCCATGTAGCGCAATCACATCGTGCAGACCGACGGTGGCGTTTAGTTGAAGCTGCGCGCGCTTCCACAGTATCTGCGCCTCAACGCGCTTGTTGCTGCCGCTCGCGGTCATCGTCAGTGCGTTGCTTCGAGCGTCGCTACCCGCTTGAATCGCGACCCAGCCTGCCGATTGCAGCGGTTTCAGGTTTCGCGATAGCGTCGACGAATCCATCGCCATCACTTTAGCCAGCTCGGCCTGTGTGATCGGCCCGAGTTTTTCGATGTGCGTCAGCAGCGAATACTGCGTGGTCTTCAAGCCGCATTCGGCCATCGCACGGTCATACACGAGCGAGACGCGGCGCAAGAGTTGCCGCAGCTTGAAGTTGGTGCAGCCTCTGGGCGCTGACGGTGCAGCATCCGTAATCGCCGTTTTGGCATTTGTCATGTCACTTTACTTCGCAATAAATAGTGCATATGCAACAATTGTAGATGCAACTTATGGGATATGAAAACAGGGAGTCACCAATGACGGTTGAAGAAGCGCAGGAAATACTGAAACGCTGGCACGACGACGAGGCGGCAGCACGTCAACGGATGGTCGGTGCAAGCGGCGTGGCCTCGCGTGAGCAGCTGAATGGATTAACTGGGTTGCAGCAGATGGAAAAACTGCTGCTAGGCGAATTTCCCGCGCCACCGATTTCAGAGACGATGGACTTTGCGCTGATGCACGTGGAGTTTGGTCGCGCCGTTTTTCAGGGGAAGCCGTCGGCGAAGTTACTCAATCCGCTCGGAACGGTGCACGGTGGCTGGTATGCGACGTTGCTGGATTCTGCCGTGGGTTGCGCGGTGCACACCGCCATGCCCGCAGGGCGGGCGTACACGACGCTGGAGCTAAAACTTAACATCGTGCGCAGCATTTCACTCAAGGTGCCGCTGGTGCGTGCTGAGGGCTATACCGTGCATGTGGGAAAGCAGGTCGCTACCGCTGAAGGGCGACTGGTGGGGCATGACGGCACGCTGTACGCGCATGCGTCAACGACATGTCTGGTGTTTGAGGTGCCGCCAGCGAAGTAGTGACGAGCGCTCCGTCAGCTAGGCGAGCTTCGCTACTCTTGTCTGTAACCGTTGCAAATCAATCCGCAAACGCTGAATGTCCGACGCGAACTTCGATACATCGTCGCGCTCGGCGACCAGCTGCGCTTCGGTATGGAGATAACGTTTTCCGGCTTCGTGCAGACTGTTTTGAGCGTTGTCGCCAAGCGCTTTCAGTGCCCGGAAAAAACGAACTGCTTCATTCGCAAGGATCGGCCCGACAACCCGCTCAAGTTCGGCTTCAGCCGCGAGCGGCAGCGACGTGAAGGCTTTGGAAATATCCTGCAACAGGGCCGCCTGTCCGGAAATTTTTGCGCTGCGCAGTGCGGCTTCCTTGCCCTGAGCAACGAGCGGCAGGGCCGACAATGGAAACTCGACGCTGACGGTTAGATCCTTGTCGGTGAGCGATGAAGGGCCGGCTTCGAAGTTGCCATCAGCCGTGATCGTAAGCGTTGTAGTCAGCGGCGGCATGCGTACCTGCAACGTTTCCCCCGCATGCGGCGCGAGCAGCTTGCGGGCAGCGTCATCGTGCGAAAGGAGGCGTGAGAGGGCGCGGGCTATGAGACTTGAAGGCAGCATTCCACTATTTTCTCAGGTTCGCAGGAAGAAGCACTTAGCAAGTGGCACGCAGGGCGGGCACTGCCCGCCCTACGACTTCGACGACGGCCTTTGTGCGGAAAACAAAAAAGCCGACGCGAGGTCGGCTTTTCTGGGCGGTCAGGAGTTTAAGCCTGCTGAATTCCGGCGACCAGCCAGCCTTTGCTGCCGTCAACTGGTTTCACCAGATTCCAGACCTCGCTGAACGCGGAGCCCATGACCATGCCGTCTTCACGCATCTTGCCCGCGAATTCGACGCTGGCCCAGTATTGGCCACGCTCGGTCTCGATTCCCATCAGGTTCGCCTGCAATTCTTCAACGTGTGTCGCTTCCTTGTTGCCGCCGACCACGTCTTTTGCAATCTGGTTGTAGAACTCGTCGGTGGCGAAGTCGCGTACAGCGTCCAGGTCGCCCTTGTCGTTAGCCGCTTGCAGACTCATGAACTGCTTTTTGGCTTGTTCTTCAAAGCCGGATTTGTCGAAGCCGGCCGGAATGCCGAATCCGCCAGCAAGGCCGCTGGCCATCGCTGCGCCAGCTAAGGCTGCGCCGCCAGTGGCCACGCCCGAAGGTTGTGAGCCTGCGTACTGCATTGGCTGCGACGCGGCGGGAGCACCAAACGGTGCGACGGGATTTCCAGCGTTAGCGCCAGCGAGCGCGGGTTGCTGTTTGCTCAACAGTTTGCGACCGAAGAACACGAGTGCGCCGACGACCAGCAAGCCCAGCAAAAGCATGCCGATCATGCCTGCGGCACCCCCGCCCATCTGCGAGAACAGGTAACCCAGGCCGAGACCGGCGGCGATGCCCATCAAAGGGCCCGCCATACGCGACATCATGCTTGGTTTTGCGGCCGCGGCTGCCGCACCAGCGGCACCTGCAGCGGGCGCCGCCATCGCAGCGTTCGCGGGCGCGCTGGTTGGCGCGGCGGAAGGGCCGCCAGATTTGGCGTCAGAGACTGAGCTGCGCTGCGCGCCCACGGATTTGCCGCCGCCAAATTTTTTGGCGTCGACAGCAGTCGTGGTGAACGCCAGGGCAGCGCACATCGCGATTGTCGAAATAACTTTAAACATGGATTCCATCCTTTTATGGTGAGCCGAATCGGGTGAAGTCAGGTTCCGGTCAGTTAGTCCCGGTTAAGCCTTATAAGTTCAATAGTATGCCGCAACTTGGTTACAGTGCCAAGTGGCGCTTTCCCCAGCAAGACTGTGATCAATATGGGGCGCAAAGGCACAGTTGCAATAGGGATGTGCTCGCCGGCGCTGGTCGTTTCCCACGCTCGCGATCAACGCGGGTAGCCTTCGGTCGCTTCGCGTCACTATCCAAGGCGATAGCCGCGATGCACGGCGACGATACCACCGGTTAGATTGAAGTATTCCACGCGCCGGAACCCCGCCGTCTCGAACATCGCTTTCAGCTCGGCCTGCGGTGGATGCATGCGGATGCTCTCAGCCAGATATTGGTAGCTTGAAGCATCGCCCGCGATTTTCGCGCCGAGCTTCGGCAGGATGTTGAACGAATACCAGTCGTACGGCGCCTTCAAGAGCGCATTCGGACGCGAAAACTCCAGCACCAGCGCCCGCCCGCCGACCTTAAGCACGCGATACATTTCGGCCAGCGCTAGCTCTTTATGGGTGACGTTGCGCAGTCCGAACGCAATGGTCACGGCGTCAAAACTTTTGTCCGCAAACGGCAGCGCCTCGGCATTGCATTGCGTGGACGGCGTGACGACGCCATTGTCGAGTAACGCGTTCCTGCCTTCAATCAGCATCGCAGCATTGATGTCGGTATGCAGCACGAGCCCCGCAGGGCCGACGACGGGCTGCATCAGGCGAATCAGGTCGCCCGTGCCGCTCGCGAGATCGAGCACCCGCTCACCTTTGCGCAATTGCAGCTGATTGACCGCGAAGCGCTTCCAGATGCGGTGCAGGCCACCGGACATCGCGTCGTTCATCACGTCGTATTTCGACGCGACGGAGTCGAAAACACCGCGAACCTTGCCCTGCTTTTCGTCCTCGCCGACGGTCTGGTAGCCGAAGTGGGTGGTGCTTTTTTCCGTGTTCGGTTGATTAGTCACGCTGTGCTCCTGCCTTGTCAAGGCGCGCCAGATATTCGTCCCAGAGACGATCCTTCTCGATGCACAATTTGTTCAGGTAATCCCACGAAAAAATGCCCGAGTTATGACCGTCGCTGAACGTTGGGCGCACGGCGTACATACCAACAGGCTCAAGCTCGGTGATATCCACATTTCGCTTTCCGACCTGCAGCACTTCTTGGCCGGGGCCGTGCCCGCGAACCTCGGCGGAGGGTGAATGCACTCGCAGAAATTCAAAGCTCAGTTCATGTGCTTTATCCCCGTAGGTGAGAGTAAGGACGTGCCGCTTGCGATCAAGCGTCAACTCGGTGGGGATAGGGGTGTCGTGTTCGAGTCCGGGCATGGTGTTCTTCAGAGGCGATTAAATGCGCCGAGCGCTTATTTTCGCAGAGCGCGCAAGTTCTAAGTCTCGCGCGTCGGCCAAGTGGCCAGCAGCACACCCGACAGCGCAAACGCAAACGCGACTGCGTGCACGAGGGTGAAGCTTTCGCCCAGAAAGATCACTCCCACGAGCGCCGAAGTGATGGGCAGAAACACCGTAAAAATCCCTGCCTTCGAAGCGGGAATTTTTTTCAACCCCGTCATCCACAGCCACACTGTCCACATGCTCGCGGCAAGCGCGTAGAGCACCAATCCGCCCCAGATGCCAACCGATACGGTCGAAAAATCAAATGACAGCGCAGCCCAAATGCCAAGCGGCGTCACCAGCGCAAGGCCCCAGACATTGATGAGCGCGCTGATGCGTTTCGGCGACACATTGCCGGTCAATCGCTTGCCGATGACGACGTAGCTCGCCTCGCAGAAAACGGCGCCGATGAGCAGAAGCGTGCCCAGCGCGCTGGTCGAAGCGCCCGACGCGTCACCGCGGGAAAGCGCCAGCGCGGAGACGCCCGCAACGGCCAGCGCAATGGCGACCATCATACGCGCCGACATCCGCTCGCGCAGAAAAATGCGTGACAGCAATGCCACCGCCGCCGGAATGCCCGCCATGATGATGCCGGCCGAAATCGCAGTCGCGTTTTTCATCCCGAATAGCATGCAGATCGAAAACAAAAAATTGCCGAGAAACGACTCGAGGAATAGGAGGTTTTTGGTTCGGGCGTCAAGCGGCGGCTCGTTCGCGCCGCGCTTGAGCCAGGTGGCCATCGCGACCGCCGCGATACCAAAACGCAGCCAGGCGAGCAGAAATACCGGGAATACCGCGACGAGCAATTTCGAAAAACCGACGTATGCGCCGACGATCATCATGGCGCTGGCTAGACACAAGTAAGAGAGCATCTGCGAATGCTACGCGGTGGGAAATATGTCTACAGCTTTAGTCTGTAAACGCCGCTGCGCTTGGGCTACAGGCACATTTGTGCTATTAGTCGATAAGCGGCGAAATCGCGCTTTAGGCCCAATGCAGCGGTGATTTTATGGAAAAGCTGAGTCCGCCAGGCGAAGTCAGAATCTGCTCGATGCCTTCGATGATTTGGGTCGGCCCCACCTACTTCATCATGTCCAGATGCTCAAGGCCCGCAAGCATGTTACGGCCCTTCGATTCATGACCTTCAAGCTTGATGCGCAGACGGACGTCGTTCACGCTGTCGGCGTTTCTGAGCGCATCCTCGTAACTGATATGCCCGGCTTCATGCAGCTGGAATAACGCCTGATCAAATGTCTGCATGCCGAGTTCGGTCGACTTCTTCATGATCTCTTTGATCTCGGTGACTTCACCCTTGAAAATCATGTCCGCGATCAGCGGCGAATTCAGCAGCACTTCCACCGCGGGGACGCGGCCCTTGCCGTCACGCTTCACAATCAAACGTTGCGACACAAAAGAGCGCAGGTTGAGCGACAAGTCCATCAGGAGCTGCGCCCGTCGCTCATCGGGGAAGAAGTTGATGATGCGGTCAAGCGCCTGGTTGGTGTTGTTCGCGTGCAGCGTCGCGAGGCACAAATGTCCGGTCTCGGCAAATGCAATCGCATGATCCATCGCATCGCGATCCCGGATTTCGCCAATGATGATGACGTCGGGCGCCTGACGCAAACTGTTTCTGAGCGCAACGCCCCAGTTTTCGGTGTCGGAGCCGATCTCGCGCTGCGTGATGATGCAATTCCGGTGTTCGTGGACGAACTCAATCGGGTCTTCGATGGAGATGATGTGGCCGCGCGAATTGCGATTGCGATGGTCGATCATCGCAGCCATCGACGTAGATTTGCCACTACCGGTTGCGCCCACAAAAATCACCAGACCCCGTTTGGCCATGACGATGTCGCGCAGAATCGGCGGCAGCATCAATTCTTCAAAGCGCGGGATCGTGGTGTTGATCGTACGGATCACGATGCCGACGTTGTTTTGCTGCATGAACGCGCTGCAGCGGAAGCGGCCTGTGCCCGGCGGGTTGATCGCGAAATTACATTCGCTCGTGCGCTCAAACTCCGCGGCCTGCTTGTCGTTCATGATCGAGCGGGCGAGCGTCAACGTGTGAATGCCGGTGAGCACGGTTTTTGAAACCGCCGTGATTTCCCCGTCAATTTTGAGAGCTGGTGCGAAGCCCGCAGTGAGGAAAAGGTCCGAGGCTTTACGCTGAACCATCATCACTAAAAGCGAATTCATGAAGGTGGTGGCTTGTTCGCGTTCCATAGTGCTTCCTTGTCCTTTTCCTTGTGCCTGTGCTTCTGCGTTCGACGCTTGCTAAGCGAACATTTCGCCCTGACGCGCTGCCAGTTTTGCCTCGCCCGGCGCGATGAGGTTGCGCTTTACGAGCCCTTCAAGGCATTGATCCAGCGTTTGCATTCCCTGACCGAGACTGGTCTGAATCACCGAGTACATCTGGGCAATTTTGTTCTCGCGAATCAGGTTCCTGATGGCTGAATTGCCGATCATGATTTCGTGTGCGGCGATACGTCCGCTGCCGTCTTTGCGTTTGAGCAGCGATTGCGAAATCACGGCGACCAAGGATTCGGACAACATCGAGCGCGTCATGTCTTTCTCCGCCGCAGGAAACACGTCGACGATCCGGTCAATCGTTTTCGCCGCAGAGGAGGTGTGCAGCGTTCCGAATACCAGATGTCCCGTTTCGGCGGCCGTGAGGGCAAGGCGAATCGTTTCCAGATCGCGCATCTCG
>JAYWHV010000252.1:0-9900 GCA_043777615.1 Burkholderiales bacterium | reverse complement strand
GTCGGTGGCGCGATGGATCTTGCGGTGGGCGCCAGACAGACGTGGGTGATGATGGAGCATCTGACCAAATCGGGGCAGAGCAAGCTTGTGGAGCGTTGCACTTATCCATTGACTGGCGTCGGCTGCGTCTGCCGGATCTATAGCGACCTCGCGGTGATTGACGTCACTGTGCAGGGTTTCAAGCTGGTCGAAGCGGTGGCTGGCCTGTCGCTCGCTGAGCTGATTTCACTTTCCAGAGTTTCAATCGCACCATAGAGAAAAAATATGAACGCCTACATTGTTGACGCCCTCCGTACTCCCATTGGTCGCTACGGGGGCTCTTTGTCCTCCGTCCGCACCGACGACTTGGGTGCGGTTCCCATCAGAGCGTTGATCGCTCGCCATCCCAACCTCGATTGGTCCGCGATTGATGACGTGATTTACGGCTGCGCCAATCAGGCGGGCGAGGACAACCGCAATGTGGCGCGCATGGCCGCATTGCTCGCCGGATTGCCGCAGTCAGTACCGGGTGCGACCATCAACCGCTTGTGTGGCTCGGGCCTTGACGCACTGGGAACAGCGGCGCGCGCCATCAAGTCGGGCGAAGTGCAGTTGATGATCGCGGGTGGCGTCGAAAGCATGAGCCGTGCGCCGTTTGTCATGCCAAAGGCTGACAGCGCCTTCGCACGCAACAACGCTGTTTACGACACGACCATTGGCTGGCGCTTCATCAACAAACTGATGAAAGAAAAGTACGGCGTTGACTCAATGCCTGAGACGGCGGAAAACGTCGCCGCTGAATTCAGAATCGAACGCGAAGCGCAGGACAAGATGGCGCTGGCCTCACAGCTGAAAGCAGTAGCGGCGCAGAAAAGCGGGTTCTTCGACGCCGAGATCACAGCAGTAACGATTGCGCAGAAAAAAGGAGATCCAGTGGTCGTCAACAAAGACGAGCATCCGCGTGACACGTCTCTCGAAGTGCTGGCGAAATTGAAAGGCATCGTGCGGCCTGATGGCACCGTGACAGCGGGCAATGCCAGCGGCGTCAATGACGGTTCGTGTGCAATTCTGGTCGCGTCGGAAGCGGCGTTGAAAACGCACAATCTCACACCTCGCGCCCGCATTGTCGGTATGGCGACAGCGGGAGTGTCGCCTCGCATCATGGGAATCGGTCCTGCGCCTGCAACGAATAAAGTCCTCGCATTGACGGGGTTGACGATCAACCAGATGGATGTGATTGAACTGAATGAAGCGTTTGCAGCGCAAGGGCTTGCCGTCTTGCGCGAGCTGGGTGTTGACGATGCCGACCCGCGCGTCAATCCGAACGGCGGTGCCATTGCGCTCGGACATCCGCTCGGGGCGTCAGGCGCGCGACTGGCAACGACGGCCGTGAATCAATTGCACAAAACAGGCGCTCGTTACGCTCTTTGCACTATGTGCATTGGCGTGGGGCAGGGCATTGCCGTTGTGCTGGAGCGTAGCTAGCCCACGCGCGCACGGCCGCTCCTGCTGCCATTGGAGAGGCTGCAACGCGTGCCGTGGATGATGTCGCAAGCATGGCACTTTACAACTGACCGCGAGTCATTTAGCATTTGGACTGTTAATGACTCACGGTCAGTTCGTGTTGGTCTTGTTCCACAAAACCAACCTCCGCCATGCCACCTATCAAAAAAATCATCCGGGACGCGATTGACGCCCATCATGCTCGCCGCACGACGGTGGCTCAGCAGCACGGGCGACGAGCGGTAAAAGGCTCACTGAGTTCGGTAGTCGTTGCCGGACGTGAACTGCACGGCGCGCCGCCTTTGTCTGAGGCGAACAAGCGTATTCGCGCCCTCGACGGCGACGATAAGGAAGCACGCAGACAGACCATTCTCGACGCAGCACAGCGGCTGTTCGCCGATCGCCACGAACTTGCCAACGTGGCCGATGTCGCGGAATCAGCTGGCCTTGCAAAAGGAACTGTCTATCTCTACTTTCAAACCAAGGAAGAGATCTATCTCGCGCTGCATTTGCGCCACGTCGAACACTTTTTCACGACCCTGATTTCGCGCATGAATAGCGGACAGCAGTTCGTGTTCCCTGAAATGATGGCATTGGCTGGGGAGCACCTGTTGAACGCGCCAACCTACATGCCGCTTGGGGCCGTATGCATGGGCTTCAGTGGTGACGCAGTACCCCTCGAAGCCGCGAAGAACTTTCAGACGAATATGACCCGGTGGTTGCTAACCGCAGGCGAAGGTCTGGAGCGTCATTTCACCAAACTCGCGCCCGGTGAAGGTGTGCGCCTGCTCAAACACAGCTACGCGATGATGATCGGGCTTCACGGCTTGATGCGCGGTGAGCAGACCAACGACCCCAAGTGCCCGATTCTTCCCGGCATGGGTACCTATCAAGAGGAAGCTTCGCTTGCGCTGACACGCTACTGGGCTCACGTAGCGGGCATCCCCGACACAACAGACACCACACAGATACAGCTCACCACGAATTCCAGGGATTCAAAACGATGAACAAGAAGGCAACTCTCCTCCTCACGCTCTTGATGGGCGCGGCCATCACAGTTGTCGCCGGCTGCGGAAAAAAAGACGAAGCAGTTGCATCCGCTAACACCTCGTCGGCCGCAAAAAGCAGCAAAACCGAGCCACCGCGTCCCGTCCGCTTTATGCAAGTGGGCATGAGTTCGCTAAGCGATATTTCGTTTTTGCCCGGTGAGGTGCGACCGCGCTTTGAGCAGCGCTACGGTTTTCGTGTGCCGGGAAAAATCGCGCGCCGGCTGGTCGATGTTGGGCAAGTTGTTCAGGCCGGACAAGTTCTCGCAGTGCTTGATTCGCAGGACGTGCTACCAGCAATCAACGCGCAGGCAGCTCAGGTTGAAGTAGCAAAAACCGACTACAAGTTGCAGCAGAGCGAGATGCGGAGGCAACAAGAGCTGCGTGACAAGGGTTTCGTTTCGGGCGCTGCGCTTGAGCGTCAAGTCGCGACGGCGGACGCAGCCGATGCGCGCGTCAAAGCGGCACAATCGCAATTGGCCAACGCGCAAAATGGACTCAATTTTCAGACATTGCGTGCCGACAAAGCTGGCATTGTGATCGCGGTCGATGCCGAAGCGGGTAGCGTGGTGGCTGCCGGACAAAGTGTGGTGCGCGTCGCGCAGTTGGGCGAGAAGGAAATCATCGTCAACGTGTCCGAGCGCTCGGTCGGTCTGATCAAGACAGCCAGGGGTTTCGCGGCGCATTTCGATGCGCTCCTGGGAAAAATTTACGCCGCAAAGTTGCGCGAACTGTCGCCCGCTGCTGACGCGGCCAGTCGCACTTACACTGCACGCCTATCCATCATCAACGCCGACGATGCTGTGAAGCTCGGTATGAGCGCTACTGTGCGGTTGGAGCTGGGCGAAGCTCCGGCTATTGTGATCCCGAACACCGCGCTCTACACGCGTGACAACAGTACCCGAGTGTGGTTGGTGGATCGCGCAAGCGAGACGGTAAAAGCGGTGGAAATCAGGACCGGCGAAAGCACCAACGAAGGCGTAGCCGTAGTTTCAGGACTGAAGGCGGGTGATCTCGTGGTGACGGCGGGGGCAAATCTTTTACAACCGGGGCAAAAGGTGCGATTGCTTGAAGCGCCTGCCACCGCCGCCACGGCTGCCGCCGCTACTCCGGTGCCGCCTGCTGCGACAGCATCAACGCCAGTTGCTAAAGAAAGCAGCAAGCCATGAGTGGCCCTGAATTTAAGAACGCGGTGACTGGGTTGAACGTTTCCGCAGCCGCGATCAAGCACCAGCAATTGACACTATTTTTTATCATCGCGATTGCGATCGCTGGCTTCTTCGCATATTTCAATTTGGGCCAACGCGAGGACCCGGACTTCACTTTTCGCGCAATCACCGTGCGCACGTTGTGGCCGGGCGCTACGACCAGTCAGGTTGACGCACAAATTACTGATCGCCTTGAGAAAAAACTTCAGGAGATGCCGTACTTCAAGCGAACGCAAAGCTATTCCAAACCCGGCGAGTCACTGATCATTCTTGAGTTGATTGACGCCGCCCCGCGCAAGGAAATTCAGGCGCTTTGGTACCAGGTACGAAAGAAGGTTGGAGACATCCGGCATACGCTGCCTCCGGAAACGCTGGGGCCGTTCTTCAACGATGAATTTGGCGACGTCTTTGGCTCCATCTACGCATTCACTGGCGACGGATTTACCCTTTCCGAACTGCGCGACAAGGTGGAAGACGTACGACAGGAACTGCTGCGCATCCCCGACGTATCGAAGATTGAACTGGTTGGCGTGCTCGACGACAAAATTTACGTCGAGATCAGCAACACCAAAATCGGCGCACTCGGGATTGATGCGACTTCGATTGCCACGCAACTACAAGCGCAAAATGCTGTCGCACCTGCTGGTGTTATACAAACGAAGGACAGTGCCATTGCGCTGCGCGTCAGCGGCAACTTTGATAGCGTGAAGTCAGTACGTGAAATGCTGCTCGCAGTTAACGGTCGTACTATTCGGCTCGGGGACATCGCCAACGTCTATCGCGGCTACATTGACCCGCCGGTACAGACGATTCGCTACGGTGGAAAACCGGGCATTGCGCTTTCAATAGCGATGAAGAGCGACGGCGACGTGCTGCGGCTTGGTGACAACCTCGCCAAAGAAATGGCAAGCATTCAGAACGACCTTCCGGTCGGCATTGAATTCCACCAGGTTAGCAATCAACCGAAGGTGGTCAAGGAAGCCGTTGGGACTTTCATGCGCTCGCTACTTGAGGCGGTGGCCATTGTGCTGGCCGTGAGTTTTCTGTCGCTCGGATGGCGCGCCGGAGCGGTCGTTGCGCTAACTATTCCGTTCGTGCTGATGGCAACTTTCCTTGTCATGCAGATATTCAAAATTGACCTGCACCGAATATCCACCGGAGCTCTCATCATCGCGCTTGGGCTCTTGGTCGATGATGCGATGATCGTGGTCGAGATGATGGTGCGGAAACTCGAAGAAGGCTTCGAGAAGTTCTCTGCCGCGACCTTCGCCTATGCCAGCACCGCCTGGCCGATGCTGTCGGGAACGCTGGTTACGGCGGCAGGCTTCTTGCCGATTGGTACCGCAAAATCGTCCACGGGCGAATACACATTTGATATGTTCAGTGTGACCAGTATCGCGCTGGTGCTGTCATGGTTTGCGGCGATTATTGCGACCCCGTTGTTCGGGTACTGGATTCTAAAAAGACCCAGCAATAGCGCGGTTCCCGGTGAAGCACACGAGCACTTCGATACGCCGTTTTACGCGCGACTACGTTCGATCATCGATTGGTGTATCACGCATCGCTGGATCACTATCACGATTACAGTAGCCGGGCTGGTCTTGGGCGGATTGGGCATGGGGTTGACCGAAAAACAATTCTTTCCGACCAGTGATCGTACTGAAGTGATGGTGGAGATGTGGCTGCCGGAGGGCTCGAGCTTCAAGGCTACGGAAGCACAGGTTGAAAAGCTTGAAGCATTGCTGAAAGCGGACAAGGATGTACAGACATTCGTAACGAGCGTTGGAAATTCGTTGCCGCGTTACTTCCTTTCACTAAATCAGGAATTGTTTCGCCCGAATTTTTCACACACGCTCATATTGACCGACAGCGTCGCAGCAAGGGATCGAGTCTCTCAGCGGCTGAAAACTGAGCTTGAAACCAACTTCCCCGGCGTACGTGGCCGCACGCTCAAGACCCCGCTCGGGCCGCCAGTGGCCTACCCCATCATCTTCC
This sequence comes from Burkholderiales bacterium, assembly GCA_043777615.1. Lineage (GTDB taxonomy): Bacteria > Pseudomonadota > Gammaproteobacteria > Burkholderiales > Casimicrobiaceae > Casimicrobium. The sequence continues at coordinate 4,169 of JAYWHV010000252.1, read as the reverse complement.
GCGTAAGCGGCCCCGATGTCGCAAAGCTAAAAGAAATCGGCGATCAGGTAGCTGCTGTGCTCCGAAAGGATCCGAACACTGTGGAGGTCAATACAGACTGGGGTGATCGAGCCGCAGCCTTGCAGGTCGAAGTAGATCAGGATCGCGCACGAGCGGCGGGGGTCACATCGCTTACCGTTGCGAGAGCGCTTGGAGCGGCCGTATCGGGCGCGACGATTGGTCAATTTCGTGAGCGAGACCGCTTGATCGATGTGGTGCTTCGCGGTCCGCCAGCGGAGCGTCTTGCCGTATCTCAGGTGGAGGACTTGCAGGTGCCGACGACCAGCGGACGCACCGTGCCGCTGGCTACTATCGCGCGCGTGACGCAAGTGATGGAAGAGCCGATTGTTCGCCGCTATTCGCGCGTGCCAACCCTCTCCGTTCGTTCGGACCTGATCGACGGAGTGCAGGCCCCGGACGTCGCCGGTGCCATCAATCCGCAACTCGACGGCATACGCGCGACGCTGCCGCCCGGCTATCGTGTTGAGATCGGCGGCGCGTTTGAGGAAAACAGCAAAGCTCAAGCCTCTATCGCCGCCGGAGCGCCTCTGATGATTTTTGTGTGGTTGGCGTTGCTGATGTTGCAGTTGCAGAGTTTTTCACTCACCAGCATCGTGCTGTTGACGGCACCGTTTGGTATCGTGGGTGTGGCCATAGGCTTGCTAGCCTTCAGAATGCCGTTTGGTTTTGTTGCGCTGTTGGGCATGATTGCCCTGATGGGCATCATCATGCGAAACACCATCATTCTGATCGACCAGATCAAGCAGGATATGGCCACCGGGACGCACGCGTGGATAGCGGCACGTGAGGCCGCGGTACGACGCTTTCGTCCCATCGTGTTGACTGCGGCAGCGGCAGTGCTGGCGATGATTCCGTTGACCCGGAGCGTGCTTTGGGGACCCATGGCGGTTGCGATCATGGCGGGGTTGATCGTGGCCACCGCGCTTACGCTGCTTGCCGTCCCTGCGATCTATGCGGCCTGGTATCGGGTGAAGAGGCCGCTCCCGGCATAGACGCGCTCGACTGTGTGTGTGGTGCGCCAGCAATCTACGTTGGATGAGTCTCTACCGCCTCAGTCCATCGTGTTTCGTTTGATCACATACTGATTGGGCACGTGGCGGAAGGGAAGATGGTGGTGGTACGTAGCTACGAAATGCTTCGCGAAGAGGGATCGGAAGGGGTGATGGCGCGGCTGGCTTTAGCGCGCCATGCAACCGGAACCGCGCACCGGTTCGGTACGACACACAAAAAAAAGCGCTAGGGCTTGCGCGCCGAATCGCCAACTTATTCTGCAAACCTCCTTTTGGTTGAGCCAGATATTCTCATGCGCTGCCCAGATCAGCGTGGCGGCAGATAGCGAGAACGGGCGAACCATGCTGCGCTTCAATTCCTTTTGCGCCGACGCCTAGGCTGGTGAGCCACTTAGGTCGAAGTACTCGCGCGGGCGTCTTTCGCCACATGATTCCTGCACGGTCTAATCCGTTCGCATTAAGCCGTTGGTGCAATAGCCCCCTTCTCCGAAGCTATCTAGACTTCCTCCCTGTCGCAAACGCCGCCAACGGCGAATAAAAACGAATTGAGGGTCATTCATGAAACAGTACATCGTGCTCGCGGTCGGAGCGCTGCTTACGGCCGCCTCTATAACGACGCCGGTTCAAGCCGCCAGCAGCGTGCAGGTCAAAGTTGAAAATAAGTGTGGCGTTCCCACGCCGTACGTGATTCAGAAAAAGGGCAGTAGTTTGAGTACCAGCCTTTCGCCGCGTGCCAGCATCACGCACTCGCTTGATGCGGGCGATCGTATCGTGGTGGGAAAATCGGTCATTCACACAGTCTCGGCGGGCTCCAGCAAGCAGCCCGTGATCGTCTGCAACAAATAGGTGACTGTCAGAGTTCACCGAACGTATCGGCGTTTCGTGCATGACGCTCAAGGCTTTGCTCGATAACTGGGCGTACTCGCTGAGCGAGCACGCTGTTGCCGTTGTAGTTGTGCTCGCGGTGCTGGCGTGGCTGCTAGAGGGCTTGCATCGCGGCGGTGCCGTCGCCGAAGAGAAACGTTGGGCGGGCACATGGGCTACCAATGGCGCGTTACTGGGCTGCGGGCTGCTGATGTCTTGGCTCCTTGCTCCGTGGCTGTCGCCCGTGGTCAGTGACGCACTAAGTTCGCAAACAGGCTTACTCGAGTGGTTAGACGTAGCAAATGTTTCATACGTTGCGTCGATCGTTACTGGTGTGCTACTGCTCGATTTAGTGAACTACTGGCTGCATCGTTTGCTGCACGCCGCCCGCTGTTGTGGCGACTCCATCAAGTGCATCACAGCGACGCCGACATGAACGCAAGCACACAATTTCGCCAGCATCCGCTTCAGCTTGTCGTTGCCATTTTGCTGCAACTACCTCTGCTCCGGCTGCTTGGAATTTCAGGCGTGAGTTGGGTGCTGTATGGCGCATTGAGTGCTGCGATTCAACTCTGGCAGCACGCTGCGCTGGCCCACTCTCCTTTTTTGGAGCGCTGGCTACGCCCAATCTTTGTCACACCGGCCATGCATCATGTGCATCACGATGGTCGTCGACAGTTTCACGATGTGAACTATGGCGCACTGTTCTCGTTTTGGGATCGGCTGCTGGGCACTTACACCGCGACAACACCTGACATTCGATTCGGCTTGAATCGCGATTCTGGCAGTCAAGCAACACATCAAACGTCATTCGTGGATTGTTTGTGCATGCCATTTCAATCAACAGCGACGCCCGCCACAAAGGCTGCGTCACCCAGATTTCAAACACACCTTCGAGGGAAAAAATGAAGCAATATTCACGGCTGCTAACGGGCCTTATCGGGCTAGCGGTTCTCTGTTTGACGCAGCTCGGTGCCACAGCGCACGCGGGATTTTCTGCGGCCACGTTACGGGTGAATCTGGGGGTGACGGTTGCGCCTCCTGCCGCGCCGGTCACCGTGAACGGCTCGTTCACGTACGGTGTATCCTGCGTTGGCGTAGTGTTGCCGCAGTTCGTGTTGATCTTCCCGCCTCCCGCGTTCACGGTTGCTACCAATGCAGTAACCCCAATCGCCAGCAGTGCAAACGTCTCGACAGGCACACAAAACTTTGCCTCCAACAACTGTACGTTCACGCAACTCACTCGCCCCGCCGCACCCGCCGGATTCCAGTGGAGCGGCGCGCCACCAGACGTCGTAATTACAAATATCGTCGCGGGCGATCCCCCACCGGTCTACGCGGCTTCGTTTGCCAATGTGTTGGTGCTGCCCACAGTCACAGCAGTTGCAGCCCCGCTGGCGGGTGGTACTGTGACCTGCACCCAACCCACCACGCCGTTAGCAACGTCAAGCTGCAATGCAACGGCCAATCCGGGATTCACCTTTAACAGCTTTATCACCAGCAATTGTGGTTCACAGTCAAGCGCCCGTCCCTACACGACTGCACCGCTCAGCGCCGACTGCACAGTGACGGCAGCGTTTACGCCTGACCCATTCGTGGTGACGGCGGTGGCCAGCCCTCCGGCAGGTGGTACGATCATTTGCACTACGCCGATCACTTTCGGCAACAGCTCAAACTGCACAGTCACGGCCAATAGCGGGTACGCGTTCACCGGCGTCTCAACCAGTAGTTGTGGCTCGCCCAGCCTGTCGTCCCCATTCAGCACGGCCGCGCTCACATCAAATTGCACGGTGACTGCCACCTTCACGCCGACCTACGCGATCACCGCGGTTGCCAACCCCACGTTGGGCGGCACTGCGAGCTGCACGTCCCCCGTCATTTCTGGTGCCACGTCCAGCTGCACGGCAACCGCGAATTCGGGCTACAGCTTTACGGGTTTCAGCACCAGCAGTTGCGGTACTGCATCGACTACGACTCCGTTCGTGACCGCACCGATTACTGCGATCTGCACCGTCACGGCGGCATTCAGCCTGAATACCTACACCGTCACTACAGTGGCCAATCCAGGCGCAGGTGGCACGGTGAGTTGCACCTCACCGGTTAACTCGGGGAGCACATCAAGCTGCACAGCAACAGCGAATTCGGGCTACAGCTTCGCCAGTTTCACGACAAGCGGTTGCGGCGCCGCGTCAACTGCGAGCCCGTTCGTTACCGCGCCGATCACAGCAAACTGCA
>JAYWHV010000251.1:0-9902 GCA_043777615.1 Burkholderiales bacterium | reverse complement strand
AACTGGGAAGTGTTAGCCGAACCGATTCAGACGGTCATGCGGCGCTATGGTGTCGAAGGCGCGTACGAGCAGTTGAAAGCGCTCACACGAGGTCAACGCATTACTCCCGAGGCGCTTTCGGCGTTCATCGCGACGTTGCAAATTCCGGCCGAAGCCAGGGCGCAATTAGCGGCGTTGACCCCCGCGCGCTACACCGGGCTGGCAGCGCAATTGGCAAGGCGTTACGCCGTGTAGAGGCTGATCAGCTTTTCGACGTAGCCCCCATAGCATTGGGGCTAGAGCAGTATTTTGCTATAAGTCGACTTGAATCGAAATGCGATTTCATCCCAAGTGCGGCGGTCATTTCATATAAAAGCTGCTAAGGCACTTCACTCCAAAAGTGCCCCCGCGGGCTTTTTGCGCTGCATCGTGTTTCTTCCGAATATGGATAGCGAAAACTTCGCTGTTGGCCAGCGGCATTTTTCGCGCCGCTCGTCCTAGAATCGGCGAACAAACGGAATCCTTGTGGATCCGGCCATTTCACTCCGAGGAGAGCCATTCATGCACACTCGAACGTCACGGTTCGTCGCGATCGTTTTCGCTTCTGCACTAGCGAATTTTGCGGCTTCACAAGCGCCCGCCAGTAACCATCTGGGGCGCAACCTCGCGGCGCAGTGCGCTAACTGCCACGGCACCAACGGCAAGAGCGTCGCCCAGGTGCCCTCGCTCGCTGGGCAGCCATCAAACGTGCTCGTGCAGAAAATGAAGGACTACCGGGACGGTAAATTGCCTGCGAGCATCATGCATCAGCTCGCCAAAGGCTATAGCGACGAGCAGGTCGCGCTGATGGCCGATTATTTTTCCCGTCAACCCAAGTAAGGAGCGATGAACATGAAGACAATCAATCGTCGTGACTTCACCAAATCTCTGGGTGCTTTGTCACTCGTTAGCGCGGCGGGCATCACGGGTTGCGCAAGCGTTGGCGGCGTCGCGAGGCCCAAAGTCGTGATCGTCGGTGGCGGGTACGGTGGAGCGACTGCAGCCAAATACATCGCGATGTGGAGCGAAGGAAAGATCGATGTCACACTGGTCGAGCGTGACGCGCAATTCGTCTCCTGCCCGTTGTCCAATCTCGTACTCGGTGGTTCGAAATCGATTGGCGATATTTCGGTTGCGTATGGTGGGCTCGCAAAATACGGCGTGAAGCAGGTCAAGGGCGAGGCGAGCGGTTTTGACGCGACGAAAAAAACGCTATCGCTCGCTGACGGAACCACGCTCGCCTATGACCGTTTGATCCTTTCACCGGGCGTCGATTTCATGCTCGAATCCTTGCCAGGGCTGGCCACTGCGGCCGCGCGAAGCAAAGTACTCGCCGCCTGGAAAGCTGGGCCGGAAACGGTCGCACTGCGCAACCAACTGGTCGCGATGAGAGACGGCGGCGTCTACGCCATTCACATCCCGAAGGCGCCGTATCGCTGCCCACCGGGGCCATACGAGCGCGCCTGTCAGGTCGCATGGTATTTCCAGCAGGCGAAACCAAAATCGAAGGTGCTGATCCTCGACGCCAACGAAGATGTGACCTCGAAAAAGGGCCTGTTCACCAAAGCGTGGAACGGTCAGTTCAAAGGCCTGATCGAGTACCGCAACAATCAGGAAATTCAGGATGTCGACGCCAACACCAACACGCTCAAAATGACTTTTGGCGATGACGTCAAAGCCGACGTGTTGAATGTGTTGCCACCAATGCGGGCGGGCAATATCGCTACGCAAAATGGCCTGAATAACGCCAACAAGCGCTGGTGCCAGATTGACTGGCTGACTTACGAATCAACCGCCGTACCGAACGTGCATATCCTCGGTGATGCTCTGCAGATCGCGCCCGCAATGCCCAAGTCCGGCCACATGGCGAACCAGCACGGCAAGGTCTGCGCCGCCGCAGTCGTCGCGCTCTTGACTGGCGACGTCGTGAACCAGACGCCGATGGTTGCCAACACGTGCTACAGCTTTATTGACGACAAAAACGTCGTTCACGTATCGTCAGTTCATCGCTACGACGTGGCGCAGAAAACGATGGTCACGGTGGCTGGCGCTGGCGGGCTCTCAGCCGAGCAAAACGCGCTCGAAGGCGTGTATGCAAACAGCTGGGCGAAGAACATCTGGGCAGACATGCTGACGTAGGCGAAAGTCTCGTCGCCGACAACAAGCCCGTTCACGCAAGTGACGGGCTTTTTTGTTGCGTCTTTGCGACAGCCGCAAGCCCCGCGTGATCGGCTTTGATATCGATGTTCTCGTCTGGTTTTGGTGCGTCGCGTTCGTCCGGCTTCGAGCCGCGAGGCCGCGGCGATTGCGTTCGCCCAAGGGGCCACTTCAACAGCCGCTCCGAATCGGTTGAAAACATGGCACTTTTTGCAATTGCAGGAGTTTCATGAAACGTCATTCCAAATGTTGCAATGCACGACGTAAAAGCGGATTTCACGAAGCGGAAAAAATAATGGAATGGAAATGACTTGCAAACCATTGTTTTAATGAGCTTTTTTAATAATTGTTTTGCGCTTTCCATTGAAAACGCCTATGCTGCGAAGCAACAACAAGATGCTTTGAATGCTTCCGTCTCAGCAACATGCAAACGGGAGTCTGAATAAGTGAGGAACGTTTTTCAGAGACAGCTTTGTCTCGACTCATCTGCAAAGGTATAGGCAATCATCATGACGCAATCTGCAAAAGTTCTGGCCCAAATGGCCGCTGCGACCACCGCCCTCGAAAAAGACTGGGCGACCAATCCGCGCTGGAAAGGCGTCAAGCGCAACTACAGCGCGGCTGACGTAGTGCGTCTTCGCGGCACCACCGGTATTGAGCACACGCTTGCAAAAAACGGCGCAGAAAAGCTGTGGAATTCGATCAACACTGAGCCGTTCGTTAACTCACTCGGCGCGTTGACCGGCAATCAGGCGATGCAGCAGGTCAAGGCCGGATTGAAGGCAATTTATCTGTCGGGCTGGCAGGTTGCGGGCGATGCAAACCTCGCAGGTGAGATGTACCCGGATCAGTCTTTGTATCCAGTGAACTCCGTGCCGTCCGTCGTTAAGCGCATCAACAACACATTGATGCGCGCTGACCAGATTCAGTGGATGGAAGGCAAGGACGACATCGATTACATGCAGCCCATCGTTGCCGATGCTGAGGCCGGATTCGGTGGCGTGTTGAACGCGTTTGAACTCATGAAATCGATGATCGACGCGGGCGCGGCGGGTGTTCACTTCGAAGACCAACTGGCCAGCGTGAAGAAATGCGGCCACATGGGCGGCAAAGTGCTCGTGCCAACACGCGAAGCAGTGGAGAAGCTCTACGCAGCTCGCTTCGCGGCTGACGTGATGGGCACACCGACAGTGCTCCTCGCTCGTACCGATGCTGAAGCGGCCGATCTGCTGACCAGCGACGTTGACGAAAATGATCGTCCGTTCTGCACCGGCGAGCGCACGATGGAAGGCTTCTACAAAACGCGTCCGGGCTTTGATCAGGCGTTGTCGCGCGGCTTGGCCTACGCCGCAGTGGCCGACTTGATCTGGTGCGAAACCGGCAAGCCTGATCTTAAATTCGCCCGCGATTTCGCTGAAGGCATTCAGAAGAAATTCCCCGGCAAGATGCTCGCGTACAACTGCTCGCCATCATTCAACTGGAAGAAAAATCTCGACGAATCGACGATTGCCAAATTCCAGCGCGAACTCGGCGCAATGGGCTACAAGTTCCAGTTCATCACGCTTGCCGGCTTCCACAGCTTGAACTACTCAATGTTCAACCTCGCGCATGGCTACGCACGTAACAACATGACGGCGTTCGTTGAATTGCAGGAGGCTGAATTCGCCGCTGCGGCGCATGGCTTCACGGCTGTGAAACATCAGCGCGAAGTGGGCACCGGTTACTTTGACGCCGTGACGCAAGTCATCCAGGGCGGCCAAAGCTCGACCACGGCGCTGCACGGCTCGACGGAAGATGAGCAATTCTTTGAAGAGAAGAAGCCAGCACTCAAGCTTGCCGTTGGACAAAACGACTAGCTGTAGGACAGAAGGGCTGCTTGAGGCGCAGCCCTACGACGGAGGAGCCTAGGGTTTTCCCTGCACCAAAAGAGTGATAAATGCCCAAAAAAGGCTTGCAAGTCTTATACAGGACTTTATAATCCGTCTTGATTTCCTCGAGGAGGAGGGAACCCTTCAGCCCGCGCCGCGTTTATTCGCCCGCGGGCTTTTTTCTTTTTTTGGGGTAGGTTCTCGAATTGCTGCGGCCCTCGGCAGCGCTTCTGCTTAAGCGGCGCTAAAGTGCGGTGGCAACGGGCGCCAGGGCTTTCTGCCAGCGCTCGAATGGCAATTTGTACTCCGCTTGCAACGCGCGAGCACGCGCCTGCATCGCTCGGCTGTCAAGCAAAGGCAACGCCGATTTGGTGGCGATCACGGTGACGTTCTCAGTCGCAATCGCAGGCAACAACACGATGTTGTCTGCACCAAACACAGCGCGCAATCTGCGCAATCCGCCGCGATAGCGCGTGACACTGCTCCACATGTTTGCTACGAACACCCCGCGCGACTTCAGCGCCGTGTGTGCCGCAGCGTAAAAGTCTGCCGATTCAAGCGTGCCGACGCGCCCACGACCGTCATAGCAATCGACCCAGATCCAGTCGACGCTCGACGCGGGGCGTTCGGTGATGACCTTCGCGGCGTCGCCCAGCGTCAGCACTACGCGAGGATCGCCGGCGGGCAGTGGAAAGGCTGTGCGCGTCAGCGCCATGACGTCAGCGCGTAGCTCAACAATCTCCATACGTTGCAGCGATTCTTCCCAATGCGCGAGCGCCCAGCGCGGCAACGACCCCACGCCCAGCCCCGCCACGTAAACGTGCTTCGGCGGTGGAGTAAACAACAACGCCGCACACATATCCTGGGCATAACCTAGCGCGAGGTCAGCCGGACGACTGATGCGCATGCGCCCCTGAACCCATTCCGAGCCAAAGTGAAGCGTGCGGAAGCCGTGTTGCTCTGAGATGAGGAGGTCGGACATTGATGGGCGGCGCGTGCCAAATGGTTTACTCGTAGCCCGTTATTGTCTCCAATTGGCGATGCGGCAAGCGAGCACGCACAGCCATAACCACGCCACCCGCTTAAAATTGCTGCTCCTCCTCAAGTGAGTCGCTCTTTGTCATGGCAAATCCTGCACCTGTTTCCAAACCCATCCTGGCTGCCGTCACAACGGGTACGGCCCCCGCGGCTTCCGTGCTGTCCACCATTCCTGAAATCATCGCCGACCTTAAAGCCGGTCGCATGGTCATTCTGGTTGACGAAGAGGACCGCGAAAACGAAGGCGATCTGGTGCTCGCGGCCGAGTTCGTCACGCCGGAGGCGATTAATTTCATGGCCAAGCATGCGCGCGGCCTGATCTGCCTGACGCTCACGCAGGAGCGCTGCGCGCAGCTCAATCTGCCGCTCATGACATCAAGCAATCGTTCGGGCTTTGGCACAAACTTCACGCTCTCAATTGAAGCAGCAGAAGGTGTGTCGAGCGGCATTTCGGCCGCGGATCGAGCACGTACCGTCAAGGCGGCGGTTGTCTTTAACGCAAAACCATCCGACATCGTGCAGCCTGGACATATTTTTCCGGTCATGGCGCAACCCGGCGGCGTGCTCATGCGCGCCGGGCATACCGAGGCAGGCTGCGACCTGACGCGCATGGCGGGACTCACGCCTGCGTCTGTCATCTGCGAGGTCATGAAGGACGACGGCACCATGGCGCGCTTGCCGGACCTGCTGATCTTCGCCAAAGAACACGGCTTGAAAATTGGTGCGATCACCGATCTCATTCAGTATCGTGCGGCGCAGGAAAACCTTGTGGAATGCGTCGGCGAACGCCCGCTGCAAACCGCGCAGGGCGCATTCACGCTCAAAGTGTTCCGCGAAAAACTCTCCGCTGCAACTCACCTTGCGATTGTTAAAGGCACTCCGACCAACGTGCGGGAAACCGTTGTGCGTGTGCATGAGCCGTTGTCGGTGATCGATACGCTCGACGCCGACAGCGCTGTGCACTCATGGAGCGTTCCAAAGGCGCTCGCGCGATTGCAAACCGCGGATGCCGGCGTGCTGGTGCTGTTGCATCAAAGCGAATCGGCTGATGACTTGCGTGATCGTGCGCTCAATGTGAAACCGCTGAACGCACACAAAATGGATCTGCGTACGTACGGCATCGGTGCGCAGATTTTGCGGGCGTTGAACGTGGGCAAGATGCGAGTGCTGGCGCGGCCGCGCCGCATGCCGTCAATGACGGGCTTCGATCTAGAAGTCGTGGCCTACGAAGAACAATAAACAAAAGATAGCGAAAAGAAGAAAGTACAACCATGTCCCTGCAACCCCTCATGAAACTTCGCGGCTCTGGCCTGCGTGTCGGCATTGTCACCGCCCGATTCAACGCACCGATCTGCGAAAAACTGCTCGTGGGTGCCAAAAAAGCGCTCGCCGAAATGGGCGTTGAGCCCGGCGATATCGCCGAGGTCACCGTGCCTGGCGCACTGGAAATTGCGTTCGCACTGCAAGCGTTTGCGAGTACCGAAGAGTTCGATGCGCTAATTGCGCTCGGCTGCGTCATCAAGGGCGATACCTATCACTTCGAGATCGTTTGCAACGAATCGGCCGCTGGGATCACGCGCGTCGGGCTTGAGCTTGACGTTGCGATTGGCAACGGCGTGCTAACGACCTACACCGACGAGCAGGCCTCGATTCGCGCAGAGCAAAAGGGCTATGAGGCGGCGCAGGCCGCTGTCGAAATGGCGCTCCTGCAAGAGTGGACGCATTCGAAGTTTGGCGAATCCTGATCATGGTTGCACCGGAACAGTCGCTCCCTCAACAAGCGCCTCAGACCAAACCCAAACCAAAATCCGCACGCCGCTGGGCGCGAGAGTTCGCGCTGCAAGGGCTCTACGAGCTCTATGTGGCCGAACATGATGCGGTGTCGATTCGTCTTCGCGCCGAAAGTGACGAAGACTTCAAGCGCTGCGACAAGGCGTTTTTTCGCGAAATGTGGAAAGGCATGACCGACGATCTGGAAGCACTTGTTGCCATCGCGCAGCCACATGTCGACCGCCCGTTTGCGCAGATCAGCCCGATTGAGCGCGGCATTATCCTGATCGGCACGTGGGAGCTGAAATCCCGGCTCGACATTCCGTATCGGGTGGCGATCAACGAATCGGTCGAGCTCGCCAAAAGCTTTGGCGGCACCGATGGGCACAAGTGGGTCAACGGTGTGCTCGATAAGGTAGCGCCTTTGCTGCGGGTCGACGAGGTCGCTGCGGCTCCGCGTTCGCGTCTGAAGCCGGCGCAATAGCGTTATTCCTGCTTCGTGAAATGTGTAACAGCTTTTCAGCGGAAAGTCGACTGCATCTGGGCTAGCCCCAGATTTTGCCAGTTACCGACTTATGTGGAAAAGCCGGGCTTAGCCCAATTGAAATGGACTTTCCGGACAAAAGCTGATCGAACGTGTTTCGGCCCAAGGCGAGTTTGCAAGTGAACGAATTCGAACTCATCGCCCGCTACTTCACGCGTCCCAATCGTTCGGCGATTCTTGGCAACGGCGACGACTGCGCCATCGTTACCCCGAGCGCTGGCAACGCGTTTGCCGTCACCACCGATACCTTGATCGTTGGCCGCCATTTCCTGCCAACGCTTGATCCGTTGAAGCTCGGTCGGCGTGTGGTCAATGTGAACTTCAGCGACCTGGCGGCGATGGGCGCCGCGCCACGCTACGCGATGCTCTCGCTCACTTTGCCGGAAATTGACGAAGTCTGGATTTCGCGATTTAGCGACGGACTGTGGGCGGCGCTCGATGCATACGGAGTCGAGTTGATCGGCGGCAACACGACCAAAGGGCAGCTGGCGATCGCGATGACCGCGTTCGGCGAATTGCCGCCCGACGCCGCTCTCAAGCGCTCGGGAGCGCGGGCAGGCGACGAGCTTTGGGTGAGCGGTACGCTGGGCGACGCAGGGTGGGCGTTGACGAGTTTGATGCGCAATCGCGGTGGTGATGGTGGTTTCGCCATCGATGCAACCGCCACACAGATGGAGAAATACGAATCACCGACAGCGCGCGTTGCGTTGGGTCTGGCCTTGCGTGGCATTGCAACGAGCTGCATTGATATTTCCGACGGCCTGCTTAGTGAAGCGAAGCACATCGCAACGGCGTCCGCCGTGAGCATTGATATCGACATCGAAGCGATCCCTAGCAGCATCGAGAAGATTGATCGCGGCGACAGGTGGACGGCGGCGCAACGAATCAATGCTGCGACTAATGAGGCTGAGCGTGATGCGTTGATCGTTGCGCAACTCGCTCAGTACTGCCTGCTATCAACCGGCGACGCCTACGAACTGTTGTTCACCGCGCCACCGGACAAGCATGACGCAGTTGCTGCGCTCCTCAAAGGCGAAGACCTCGCCGGCGCATGTATTGGGCGTGTGACCACGCCGGACGCAGCAAACCCTGTGCGCGTTTACGACGCTGACTCGCGCGAGATGGACATCGAGGTCAAAGGCTGGGATCATTTCGCATGAGTGACGTCACCGTTATCCCCGTGTCGGCGCAGCCCGTCAAGCCAACGCTGCGTTTCATGCTGTCGCATCCGGCGCATGTGATTTCGCTCGGGCTCGGTACTGGACTTGCTCCGTTTGCACCTGGCACGTTCGGCACTTTGCTGGGACTCTTCGCTGCGCGCTGGTTACAGCCGATGCTGGGCGACGAAATATTCTTCATCGGACTGGCCGCCGCGTTTCTCATCAGTATCTGGGCCGCGGGCGTGACCGGGCGCGCGCTTGGAGTGAGCGATCACGGCGCCATTGTGTCGGACGAAGTCATCGCAATGGCGCTGATCACGGCCTTGCTGCCGGGGGCGATGTGGAAACAGGCGGGGGCGTTTCTGCTGTTTCGCTTCCTCGACATTCGAAAGCCGGGGCCGATTGGCTGGGCTGATCGCAATGTTAAGGGCGCGTTCGGCGTGATGCTCGACGACTTGATCGCGGCTGCGCTCACGCTCCTTGTATTTGCGCTGTGGATACGGATTTTTTGAGTCGTAGCGATGAACGCATTATTTGATGAATGGCTCAAACTGGCCGCGCACATTGGCACAGTCTGCGTTGTCGAACGGCGCGTCATCGCGGGCGCAGAGAGTTGCACCGGCGGCCTGATCGCTGCTGTGCTCACGAGCGTCAGCGGCTCATCGGCGTGGGTTGATCGCGGGTTCGTCACCTACAGCAATGAGGCAAAGATGGAGATGCTGGGCGTTTCATCGGCAACGCTGGCTGCGTTTGGCGCTGTGAGCGAAGAGACCGCGCGCGAAATGGCGATGGGAGCATTGAAAAACAGTCGTGCGACGATGGCTTACTCGGTGACGGGCGTCGCAGGGCCAACCGGCGGAACGGCGACGAAGCCCGTTGGCATGGTGTGCTTCGGCTTTGCAACCGTCGAAGGGGTGACTTCCTTCACGCATCGTTTCCACGGCGACCGCAACGCCGTGCGCGAGCAGAGTGTGAACTTCGTGCTCGGTGAACTGGCGCGGAGTGCGCTATAAACTGCTCTTCTACCCCGGCTCAGTCGTCACTCCCCTATGAAGTGCCCCTTTTGTGGCTCCCTTGAAACTCAAGTGATTGATTCGCGCGTCTCCGAGACCGGGGACGCGATTCGTCGCCGCCGTAAATGCCTCGCCTGCGATAAACGATTCACGACATTCGAGACCGTTGAAATGCGTATGCCGCAGGTCATCAAGGGCAACGGCACGCGCATTGATTTCAATGTGGAAAAGATTCGCACTGGCTTCAACCGCGCATTGCACAAGCGCTTCGTGCCGACCGAGTTTGTTGATCAGGCGATCGCCAGAATTACGGCCAATATTCACAGCCTCGGCG
>JAYWHV010000250.1:0-9906 GCA_043777615.1 Burkholderiales bacterium | reverse complement strand
CCGAGGACTCCGTCGCTGGCAGTCGTGTAACTGTCATCGACATTCCAGTGGACGAGCGTGACCAGGTTGTGCTCGGCCGTCATCGAACCCGTCCAGCTCCCGCCCCAGATGGTGCTGTCCTTGTGATTGCTCATGGTGTGCATTGCCATGAAGCCGCCGCCCAGGTAGATGGTGCTGTGACCATGCGAGCTGGGTGTCTTCGAAAAGATCAGGACATCGCCTTCTTTCAAAAGCCCCGCGGCGATAATCCGCTCGGCTGCGGCCCGATCAACCGTTCTGGCGAGTGTTTTGGTGTCCTTGTGCGCGGTTAGGCTATTGAGCAGAACCGGCACGCTGACGGTGCGCAGCTTGTCTTCCCCGCCTGCGGCCAGGCATTCGGTCACGAAATGCGCGCAATCATTGAGCCCTGTGTAGCGCGGCGGGTTGGTGAGGTTCTCGTCGGTCGCGCTGTCGTACCAGGAAGCGAGCATGATTGCGTCCGGGTACGACGCGGCCGTCTGATCGCTGCGCAGCCGCGCCGCATCGGACATCTTTACGAGGTACAAACCTTCGAGCGTCCAGGGATGGCGCGTACCGGTGCGGTCAGGCTTTGACTGGCCGGGATAGCAAAGAAGCGCGCCAACCCAGTCACTCGGCGACAGTTTGCGTCGTGCGATTTCGTTGGCAATGTTTACGGGCTCGTTGGCAAGCCATACGCGACCGTTCTTGCACGGGCGATACCAGTAGTTGTTGGCGTAGGTGATTACGCCGCTGCGAGAAATCGTCATTTTCGGCATCCCGAGCCACCTCGCTGCACGCACGACACTGCGGCGCGACTGACTGCACAGGTGTCAGACGTAGGCGGGCATCAGAAAATGACAGCCGCATGCAACTCGCGAGTCTGACCCACCGGAACACGGCTTGCCAGATCGGAAAAGTAGTGTTGCAGCGGCCGCCAAAGGCCCCCACAGCGCCACTCCGGCTCCCGCACTGCAAAACGCGCAAGCGATTCAGATAAAATCTCTGGGTTTTCCCGACCTTTCATCCTCTTGGGGCGTTTTCGCCCCGAAAAGTGTTGTGTCGGGCCTCTTCAAGCTTCAAAACGACCCTTCGGAATCGCGGACATTCAATCAATGAGCGGACCAGTTAACAAATCCAGACGAAATACCGTCATCGCCGTCGCTGCGGTGCCAGGAGCCATTACGGGGGCGGCCATCGTCGCGCCGTTAGTCGCTTCGCTTGCGCCATCAGAACGCGCCAAAGCGGCTGGCGCTCCGGTGCAAGTCGATATTTCTGGCCTGAAACCAGGCGAAAAACTCAACGTCGAATGGCGCGGAAAAGTCGTCTGGGTGATGAAGCGCACCCCGGAGCAGGTCGCGGCATTCGAGGCGATTCCAGCCTCGCAATTGACCGACGCGGACTCTAAGAAATCCATTCAGCCGGACTACGTGGCGGTGAAAACACGCTCCATCACGCCCGAGTTGATGGTTATGGAAGGGGTTTGTACCCATCTTGGATGTTCGCCCACCTCAAAGCTCACTCCGGGCGAGCTGGGCAACGATTGGCCGGGGGGCTTTTATTGCCCATGTCACGGCTCCAAATTTGACTTGGCTGGTCGCGTATTCACCGGGTCACCAGCACCCACAAACCTTGTTATCCCGCCGTATAAGGTTGACGGCAACAATCTCGTCATCGGCGTCGGCCAAGACGGTAAGGAGGCTTAGCAGTTATGGCATCCACCACACCATCCATGTTCACCAATCCGGTTCTTAAATGGGTCGACGCCCGTTTTCCGATGACCGGGATGATTAAAGAACATCTGACCGAATACTACGCGCCGAAAAACTTCAATTTCTGGTACTACTTTGGCTCGCTTGCGCTCATGGTGCTCGTGCTGCAAATCGTGACAGGCATCTTCCTCACGATGAACTACAAGCCGGACGCGGCCTATGCCTTTGGCTCGGTGGAATACATCATGCGCGACGTCGACTACGGTTGGCTAATCCGCTACATGCACTCGACCGGCGCTTCGATGTTTTTCATCGTGGTTTATCTGCACATGTGTCGTGGCCTTATGTATGGCAGCTACCGCAAGCCGCGCGAGCTGTTGTGGATTTTCGGCATGTTGATTTATCTCTGCCTCATGGCCGAAGCGTTCTTCGGCTATCTGCTGCCATGGGGCCAGATGAGCTTCTGGGGCGCGCAGGTGATCGTGAACATCTTCTCTGCAATTCCATTTATCGGACCTGAACTGGCCGTGTGGATTCGCGGCGATTATTCAATTGGTGACGCCACGTTGAACCGCTTCTTCGCGTTTCACGTTGTGGCGCTGCCGTTGGTGTTAATCGGTCTCGTTGCCGCGCACATCCTCGCGCTGCACGAAGTGGGTTCAAATAATCCCGACGGCATTGAAATCAAGAAGAACAAGGATCCGAAGACTGGCATCCCGCTCGACGGCATTGCTTTTCATCCCTACTATACGGTCAAGGACATCGTTGGCGTAGTGGTCTTCTTGATGATTTTCACGGCCATCATTTTCTTTATGCCGGAAATGGGCGGCTACTTCCTTGAGTACAACAACTTCGTGCCCGCTGATCCGTTGAAGACGCCTGCGCACATCGCGCCGGTGTGGTACTTCACGCCGTACTACTCGATCCTGCGTGCGGTGCCGCCTATGTTTGGTTCGCAGTTTCCTGGCGTGATCGGAATGGGCCTTGCAACGATGATTTTCTTCGCGCTGCCGTGGCTTGATCGTGGTGCCGTGAAGTCAATTCGCTATCGCGGTAATTTGTACAAGGGCTTCTTCGCCATGTTCATTTTCTGCTTCATCGTTCTCGGATATCTCGGCGTCAAACCAACTTCGGTGTGGGGTCAGTTCGGTGACTGGGCTTCATTCCTTGACACCAAAGACATCGCGACCTGGGCAGCCCGGTTGCTGACGATTGGCTATTTCTCGTTTTTCTTCCTGATGCCCTGGTACACCAAGGCTGACAAGACGAAACCCGAGCCGAGCCGGGTAACCTGGGGCGAGAAAGCTTCGCCTGCAGTTTCACCGATGGCAGCGGAGTAAGCGTGAAAATCATGACACTGAAGAAATTCTTTTTTGCGTTGCTGACGGCATTTTCGGTAGCAACGACGGCAACGACTGTGGCTGCCTCGGGCGGCCCGGAGGTGAAGTTTGTCGGTACGACTGCGAGTCGAACCGACGCTGAGTCACTTCAGCGCGGCGCACGTTTGTTCGTGAACCACTGCCTGAACTGCCACAGCGCGCAATACATGCGGTACAACAAGCTCGTTGATCTCAAGCTGACCGAAGATCAGATCAAGCAAAACCTCATGTTCACCACCGACAAGCTCGGCGACACGATGAAAGCCGCAATCACGGCAAAGGACGCCAAAGATTGGTTCGGTGCGATCCCGCCGGACTTGTCGGTCATGGCGCGCAGCTACACATCGGCCGTCATTGCGGGAAGCAGTGATTCCCCACCTGACGTACTGGCGGCGTACCTGCGCGGTTTCTATCAGGACGACTCGCGCGAAACCGGCTGGAACAACATTGTTTCGCCCAACATCGGCATGCCTCACGTTCTCACCGAGCTTGGTGGCGTGAACAAGCTGGTGGAAACCGTGTTCAAGGCTGATGGCAAAGAATTGAAAACGGATCATGATGCCGAGGCGAAAGCAAAGGCCGCATTCATTGCCTCTCAAACCATGACGCAGTTTGAGCATCACGTCGACAAAAAGGACGGCAAAATCCAAAATAGTTATATCGTCAAGACGTTGGCGAACGTCAAACCCGGGTCGTTGACGCCGCAGGAGTTTGATATCGCGATCGCCGATCTCGTTAACTTCATGAGCTACGTCGCCGAGCCGAACAAGGCAAAGCGTATTCAGATTGGCATCATCATGATGTTTTTGCTCGCATTTTTGCTCGGCGCCGCGATCTGGATGAAGAAAGAATTCTGGAAAGACGTTCACTGATTCTGCCCTGATTTTTGGGATGAAAACGAGGCAGGCCTTCGCGCCTGCCTTATGTCTTTTTGTAGTACCCGGTCTGCATCCGTAGTCCGGCCAACGATTTACCCAACCACGCGCCGCGTCGCAGCGCTGTCGCTCGAGAGCGAAGGAACTTACGCCTTATGATGACTTTGTATTCCGGCACCACCGATCCGTTTAGCCACCAGTGCCGCATCGTCCTGCATGAAAAAGGCATGGATTTCCAGATCATCGATGTCGATCTCGACAACAAGCCCGAAGATCTCGCAGTGATGAACCCGTACAACACCGTGCCTGTGCTGGTTGAGCGTGATCTCATCCTGCATGAATCAAACATCATCAACGAGTACATCGACGAGCGTTTTCCGCATCCACAACTGATGCCCGCTGACCCCGCAACGCGCGGTCGTGCCCGCCTGTTTTTGCATCGCTTCAACCGTGAAATTTTTGTTCACGTTGAAGAACTGGAGCGCAAAAATCCAAAGACCGCGGATAAGGCACGGGCCGCAGTTCGTGATCGTCTGACCGAAATCTCGGTCGTGTTCAATAAACAAAAGCACATGCTGGGCGACGATTACTCCATGCTTGACGTCGCGCTTGCTCCGCTTTTATGGCGCTTGTCGCATTACGAAATTGAGCTTCCAAAAGCGGCAGCGCCCGTGCTCAAGTACGCCGAGCGTCTGTTCTCGCGTCAGGGTTTCATCGACGCGCTGACGCCCGCTGAACGCGGTATGCGGCGCTAGGACACGCTTGACTGGTCGCTACCTATGAGCGAGCAATCCGCCAAACCGTATCTCGTTCGCGCACTCTATGAATGGTGCGTGGAGCAGGGGTACACGCCGTACCTCGCGGTGCGCGTAAATGCCTTGACGCGCGTGCCCACCGAGTTCGTCAAGAATGGTGAAATCGTGCTCAACGTCGGCCCGTTGGCGACTCACAAGCTGACGATGGATAACGAGTGGACGCTGTTCAACGCCCGGTTCAACGGCACTTCGCAGGAGGTCGCCGTCCCCTTCTCGGCGGTGACTGGAATCTTCGCGAAAGAAACGGGCTATGGCATGGGCTTCCAGCCGGAGCTTGACGCGGCCGGTTCGGACGCGACGGATGTCTCTCCCGACGCTGTGCCCGCAGCAGAAACTGCAAAGCCGTCCGACAAAATTTCGGCCGTTGCGAAGCCGAAGGTCAGTCACCTCAAGGTCATCAAGTAGAATTTAGTTTCGCCGTTTTAGCTCAGTGGTAGAGCAACCGCCTTGTAAGCGGTAGGTCGTCAGTTCAATCCCGACAAACGGCACCATTTCCCTCCTCACGTTCCGCCCGATTTGTATTGAGGCGGACTGCTGAGTTCCACAGGCCAGCGCACGGCCTTCGATGTGCGCGATGCGAGTTACGTCCGAAATGTTCGGCGACTCTTCCGCGACACCCGGCTGTTTGTCAAAAGACGGCCTCTTCAATAAAAATCTATGACTCAAAACTCCAATCGTGGCAATGCGCCCCGTCATCCCCGTTCGCCCCTGCCCAACACCGGTGGGCGCCCTCAAGGTAATGGCAATTCTGCTGCCCTGTTCAGTGCACCCCCCAAGAAGCAGATGAACTGGCTGCAAGATGACCGCGCTCCACAGCCAGCGCAGGCCCCACGCGCCCAGCCGCAGCAAAATCCCGCCCCACGAGCAGTCGAAGCGCGCCCAGCCGTTCCTGGCACCGCAGCCGCGCTGCCGACGGCTGCCGCCGTGTCTGATGCGCCAATGGCCTCTCACGCCCCTGCGACGGTCGATGGCGGCTTCGCTGCGCTCGGCCTTCGTGACGAGCTCGTGCGCGCGGTGCTCGCACACGGCTACAGCACGCCAACCCCGATTCAAAAACAGGCGATTCCCGCAGTGCTCGAAGGCGGCGATGTGCTCGGCGGCGCACAGACCGGCACCGGCAAAACGGCAGGCTTCGTGCTGCCCATGTTGCAACGCCTGATGCTCTCCGCCAAGCCTCAGCTACCGCCCACTAACGGTGCTCGCGGCAAAAAACTTCCACGCGCACTGATCCTCGCTCCGACGCGCGAACTCGCCGCTCAGGTCGAAGAAAGCGTTCGAATTTACGGCAAGTTTTTGCCAATGACCTCGACCTGTATCTTCGGCGGCGTTGGCATCAATCCGCAGATTCAGGCGATGCGTCACGGCGTGGACATCGTTGTCGCTACGCCCGGCCGACTGCTCGATCTTTTCAGTCAAGGCGCGATCAATTTCTCGCAAATCGAAATTCTGGTGCTCGACGAAGCCGACCGCATGCTCGACATGGGTTTCATTCACGACATCAAAAAAGTGCTCGCTGTGCTGCCGCCGAAGCGGCAAAACCTGCTGTTCAGCGCGACGTTCTCTGACGACATCAAAGCGCTCACAGATCGGCTGCTGAACAATCCAAAAATGATCGAAGTGGCACGTCGTAACACGACCATAGAAGTCGTTGACCAATCGGTGGTGCTCGTCGATAAAGCGCACAAAGCGAAGCTCCTTGTGCATCTCATTCGCGAACAAAAGTGGACGCAGTCGCTCATTTTCACCCGCACCAAACATGGCGCTAACCGCCTCGCCGAGCAGCTCGAAAAATCGGGCATTTCGGCCATGGCGATTCACGGCAACAAGAGCCAGGGCGCACGCACCAAGGCGCTCGCCGAATTCAAGACCGGCACCCTGCAAGCGCTGGTTGCCACCGACATCGCCGCGCGCGGCATCGATATCGACCAACTGCCGCAGGTTGTGAACTATGAGCTGCCAAACGTGCCGGAGGACTACGTGCACCGCATCGGTCGTACCGGTCGCGCCGGTGCCAGCGGACAAGCCATGTCGCTGGTGACGAACGAAGAATTGCCACTGTTGAAAGACATCGAGCGTTTCAGCAAACAGGTCATCGCTCGCGTGAAAATCGAAGGCTTCAACCCTGCGTTGATTGCCGATCCAGTTTCCACGACGGCCGATGCACGGGATGCCGAATGGGCCGCACGCGGCGGTCGTCCGGCCCCGCGTGGTCGTCCGGGCGGTTCGGGCGCGAAACGTCCCTCGTCTGGCGGAAGTGCCGGTTACGCCGGTGGCGCTGGTGGCGGTGGACAGCGTCCGCCGTCGGGCTCGCCTCGCGCTCGTCCGGCCGCAGGCGCGCCCAGCGCGCGGCCCCGCACCGGTGGCGGCGGCGCCCGAGGTCGGTAAGCGTTTGGCCATCAGGCGGATCTGCGCAGCATGATCCGGCGGTCGCTCCGTGTCCCGGTCAAATACTTTGGGTCACCACGATAACACCGGCAACTTTGGTGCGGAACGGCCGCTAGCTATGGGCTAGGCGTCGATTTGTATAAGAGTCGACTAAGTGTCCTAACCTCCTGTAGCCCAAATAAAATAAGGGCTAGGATGACAAAGCTGAAAAGTATTTTCAGCGAATCATCACTCAAAATTCTGCGATCAATGCGTGCCATTCGCCTCTGAATCTGCCGCGGCTCGTGGCCGTCCCGCGTGTCGTCACAGAATTGGGCTTCGGGCGTGTCAAATCGCCTTCGAGCGTGCTTACTTCGCGTAAAAGTAGTAGCAACCGAACAGCGTTTTCGCGTTCTTGCCGCGCCCGCCTTCAAACAGCACAAGCGTTTTCTTCTCCCCGATTTTGTGCTCGCAGCTGCGTGAGTCGCCTTCTTTGCCGCACGCGCCAATGGCCTTGCCGACCTGTTTTTCCAGGCTCGCCTTCACCTTGTCATATTCCGCCTCGACCAGAACGGAAAAGCCAACGCCCATGCCCACGCTCTCGGGGTAGGCTTCGGTGATGTTGAAGCCCAGAATCGAAGCGGGCTTGAGCGGTGTGAAGCCCGGATCGCGGTCTTTGCGTTTGAAGTCCTCGGTGAACAGCTTCCTGAAGTCGTCCACTTTGGGCGATGATTTCCCCCAATCCATCCACGACTCCTCGCAGGTTGCCAATTGCAGAAGCAGCTTGTTATCAGCCGCGTGCGCGTTTGAAATTGCGAGAAATGAGAGAACGAGGCTACTGACGAGGCGAGATAAGCGGGTGAGTTTCATGATGAGCTTGCTGAAGCGTCTGGGCGCAGCGAAATTTTGGTGTGGAGGAAATCGGTTGAATGACGGGAAGGTGTACACGGACCGGAACCGTCACTCAGGATGAAGGATAAGACGCGCGACCCTACAAATCGCCTACACCCGCACTCCCCTGCTAAGCTTCCCTGGCGATTTTGATCGACTGGGAGCTGACGGCCATGGAGCCAACCAAACTCAACCGCATTGGCGTTTACCTCGGGTTGTTGCAGCTCTTCTTCACGCTGACCTGGACGGTCTACGTGATTTTCCTGCCCGCGCTTGCCGCCCAGGTTGGCATTCGCCCGCAGGCAGTGATCGTGATCCTGATGCTCGATCAGGTGATCTTCGCCTTCATGGACTGGCTCATGGGCCGCCTGTCGGATCGTTGGGCGCTGGTGATCGGCCGACTCTCGCGCGTCGTCGCCGTGACGACTGCCGTGTCCTGCGTCGCATTCCTGTTGCTGCCATGGGTCGCGCCAACGGGCAGCGAAGCGATGTTCCTTGCTCTCACCATAGTGTGGTCGGCCAGCTCGTCGGTGCTGCGCGCGCCGCCGCTTGCGCTGCTTGGCAAATACGCATCGCGCGACGCCGTGCCGTGGCTCGCATCGCTTTCGATGTTCGGCCTTGGCGTCGCCGGTGCGTTCGCGCCTTATCTCACCGTGACGCTGCGCGAGACCGATCCGCGGTTGCCGTTTGCGTTGGCGAGTATTGCATTGTTGATGGTGACGCTCGGGCTCGGCTGGGCGGAACGCAATCTGGCAGCCGATCCAGTGCATGCGGAGCCGCCGCCAGCGCAGCCAGCAGCGGTGAATGTTGAACGCGGATCAAAGTCCGCACTGTTTTTGATCGCTGTCACGCTGCTCGGCCTCGGCTTCCAGATTCATTTCTCGCTCAACACCGCGCCGATGTTTCTCAAGTTCGCCAAGCCGCCCGAGCTTGAACAACTGATGCCTGTCTTCTGGATCGGCTTCAGCCTGCTCATGCTGCCCGGAACAATGCTGACCAAGCGTTACGGCGGATTGTTGATCATGGCCGCAGGCGGCGTGGTCGGCGCGCTGGCCGCGTTCGCCGCCGTCACATCTGGCAGCTTGGCCAAACTTGGTGCCGCCCAGTTCGTCGCCGGAGGCGCATGGGGTTGCGTGATGATGAGCGCAGTCACAGCCGCGCTCGCGCTGGGTCATAACAACGGAGATGAAGGCAGAAGCAGCAACGAGGGCAGCATCACAGGCGCACTGTTTTCGCTGCTAGCCATCGCCACCTTCGCCCGTATGATGATCGTCTGGACAGAACTCAACAAGGACCCAACCTTCGCCGCGTTTCAGCCATTACTGCCAATCGTGGCGTGGACGCTGGCTGCGGGATTGTTGCTGGTGATTGCGTTGCGCAGGGGCGACGGTGGGGTAGTGCAGCGGATTTGATCGCGTTTCGCAGAACCTGACGCAAATCAGCCCGCCGCCAACAACCCCTCAACCCGCTCCACCGTACTGACCGACCCGCACATCTGCGCCACGTATTGCAGCGCCATGCGGTGCTCCGGTTCGCTGTAGTCGCCTAGCGCGTCGGCGACCATCGTCATTTGAAAATTGCGCATGTAGCCGTCGATGCAGCTGACCATTACGCCGTGGTGGGCGAACACGCCGCAGACGATGACCTGATCGCGATTCATCTTGCGTAGCGTGGGCTCAAGCTCGGTATGAAAGAACGCGCTGTGACGCGGCTTTTCGATGTTGTATTCGTCGGCGCGCGGTGCGAGGCCGTTGATGATCTGGCAGTCCTCTTCGCGAACGTGCGCGGCATTCAGCCCGTCGCCCCAGACGGTGAGCCCGAGGCCGCGTTCAAAGCGCGATTTGGCACGCTCACCGCGACAGAAAAACACTGG
>JAYWHV010000249.1:0-2831 GCA_043777615.1 Burkholderiales bacterium | reverse complement strand
GACGTGTATTTTTCTTCCTTGTTTTTGTAGTCGAGCGGCGTGGTGCAATTGTTTTTCTCGCTCCACGATTTGCTCATGATGAAAATCGTGTTGATGTGATCGAGAAAGATCGGGTTGACCTGGGCCAGCTTGAATTCGACCGTGTAGTCGTCAATCTTTCGGGCGGTGCCGGACTGATTGGCGTAGACACGAATTTGCGAGGTCGGCGACTTGGCGCGCTCATGCGAGAAGACGACATCGTCCGCAGTGAACGGCGTGCCGTCGTGAAACTTGACGCCACGGCGTAGTTTGAATTGCCAGGTGAGCGCATCAATCTGTTTCCATTCCGTGGCAAGCCCGGGCCCAATCGCCAGCTTCTTGTCGCGAGAGGTCAGATATTCGTACACCTGCTGGTTCACCGAGTTGGTGAGCCCTTCGTTTTGAGAGTGCGGATCCATCGTTTGTGGATCGCCCGCGCCCGCCCAGCGCAATGGATTGGCCGTGACAGTGGTTACGCCGGTAGCAGCAAGCGCAAGCGCGCAGGCAGTGAGCGCAAAAAACCGATTCAATGTGGTCATCAAGCAGCCTTTGAACAGAAAAATTTTTGGGAAATTCAGTTTAGCGATTTTCGTGCCGCTCGCTTTACGGGCAAACCAGTGGAACAGGAGAAAGCAGCTTTAGCCTGGAACGTCCTGTTCGTTTGGGCTTAAGCGAGATTAGGCAAATAGTCGACTTTTACCGATTTTATTGTCTAGACCAACAGCAAAAGCCATTTGATTGAAAAGCTGTATCGCCTACCGTAGAATCCATGGCTCGCATGACCGCATCCATTTCCCCGCTCTTGCCTGATCGCAAGTCAATGCTGCTCGCAGACTATTGGCGCATCAGCCGCAAGGCCAGACAACCGCATTTGCAAACTAAGCCTGATCAGCTCGCCGCAGACATTGCGCGAGCTGAAGATCGCTTTCGTGATCGTCTTGCCCGTTCGCCGGGCATCATTTACACCGACGGTTTGCCGGTGTCAGAGCGGGCCGACGAAATCGCTTCGCTGATTCGCAATCATCAGGTCGTTGTACTGACCGGTGAAACCGGTTCGGGCAAAACGACGCAATTGCCAAAGATCGCGCTGGCCGCTGGACGGGGTCGCTACGGCCTGATCGGGCACACACAGCCGCGCCGCATCGCAGCGCGCAGCGTCGCCGAGCGCATCGCCAAGGAGCTGGGTGAAGAGGTCGGAGCTAGCGTTGGCTACAAGGTGCGCTTCACTGAAAAGGCGACACAGGACGGCTTCATCAAACTGATGACTGACGGAATTTTGCTCGCGGAAACGCAGGGCGATAAGTTCCTCAACGCCTACGACACCATCATCATCGATGAGGCACATGAGCGCTCGCTGAACATTGATTTCTTGCTCGGGTATTTGCGCCAATTGCTGCCGAAACGGCCCGACCTCAAAGTCATCATCACCTCAGCCACGATTGATGCCGAGCGTTTCGCGCTGCACTTTCAGGATCGCCACGGCAAACCTGCGCCGATGGTCGCGGTGTCCGGGCGAACCTATCCGGTTGACGTGCTGTATCGCTCCACGACGACCGAAGATGACGACGAGGAAAAACTCGAAGAAGCAATCGCCGATGCGGTGGATGAGCTCTGGCTGAACGGCCCCGGCGACGTGCTGGTATTTCTGCCGGGCGAGCGCGAAATTCGCGAGACGCAGGATATTTTGCGACGTCGATTAAAGCCGGGCACCGAAATTCTGCCGTTGTTTTCGCGGCTCTCGGTGCAGGATCAGCAGCGCATTTTTTCGAGTGGCAGTGGGCGTCGCGTCGTGCTCTCGACCAACGTCGCAGAGACTTCGCTGACCGTGCCGGGTATTCGATATGTGGTTGATTGTGGCCTCGCACGGCTCAATCGCTACAGCGTCAAAAACAAAGTGCAGATGCTGCAAATCGAGAAGATTTCGCAGGCGAGTGCCAATCAGCGCGCGGGTCGTTGTGGTCGCGTCGGGCCTGGCATTTGCATTCGGCTTTACAGCGAGGATGACTTTAAGGCGCGAAGCGAATTTACTGATCCTGAGATTCTGCGTTCGTCGCTGGCGGGTGTGATCCTGCGCCTGTCATCGCTCGGTTTCGGTCGCGTGCAGGAGTTCCCGTTCATTGAGCCGCCGAGCAATCGGGCGATTGCCGACGGCACAGCGTTATTGCAGGAATTGGGTGCGCTTAACGAGGCGGCAGGACTCACGAACATCGGCCGCGAACTCTCCCGAATCCCGCTGGATCCGCGCATCGGTCGCATGCTGATCGAAGCGAAAACGCTCGGCGTATTGCCGGAAGTTTTGGTGATCGCAGCGGCGTTGTCCGTACCCGACCCACGGGAGCGCCCGTTCGAAGCGCGCGACGCGGCGGATCGCGCGCATGCGTGGTTCAAGGACGAAAAGAGCGACTTTTTGTCTTTGCTCAACGTATGGAAGTTCGCGGTCGAGTTGCGTGAAGATGGCGGACATAAAAAGCAGGTTCAGGCGTGTCGCGAAAAGTTCTTGAACTGGTTGCGGTTGCGCGAATGGCGGGACCTGCACGCCCAATTGCGCGACTCGCTGCGCGACCTGAACTGGAACGTGGAAAGTCCGCTGTCAAAAGAGCCACCGTTTGCGCTGCTGCATCGTGCACTGCTGCCCGGGCTACTCGGCAATATTGGCGTCAAGAGCGACGAGGGCGACTTCTATCTCGGTGCACGTGGCATTAAGTTCTACCCCTTTCCGGGCAGCGGCGTTGATAAAAAAGGCCTCAAGTGGCTGGTCGCTGCCGAGCTCGCCGAGACCACAAGGCTCTACGCACGAACACTTGCCCGAATTG
>JAYWHV010000248.1:0-9969 GCA_043777615.1 Burkholderiales bacterium | reverse complement strand
GATGATTGACCGTCTGGTGTGCGCCGACGGTGGCAACGCCGATCCAACCTCAACCTCAGGCAAGGACGCGGAAAAGGCCAAGGCCCTTGAGATGGCGGGGTGGTCGTACCCGCAACATCTCGCAGGACGTGCCTATGGCCTGATCGTGCATGGTGACGTAGCGGGGATCGAGGGCTCTCGCCGGGGGCTGTCCGACTGGCTCGACTGGATGGGTTTCATCGACGCCGGGGCGCAGGCACGCCTTGATCGATACATTGGCTACTTCGCGCCCTACGCGATCAGCCACGAAGCGCTCGATGCGGATGCGTCGACGCAAGAGGAAGCGCGCAATGTTGCCCGTGCCGTGGCCAAAGCGGTGGCGGAACTTCGTGCGGGTCGCCTTCAGGCTGTTCAGCCAAAACTTTCACGACCACGCCCGAAGTAAACGCCCGAGCCACTGCAATTTGCCAGATGGGCCTCCCCAGACTATTGGCCGCGCGACCCAACACACGACGCGCCGCGACGGTTCACTTTGTGCGGCTCGATACCCGCAACCGTAGCGCATTGGCAATCACTGACACCGAACTCAGGCTCATCGCTAGCGCCGCGATCATGGGCGACAGTAGCCATCCAGTAAACGGATACAACACACCCGCAGCTAGGGGAACGCCGAGAGCGTTGTAGACGAAAGCGAATCCCAGGTTTTGCTTCATGTTGGCGACCGTCTCCTGAGAGATCGCACGGGCTTGCACGATGCCCCTTAGGTCACCCTTGACCAACGTCACCTGTGCGCTGTTCATGGCTACATCAGTACCCGTCCCCATCGCGATACCGACATCCGCTTTGGCCAGTGCGGGTGCGTCATTGATGCCGTCGCCCGCCATTGCCACAACGCGACCTTCGCGCTGCAACTTGTCGACCAGCGCCAGCTTGTCGGCGGGCTTGACCTCGCCATGCACCTCATCTATGCCCAATTGAGTCGCAACCGATTTCGCAGTGGTCAAGCCATCGCCGGTAGCCATAATGACCCGCATGCCAAATCCTTTCAGTGCCGCCAAGGCCTCAGCGGTGCTGGCCTTGATGGGATCGGAAACAGCGAGCAAT
The DNA here is from genome assembly GCA_043777615.1 of Burkholderiales bacterium. Lineage (GTDB taxonomy): Bacteria > Pseudomonadota > Gammaproteobacteria > Burkholderiales > Casimicrobiaceae > Casimicrobium. The sequence goes on along the minus strand of JAYWHV010000248.1, from coordinate 8,886 downwards.
CCTGCGAGACGTTTGTCGACGGCGAGGTACATAACACTGGCCCCGGCCGTACGCAGAGCTTCGGCTTGTGACTGCATGGAGTCGACTGGCACCGAAAGTTGCATCATCAGTGCGGTGTTGCCTAATGCCAGCGCCTTGCCGTCAATACCGCCACGAACGCCGATTCCGCTGCTGGATTCAAAGCCTTCGGCCTTTTCTAAAGCAAGGCCGCGTTCATGGGCAGCAGCTACGATGGCATTGGCCAATGGATGTTCGCTGCCCTGGTCAAGGCTTGCAGATAAGCGCAGCACCTCTTCATCAGTGAATCCCGCCGCCGCAACCACGCGATCAAAACGCGGCTTGCCCTCGGTGAGGGTGCCGGTTTTATCCACGATCAATGTATCCACTTTGCGAAAATTTTCAATCGCGGCGGCATCGCGAAACAGCACACCTTGCGTTGCAGCTTTGCCCGTAGCCACCATGATGGACATGGGGGTCGCGAGACCCAACGCACACGGACAGGCGATGATGAGCACCGCTACGGCGTTGATCAAACCGTACACCCAACTAGGTTCCGGGCCAAAAACGCCCCACGCTAAAAACGTAATGAGCGCGATGCTGATGACGGTCGTCACGAAATAACCCGCCACTACGTCCGCCATGCGCTGCATCGGCGCTTTGGAGCGTTGCGCGTTAACGACCATTTGCACAATGCTGGCCAGCACGGTCTGCGAGCCGACTTTTTCTGATGTCATTACCAATGCGCCATTGGTGTTGAGGGTCGCGCCAATGAGCCTGTCGCCGACGCGTTTGGTCACTGGCATCGGCTCGCCGGTCAGCATCGATTCATCGACCGCACTTCCGCCTTCGATGACAACACCGTCAACGGGAATCTTCTCTCCGGGACGCACACGCAGCGTATCGCCGACGTGGACGTGGCTGAGCGGAATATCTTCTTCTGCGCCATCAGCACTGATGCGGCGAGCCGTTTTGGGTGAAAGACCCAGCAAAGACTTGATAGCGGCAGAGGTTTGTGATCGCGCCTTGAGCTCGAGGATTTGCCCCAGCAATGAAAGCGAAATGATCACCGCAGCCGCTTCGAAATACACCGACACACGGCCCATCGAAACAAACGTCGCGGGAAATACGCCGGGCGCAACGGTCGCAACCACGCTATAGATGAAAGCGGCGGACGTGCCCAAGCCAATCAGTGTCCACATGTTGGGGCTTTTGTTCACCACGGACGCAACTGCACGCTGGACAAACGGCCAACCAGCCCAGAACACGATTGGCAAAGTCAGTATGAGCTCAATCCAGCTCTGAGTCGCAATATCAAACCATTGGAATCGGTGGCCTGCCATCGCAAGAAAGGTCACGATTACGGTCAATGGCAGCGTCCACAAAAATCTACGCTGAAAGTCATGCAGTTCCGGATTTTCACCTTCATCCAACGTCGGCATTTCAGGCTCGAGTGCCATACCGCACTTGGGACACGCACCAGCATGATCTTGCCGTATCTCAGGATGCATCGGACAGGTGTAGATCACGCGAACCGCGCCTTCCGGTGCTCCCTGATTCGCCGTTACTGGCTTGGGCGGCGAGGCTTTCAGCGCATCGGAAACAGGGGTGAGGAATTTCGCCGGATCGACCGCGAATTTCGCCTTGCAACCTGCGCTGCAGAAGTAAAACGGCTGGCCTGCATGCTGTAAGACATGCGTCGACGCTTCGGTGACTGTCATCCCGCAGACGGGATCTTTCAGGGATTGCATGGTTGGGGGCTTGTGGCTGAAGCCCGCTAGCCGCAGCATCCGCTTTTTGACGAACTGGCCTGTTCATCAACGCCGTACCCCGCTGCGATGACCGCCGATTTCAGCAGCGCCTTCGAGGTCAGGTGTTGGTCATAACTGACTGTCGCACCACCGTCCGCGAGCGAGACGTTAACGTCGTCGACCCCATCCACGGCTTTCAACGCTGTTGTCACGCTATTGACGCAGCCACCGCAGGACATTCCCGTTACTTTCAGGTGCTCAGTTTGCATGATTTTCCTTCGTAAATAGATACTTAGTGCACGACTCTCGCTACACATCGTCCTGATTGAATGGGGTCTACTTTTGCTTGGCCAGCCATTTGTCGAACTGAGTGATCTCTTTGTTCTGCGCTGCGATGATCTGTTTCGCCATTGATTTCATCGCAGGCGACTTTCCGTGAATAAGCTGCATCTGTGCCATCTCTACGCCTTGCTGGTGGTGCATCTTCATCAACATCGCAAAATCTTTGTCGGTGTCGCCGGACATCGGCATCTTTTGCATACCGTCCATGCCTTTCATCATCGACTGTTTCATTCCATCCGAGCCCATCATGCTGTGTTGCATAACTTTCGACGGCATGGTCATGGTCGGTTCCTTGGATGCAGGTGTTTGCGCGTTCGACGCCGCTGGCGAGAGCGCAATCAAGGGCGAGAGAAGGAGCGGCGCAAGCAGCGCGGCCCGATTATGTTTTACCGGTGCTTTTTGCATGAGAGTTGCCTTTGGTGATCTTGGATCTCTGCGAGTCAATAGCGACTCTAAACGCAGTCTCTCGCGAAATCGCGGGGCTCGTCTGTGCGTTAGCGCACGTCACACGAACACGAACCGTCCTCACACCCCATTCGTATTTGTTAGCGCTCTGCACCAACATCAACGCAAATTGGAGCTCACGATCATCGACGTCGTCAAACAGATAGAAAAAATCGTGCTATCGAAGAAGTCACCGCCGCTCACTCATTTCGTCTCGGGCGAACTGCCGGCCCTGCGTGCCACTTCGAGAACGAATTTCCGCAAGGACGGCCATCGCCTCATCCGCACCGCTAACGCTGCGTACGATTTGAGCCACAGACAAAACGGCGCGTTGAGCGTGGAGCGTTCAGCGACGGCACGCTGACGCGAGGCCTCAATCAGGTGATTGTGAGAGGTTAGGGCAATTTTTCGCTGCAATTACCTCAAATCACACGCAATTCATGCACACAAAAAGTTCCCGACTCCCGGCTAAGCCATCGGATAAGTCCCCTCCAAAAGGATGCTCTTGTCCACCGTATTGATATTCGTGTGCCCACAAAACGCCATGGAAATATCCAGCTCTTTGTGGATGCATTGCAGCGCTTTAGTGACGCCCGCTTCACCCATTGCGCCCAATCCATAGACCATTGCGCGGCCGACGTAAGTACCTTTCGCGCCAAGTGCTACGGCGCGCAGCACGTCTTGCCCGCTCCTGACGCCGCCGTCCATGTGGACTTCGATCTTGTCGCCGACGGCTTCGACGATGCGCGGCAGCGCCCGGATAGAGGTTTCCGCGCCGTCTAGCTGACGACCGCCGTGGTTGGAGACGACAATGGCATCGGCGCCGCTTTCGACAGCAAGTTTGGCGTCTTCAACGTCCTGGATGCCTTTCAGGATGAGCGGGCCGTCCCATTGTTTTCTGACCCAGGCGATGTCCGGCCACGACAGGCGCGGGTCGAACTGCTCATTGGTCCACGCGGCGAGCGAATTCATGTCGCTGACGCCCTTGACGTGACCGACCAGGTTGCCGAAGGTGTGCCGGCGGGTGCCGAGCATGCCGAGGCACCAGCGCGGTTTGGTCATTAGATTGATGATGTTGGCAACGGTCGGGCGCGGAGGCGCGGTGAGCCCGTTCTTCAAGTCCTTATGACGCTGGCCGATGACTTGCAAATCGAGCGTGAGCACGAGTGCGCTGCATTTGGCCGCCTTGGTGCGTGCGATCATGCGCACCATCGCTTCGCGGTCGCGCATCATGTAGAGCTGAAACCAGAACGGCGCGCTGGTGTTCGCCGCGATGTCCTCGATGGAGCAGATGCTCATCGTCGAGAGCGTGAACGGAATGCCGAATTTCTCAGCCGCTTTCGCAGCGAGAATTTCGCCGTCGGCGTGCTGCATTCCGGTGAGCCCGACGGGCGCGATGGCCACCGGCATTTTCACCGGCACTCCAACCATTGTGGTCGCGGTGCTGCGGCCTTCCATGTTTACAGCGACGCGTTGGCGAAACTTGATTCCCTGAAAATCTGCCTCGTTACCTCGATACGTGCTCTCCGTCCACGAGCCTGAATCGGCGTAGTCGTAGAACATTTTCGGTACCCGCCTTTTGGCCAGCAGGCGCAGGTCTTCGACGTTGGTGATCACAGGCATTTCAGGCTCCCCCAGTGGAAAATCAAACTTATAAAGATTCCAGCGCAGCGATCGGCTTCAAATCATTGCGCACCGCGCTGCGAAACCGGAATGCATGCTTGAAAACATGAGGATTTCGCGCGCACCGCGACGATGAATTTTAAGAGTGCGGACGTTGCTAGAAGAGTCTTGTGTCCGCATCGTAGCGGGCGAGCGCTGGACGCCTCAGCTTTTCGGTTAAATCACGCCTGATTAGGGGTTACATCGGCATTCGCCAAAAAGTCGACAAATACCAAAACTGCCTTCTATCCCTAATGCAGTGGTTCTTCTAGCTGAAAGCTGTCGAATATAAATGCAGCCTCAGGACGCCTGCAATGCCCTGGCGCACAGCGCGATGATTGCTCCTGGCAACGCACCGAGCACCAGAATCGCCAGGCCGTTCGCTGAGATCAGCACCGTCTCAGCGCGACTAGGCATGGCGAGCGGCCCTTCAGGTGGGCTGGCAAAGTACATAACGCGGACGACACGCAGGTAGTAGAAGGCGCCTACCAGGGACGCCAGCACCGCGATAACGGCTATCCACGTGTAACCCGCGTTGACGATTGATTCGATGACCGTCAGTTTCGCCCAGAAGCCAATCGTCGGCGGGATGCCGGCAAGTGAGAACATGGCGAGCAGCATGAGAAACGCGTACCACGGCGAGCGACTGTTGAGACCTTTCAGATCATCGATGTCGTCGAACTCAACGCCACGTCCCGACAGCAACACGAGGATACCGAAGGAAACGAGACCGGTAATCGCGTAGGCGATTGCATAGAACATCGCAGCCGCGTAGCCGTCCTTGCCACCACCGACGAAGCCGAGCAGCAGGAAGCCCATGTTGGCTATCGCCGAATAAGCAAGCATGCGCTTGATATTGGTTTGCGAGATGGCAATCAGGTTGCCGATCACAACCGAGAGCGTCGCGATGACGGCCAAAATGATTGACCAGTCGGCCGAGGCCGGCGTAAGCGCCGCTCCAAACAAGCGATACGCCAGCGCAAACGCGGCGAGCTTTGCAGCGGTGCCAAGGAACAACGTAACGGCAGTCGGTGCGCCGTTGTAAACGTCTGGAACCCACATGTGGAACGGCACAACACCGAGCTTGAACGCGACACCCGCTGCGATAAAGATCAGGCTCAGCGCAACGGCCGTTTTGTTCGCTTTAGCCAGGGCAGCGGAAATGCCATTCAAACTGATGCTGCCCGTCGCACCGTAAAGGATCGACATGCCAAACAGCAGCAAGCCTGACGCCAGTGCTCCCAGCACGAAATACTTCATGGCCGCTTCCGTGGCAATGCGGTCATCGCGCTTAAGGGCGACCAACGCGTACATCGACAGGCTCAAGAGTTCGAGCCCCAGATAGGCCGTGAGCATGCTCGCCGCGCTGGCAATCACCATCATACCGAGTGTGCCGAAGAGCACCAGCGCAACGTATTCGCCGTTGTCGAGCCCGTGCTTTTTGAGATAGCTCCATGAGTAGGCGAGCGCGATCGCAGCCGAGAGCAGCATCGCGAGCTTCAACACCGCGGAAACGCCATCGGCGATGAACAGGCCCGAGAACGCGGACTCACCGGCTACGCCAGCGATTGCCGTGAACGGCACGAACACATATAACGCGGTCCACAGCAGAGCGCCAATACCGCAGGCGTAGGTGAACCACTTTTGTCCGCGACTGACGAACAGATCGGCGATCAGGATGAGGCCTGCGAGGCAAAGCAACACGATTTCCGGGAGAACGAGCAGGATGTCTTTCATAGTCTTGTTCTCGTGCGCCTACAGTTTGCTGTGCGACACATGCGTGATGAGCGCTTCAACGCTCTTGTGCATCACTTCGGTGAACGGCGCGGGATACAGGCCCATACCCAAAACGCAGGCGGCAACGAGCATCAACATCCAGAATTCTCGCGGCGAAACGTCCTTCATTTCGCGAACATGATCATTACCGATTTCACCAAAAATCACGCGCTTGTACATCCACAAGGTGTAGGCCGCACCGAGGATCAACGCGAGCCCGGCGCAGGCGGCTGTCCAGAACATGCCCTGCTTCACCGCGGCCAGTGTGACCGTGAATTCACCGATGAATCCCGAGGTTCCGGGCAGACCGGCGTTCGCCATGCCGAACAACATCATGAGCGCAGCAAATTTGGGCATGACGTTCACAACGCCACCATAGTCAGCAATGTTCCTGCTATGGACGCGGTCGTACATCACGCCGATACACAGAAACATTGCAGCCGAAACAAATCCGTGCGAAATCATTTGCATGAGGCCACCCTCGATGCCGAGTGCGCTGCCCTGCCCGCCCACGAACAGGAAGAAGCCCAGCGTGACGAAGCCCATGTGCGAAATCGATGAATATGCCACGAGCTTTTTCATGTCGGTCTGGATCAGCGCAATAAAGCCGATGTACACGATGGCGATCAGAGATATAACGATGACGAACGGCGCCATCATGTGCGAAGCATCCGGCACGATGGGCAGGATGAATCGCAGAAAGCCGTACGCGCCGAGCTTCAGCGTGATCGCCGCCAAAATTACCGAGCCACCGGTCGGCGCTTCGACGTGCGCGTCTGGCAACCAGGTGTGCACTGGCCACATTGGCACCTTCACCGCGAACGCGAGAAAGAAAGCGACGAAGATCAGAATCTGCGGTGTTTTCCCAAGCGGAACTTTGTGGAAATCAGCAATCGTGAAGCTGCCACCAGTGACGTTGTACAGGTACAAAAACGCAACCAGCATCAACAGCGAGCCGAGCAGTGTGTAGAGGAAAAACTTGATCGCTGCATAAAGGCGATTCGGACCACCCCAGATGCCGATGATCAAGTACATCGGGATCAGCATCGCCTCGAAGAAAACGTAGAACAGCATTGCATCCGCAGCCGCAAACGCGCCATTGATCAGGCCTGACATGATGAGAAATGCCGCGAAATATTGCGCAGGCTGCTTCTCAATGACGACCCAACCAGCGATGACGACGAGGATCGTTGTGAAGCTGTTGAGCATCACAAACCACATCGACAGGCCGTCAACGCCGAGGTAATAGCCAATCTTGTAGCGCTCGATCCACGGCACGTTTTCGACGAATTGCAGCGCAGCGGTCGACGGGTCGAAGCCCGTGTAGAGCGGGATGGTGACGAGGAAGCCTGCTACGGCGGCGATCAGCGCGGCCCAGCGAGTGACATTGGCGCTTTTGTCGCGTCCCGTGGTCATCACGGCGAGGCCGCCAAGAATCGGAATCCAGATGGAGAGTGAGAGCAGCATATTTGTTTTTCTAGCTCTAGCGCAACAGCAGCCAGGTGAGGAAGACGAGCACGCCCGCCACCATCACAAACGCGTAGTGATAGATGTAGCCCGTTTGCAAATGACGCATCACGCCCGACAGTGCGCCGATGCCTTTGGCTGAGCCATTCACCATCGCGCCGTCGATGATCGCGCGATCACCCGCTTTGAAGAACAGTTCGCCCAGCTTGCGCGCGCCACCCGCGAAGAAGAAATCGTTGAACCGGTCGAAGTAATATTTTTCTTCAAGGATCTTGACGATGAAACTGAATTGCTTGCGCAGCTTGGCGGGCAACGCCGGGTTAATCACATAAAGATAAAAGGCCAGCGCTACCCCGAGCATTGCGAGCAACAGGGGCAATGTCGAAAGTCCGTGAATAGCCATGCCGAGCGGGCCATGAAATCTCGCAGTTAACGCCGACAGCGTGTCGTGCTCTTGGGTCACAGAAAGGACCCCCTTAAACCAGTCGCCGTGCACGATTTTTTCCACGCCGAAAAAACCAAGAATCGCGGACGGGATCGCGAGAAGGATCAGCGGAACGGTCACCACCCAGGAGGATTCGTGCGGTTTGCCGCCGTGGTTGTCATGCCCATGGTCGTCATGGTGGTGATCGTCATGCGGAGCATCGTCGTAACGCTCCTTCCCGTGAAAGACGAGGAAGTACATGCGGAACGAATAGAACGCCGTAACAAACACACCCGCCATCACAGCAAAATATGCATAGCTGTGGCCAAAAATTTTGCTCTCGTGAACGGCCTCAATGATGGTGTCCTTCGAGTAGAAACCGGAGAACAGCGGAAAGCCAATGAGTGCCAGCGAGCCGATCAGGGAGGTGATCCACGTGATCTTCATGTACTTTTTCAAACCACCCATGTAGCGGATGTCCTGATTGTGGTGCATGCCGATGATCACCGAGCCAGCAGCGAGGAACAACAACGCTTTGAAAAAGGCGTGTGTCACGAGATGGAACATCGCGGCGCTGTACGCAGATACGCCGAGCGCGACCGTCATGTAACCTAACTGCGAGAGGGTGGAGTACGCGACGACGCGCTTGATGTCGTACTGCACGATGCCTAGGAAACCCATGAACAACGCAGTGGTCGCACCGATGATCAATACGAAAGAAAGCGCCGTGTCGGACATCTCAAACAACGGCGACATGCGCGACACCATGAAGATGCCAGCCGTCACCATCGTCGCCGCATGGATCAGCGCCGAGATTGGGGTCGGGCCTTCCATCGAGTCGGGCAGCCACACATGCAACGGCACTTGCGCTGATTTGCCCATCGCGCCGATGAACAGCAGGATGCAGGTGGCGGTCATCAGCGAGACCACACCGAACGGCCCCATGATGATGGAGATGTTCGCGAGCGACGGCGCTTTCTCGAACACTGTTTTGTAGTCCAAACTACCCGTGTACGCGAGCAC
>JAYWHV010000247.1:0-9992 GCA_043777615.1 Burkholderiales bacterium | reverse complement strand
CGCAGCATGTGCTTTCGAATCGCGGCGACGTCCCAGTGTTTCTCAATTGCATTTTCGGTCGAGTAGCGAATGAGGCCGCGCGGATAGGTCATTTTGTCCATCACCGTGTCGCAAACGTCGATGCAGGCTGAACAGCCGATGCATTCGTACTGCAATCCCTCGCGAATATCAATGCCGGTCGGGCACACCTGCACACACAGCGAACAATCGACGCAAGAGCCGAGCTTCAGAGCTACCGGATCAGCGCTCTTCTTGCGGCCACCGCGCGGTTCACCCCGCGCCTGATCGTAGGTCACGATCATGGTATCGCGATCAAACATCACGCTCTGGAAGCGTGCGTACGGACACATGTACTTGCAAACCTGCTCGCGCATGAATCCGGCGTTACCCCACGTCGCGAAGGCATAAAAAATGATCCAGAAGGTTTCCCACGGGCCCGTAGATCCTGTGAGCACTGCGTCACTCAAAGTGCGAATTGGCGTGAAGTAGCCAACAAAGGTAAAGCCGGTCCACAAGGCGACGAGAATCCAGAAGAGGTGCTTTCCACCCTTACGCCAAATCTTGTTGGCAGACATCGGAGCGGAATCCAGTTTCATGCGCGCCGCACGATCACCTTCAAACTTCTCTTCGATCCACATGAAAATTTCGGTGTAGACAGTTTGCGGGCAGGCGTACCCGCAAAAAACCCGCCCGGCAATGGCCGTCACAAAAAAGAGCGCGTACGCCGACACGATCAGGATGAACGCAAGATAAAGCGCATCTTGCGGCCAGAATACCCAGCCAAAGATGTAGAACTTGCGCGCTGTCAGGTCAAACAGTACTGCCTGTCTTTCATTCCAGGGCACCCAGGCGAGGCCGTAGAACAGAGCCTGCGTGATCAGTACCATTGCGACACGCCAACTGGCGAAGCGACCGGTGACAGACTTGGCGTAGATCTTTTTCTGCGACTGATAAAGCGAGACAACTTTCGTCTCGCCTGCGGCACTGCTCATTACTATCCTGACTGCATGGGTAGTTGACTACGGTTGAAGTGGCGGGCTACTTCGCTTTGTTTTGCGACTGCTCCTGAGATTGCGCATAGACGTATGCGGCAAGCAGATGTACCCGAGCTTCTCCGAGCAAGTCCTTTTGCGCTGGCATTTTTCCTTGCCGCCCTTTGTTGAGGGTTTCTACAATGGTTGCGAGACTACCGCCATACAGCCAGATGCTGTCCGTCAGATTCGGCGCACCCAGCGCGACATTGCCCTTGCCTTCAAGTCCATGGCATGCCGAGCAAATCTGCTTGAATGTTGCTTCACCGCGTGCCGCTGCTGCCGTCGCCGTCGAGCGACCAGATAGCGAAAGCACGTACTGCGCTGTGTCCGTGATCTGATCAGGTTTCAACACTTCAGCAAAGGCAGGCATCATGGCGTTCCGTCCTTCAAGCAGGGTCGTCTTGATGCCTTCGGGCGTGCCTGGATAAAGCCAGTCGTTGTCGACGAGATTCGGGAATCCCTTTGAGCCGCGCATATCGGTCCCGTGACACTGAGCACAGTACGTCTGGAACAGCCGACCGCCAATTTGCAACGCACCTTTGTCCATTGAAACTGTCTTTACGTCCTGCTTGATGTAAGCATCAAAGATAGGATCCGTTTCGGCCTTCACCTGCTTGACTTCATCGGCATAAAGCGTTGAAGTACTCCAGCCAAGAATTCCGGGAACGACTATCAAGCCTGGATATAAAACCAGATAGCCGAACGAAAATACGATGGTGATGTAGAACAGGTTGGACCACCAGCGCGGCAGCGGATTGTCGTACTCGCGCAGGCCGTCCCATTCGTTCTGTCCGTGCAGATCAGCCTTTTCGGAAGATACTTTTTTGACACTGTTGATCCGCAATACCCAGACGCAGGCCAGCAAGCTGACCACGGTGCCAATCGCGACAAACCAGGCCCAGCCGCTCGACAGCAGATTCGATGCAATCAGATCGTTCATTTGCGTGCTCCCTGATCGGCCGCAACAGCGGTTACATGAGGATCACGATCATCATCCACGAGCATATCGTTGACTGCTGCGCTGGCCCTTGCCGCACTGCCCGGACGCCATGCCCACCAAACTATGCCAATAAATGTCACCAGAGAAATCACCGTGAATGCGCTTCTGATCTCATCCATACACTACCCTTTCACCGCTTTGAGCTGCGTACCCAGCCCTTGCAAATAAGCCACTAGTGCATCAAGTTCAGTCTTGCCCTTGATTGCCTCTCCCGATTTCGCAATCTCTTCGTCTGAGTAAGGGTGGCCTAGCATCTTCAGCACTTTCATGCGCTGAGCTACGTCGTTATCCACCATCGGGCGGTCAAGGAATGCATAGCGCGGCATGTTTGATTCGGGCACCACGTCGCGCGGATTGCCAAGATGCAGACGGTGCCAGTCATCGCTGTAGCGACCGCCAACGCGCGCCAGATCGGGTCCCGTGCGTTTGCTACCCCAAAGGAACGGACGGTCATAAACAAACTCACCGGCAACCGAGTACGGCCCGTAGCGTTCGGTTTCGGCGCGAAACGGACGAATCATTTGCGAGTGACAATTGGAGCATCCTTCGCGCACGTAGATGTCTCGCCCCATAAGGCGCAACGCGTCGTACGGCTTGAGTCCCGCGACTGGTTCAATCAGGTTCTTCTGAAAGAACAGCGGCACGATTTCGACCAGACCGCCAATGCTGACGACCAGAATGACCAGAGCAATCAATAGTCCGGTTTTTCGTTCAATGGTGTCGTGTGTGATTTTCATTTCTTCTCTTCCTGTCAACTGCTACGCTGCTACCGTTGCACCAAAGGCAGGCGGCGGAACAACCGCTTTCGACACCTTCGCGCCGCGCACGGTCATGTAAACGTTGTAGGCCATGATGAACATGCTGCTTAGATAAATGGCGCCGCCGAGGAAACGGATGAACCAGAACGGATAGCTGCTCTTGACCGACTCGACAAAGCTGTAAGTCAGCGTGCCATCTGCGTTGACCGCGCGCCACATGAGGCCCTGCATCACGCCAGAAATCCACATCGCCGCAATGTAGAGCACGATAGCAAGCGTCGCGATCCAGAAATGAATTTCGATCAACTTGGTGCTGTACATTTTTTCCTTACCGACCAGGCGCGGAATCATGTAGTAGATAGCGCCGATGGAGACGAATGCGACCCAGCCGAGTGCGCCTGAGTGCACGTGACCCACAGTCCAGTCGGTGTAGTGAGAGAGCGAATTCACCGTCTTGATCGCCATCATCGGGCCCTCGAACGTGGCCATCCCGTAAAACGACAATGAGGTAACGAGAAATTTGAGGATCGGGTCGTCCCGCAGCTTGTGCCATGCGCCCGATAGCGTCATGATTCCGTTGATCATGCCTCCCCAGGAAGGTGCCAGCAACACCAGCGAGAAAACCATTCCGAGTGACTGCGTCCAGTCCGGTAAGGCGGTGTAGTGCAGGTGATGTGGGCCGGCCCACATGTAGGTGAAGATCAATGCCCAGAAGTGCACAACCGAAAGACGATACGAGTAAACAGGACGCTCTGCCTGCTTCGGCACGAAGTAGTACATGATTCCGAGGAAACCCGCAGTGAGGAAGAAGCCCACAGCGTTATGACCGTACCACCACTGGATCATTGCGTCCTGTACCCCTGCATAGGCGGAGTACGACTTGGTCAGGGAAACCGGAATGGCCGCACTATTGACGATGTGCAGGATGGCGACCGTCAGAATGAATGCGCCGAAGAACCAGTTAGCCACATAAATATGCGAAGTCCTACGCTTGGCCAGTGTGCCAAAAAAAACTACCGCATAGGAAACCCAGACCACTGCGATCAGGATGTCAATGGGCCATTCAAGTTCGGCGTATTCCTTGGCGCTGGTCATGCCCAATGGCAGCGTGATCGCTGCCAGGACGATCACTAGTTGCCACCCCCAAAAGGTAAACGCAGCCAGTTTGGGCGCAAATAGCGGCACGTGGCAAGTGCGCTGCACCACATAGTAAGAACAAGCGAACAACGCACAACCGCCGAACGCGAAAACCACAGCGTTCGTGTGCAGCGGCCTGAGTCGGCCGTAGCTCAAGTACTCGCCGAGATTCAACTCCGGCCAGACCAGTTGCGAGGCGATGAGCACGCCAACAGTCATACCGACGATGCCCCACAAGATCGTGGCTATCGAAAATTGATAGACGACCTTGTAGTTGTAGGTCTCTTTGTCAGCGCTTAGCGCTTGATTACTACCCATTGATTTCACCCCGTAACCTGTGTTTGCTCTTGACGTACTAACGTTAGTGCGAGCACTACGTGCGCTTATTGATACGAATCAACTCGGGTGCAGGAAGTGCTAAACGGCGGGGCTAGGGCCGGTCGTCGTCGTCAAGAACGCTACGACCTTCTTCTTCGAGATTTTCAAATTGCCCTGAAGTTGTTGACCACCAGAATGCGGCGCCAATAAGGACGGCAAGCACAAGTGCCATTGGAATGAGAATGAACAGGGATTCCATTTGAATTCCTAGGGGCTACGCACGTCGAGTCGCATCACATTCAACACGACGATTGCGGAGCTCGCGGCCATACCTAAGCTGGCAATCAGCGGATTGACGAATCCAGCCACGGCAAAGGGAATTGCGATTACGTTATAGGCAATAGCCCACGCGAAATTGGACTGCATGACGCGCCGGGCACGCACCGCATAGTCAAAACACTCGATGATCGTTGCGAGATCGTCCGTTGTACACACAATATCGGCGCTCGCTCGCGTCGCATCTGTGGCTGACCCAACGGCGATGGCGACATCGGCTCCCGCGAAACCGACGCTATCGTTAACGCCGTCGCCAATCATGACCACGCTATGACCGGCCTGCTGCAATGCTTTAACGCGCGCCGCTTTGTTCTCCGGCGTCTGCGCGCTCTGGGTTGCCTCCACGCCCAGCAGCGCGGCGATGCGTTTCGTCTTCTCTGTGTGATCGCCACTCAGAATTTGCACGATTCCACGTTGCTTTAGTGTTGCGATCAACTCAATCGCTCCCTGCCGGAGCGTCTCTCCGAGCTCAATCGTGCAGACGAGCCCCAGGTTGTCTGCAAGCCAAAGTTGCCCGTCATCAGACTCTAGCGCGGGCAGCCTCGCTAGTGCACCGACGAACTCCGCTCGTCCGAGGCGAAACTCGGTGCCGTCCACTATTCCCGACACGCCTTCGCCCGGTACCCAGTCGAGGGCCTTAACGGTGCGCACACGCGCTGCGGACGATGCAACGTCTCTCAGTGCCGCGCTCAGAGGATGATTGGCGGACGTCTCCAAAATAGCGATTAGTTCCAGAGCCTCTTTTTCCGTGACGTCGCCTCGCAGTCCGGATAGTTGAACAAGATTGGGCGTCGTCAAAGTTCCCGTTTTGTCCAACAAGAAGGCGTCGGCTTTGACCATGCGGTCCAGTGCAGCGACGCGCCGCAATACGATTCCACGGCTTAACAAGCCAGTGAAGGCTCGCGCCTGCGCCGCAGGCGCTGCGAGCGCCAGCGCGCATGGGCAGCTGATGATCAGAACGGCAATGGCGCGTTCCAGCGCAACGGAAATGCCGTCTGGCAACATTACAAAGAATGTCAATGACGCCACAAAGAGTAGCGTCGGCATAAAGTATCTGGCGACGGCATCGGCGAGCGCAAGCGAGTCGGGTTTCGCCGATTCATCCGCGAGCGATAGCAGGCGGCGCTCGGTGCTTTCATCAACGGTCGCCACCGCTCGTGCAGTGATCGCGCCGCCACAGTTGATCGCTCCAGCTATTAACGTCTCGCCAGCCGCGCGCCGAACCTGCGCAGACTCGCCCGTCAGCAGCGCCTCGTCACACACCGCGCAAGCGCTTTCCAGCATGCAGTCGACCGGGATGGCCTCGCCAGTGCGTATCCAGAGACGATCCCCCGGGCGAACCGTTGAGATCGCAACGGCGCGCATGCATTCGTCGCCGTCGCTTTCGAAAATGCGCATGACCGTAGCTGTTGTCGCGCTGCTTGCAGCAAGCAGTATCACCGCCTGATTGCGCTCTCGTTGTTCCCATGCCAACCAGCGAACGCCCAGCAAAAGTGCGACAAACATTGCTACAGAATCGAAGTACAACGTACCGGTGCCTGCGACAAGATGCCACACCGACCCTGCGGTTGCAGTGAAAATTCCCAGAGCGATCGCCATGTCCATTCCCGGCCGGTGCATGCGCATCTCGCGCATCGCCCCTCGGTAGAAGCTGCGAGCGCACACCACAACCACCGGAAGTAGAAGCACTAGAGCTGTCCAGTCGAGTAGCGGCCCAAGTTCCGGCTCCATTTCAGATCCAGCCAGAAACCTCGGCAATGTCAGCATCATGATCTGCATGGCACAAAGTGTTGCCAGGCCAAACTGCCAGATGTGCCGCCTGCGCTGGCGTTTCACAGCGTCGGATCGGCTCTCACCTGATTCGGCGCTGGCGCTGTAACCCAAGTCATCAATCGCCGAAAGCAGGTGCTCTTCGTTGGCTACAGCCGGATCGAAAGAGATTCGGGCACGCTGGGTTGAATAGTGCACGCGCGCACGTAACACCCCCTCGCAACGACGCAGCTTTTCTTCGATCAGCGCCGCGCACGCCGCACAGTGCATATCGAAAACATCGAATGTGCAGGTAGTTCTGGCGGTCGCTTGAATATTGATCGCAGCGTTCCCCGCGTCGGGAAAATCGTCAGCAGTGATGACTTTATTCAGCATTCCGAGGAGCTTAGTTTGCAGAGCCTGCGGACTGGTTGATCGAAATCAAGTCGAAACCGTTTGTTTCCAATGATCATCCCTATCAGAGGAGAAACTCATGGCATCATCCCAATTGACACCGACACAACTGACCGATCTGAGCGAGCTGCTGCGCCAGCGCGAGCGCGCTCTTTCATTGGTCGTGGAGCGAGAATTGCACGCCGACGGCGCGGCAGAAATATCCGTCACAACGGCCACTGATGCTGACTGGGTAATATCCAGCGTTGACGCAGATGCGTCAATCGCCAAGGCGGAGCGAGACTCCAGTGAACTTACCGAAGTCGCGAATGCGCTTGATCGAGTGCACACGGGCCGCTATGGAGTCTGTGAAGCGTGCGGGCGGGACATTGGATACACCCGTTTGCTGGTTCATCCTGCTGCCCGACGTTGTCTGGACTGCCAACAAGCGGTTGAAGACCAAGGCCGTTCACCCATCGCCTCGTCGAAACGCCAACGCTGATTCTCCAAGCCCAAACTGCGTTCAGAGGGACGGAACAGAGTTCAAGCGATGAATCGTGATTCGCGATGGAGTTTGGGAGCTAAATTGACAGTAGCGGCAACCCCGTTTCTGTTGCTGGGATTTTTAGCGATATCCGTCACGTTATGGGTATCGTGGCAACTTGAAGGAGGAGCCGCCGCTGTGAACGAAGCGGGCCGCATGCGCATGCAGGCCTATCGCATCGCGCTCGCTCGCGCCACTCCAGATCAGGTCGGCGTTACCGATCACATCGCGGAATTTGAGCGCAGCCTGTTGCTGCTGCGAAACGGCGATCCAGAGCGACCGCTCTTTGTGCCTTGGGACGATGCAGTGACAGCGGGATTTGGCGGTATCGCCGAAAGTTGGGTTCGCTTTCGCGAATCAGCGCTACAAAACGGTCTGCCCGGTCTGGTCAGTTCGGGTCCGCTTGTGGGTACAACGGTCAATTTCGTCGAACAGATCGATCAATGGGTCGTCGCTATTGAGCGGCATTTATCTCGTTGGACGGCGCTTTTGCATTTGTTGCAGGTAGCGACGATGGCGCTAACGGTGCTTGGCGCAGCAACGCTCGTCTACACCGGGTATCTCTTTGTGCTGGAGCCAGTCGGACTTCTCAAGCAGGCGTTTCAAAAGGTTCAGCGAGGAGATCTTGGCGCACGTGTAAGTGCTGCTGGCAATGACGAATTTGCCACACTCGCCAATGGATTTAATGGCATGGCAGAGAACCTTCAATCGATGTATCGCAATCTGGAAGGGAAGGTCGCGGAAAAAACTGCGCAGCTTGAAGAGAAGCGGGCTCGACTGGAGGCGCTGTACAGTGTCACCACGTTTTTGGCCGGTGCGACCGCGCTTGAAACACTAGCCCATGGATTCGTGGACCAGGTGATGGCAGTTTCGCATGCTGACGGCGTGGCACTGCGCTGGTCCGACGAAAGCAATACCAAGTACGTGATGCTGGCGTCGACTGGGTTACCCGCATCCATGGCCGAGGATGAGCACTGCCTGATGGCCAATCAGTGTCAATGTGGCGCACCGGGGTTGCCAGGCGGTGCGCGTGTCATTCCTATCCGTAGTGACCAGCCCCCGACTTTCCCGCACTGCGCTGACGCGGGATACCAGACCGTCGTCTGCGTACCAGTACGACATCACGACCGTATCAAAGGCGAAATCGACCTCTTCTTTCATGCCCGATATGAGCTTTCATCGAACGAACGTTCACTACTTGAAGCGTTAGCGACACACCTTGCGGCGGCTATGGAAAATTTGCGGTTGGGGGCGCTCGAACGCGAAGCGGCGGTCGCACAGGAGCGCCATTTTCTCGCTCGCGAATTGCATGACTCCACAGCCCAATCGCTAGCCTTTCTCAAACTCCAGGTGCAGTTGCTGAGAGATGCGCAGGCGCAGGGCAACTTGTCGTTGATAGAGCAAGCCGTGGGCGAGATTGATGAGGGTGTGCGAGAAAGTTATGGCGATGTACGAGCTCTGTTGATGCACTTTCGTACGCGCGCCAACATCGAAGACATTGAGCCTGCGTTGCGGACGACCTTACGCAAATTTGAACATCAGAGCGCTATCCGCACTGAGCTTTCGATGCAGGGACATGGTGTCTCACTCGCGCCAGATTTGCAATTGCAGGTTCTGCATGTTGTGCAGGAAGCCCTTTCAAACGTGCGCAAGCACTCGGGTGCTAGGCATGTCTGGCTTGATGTCGAGCAGCAACCACGTTGGCGATTTGAAGTGCGCGACGATGGGCACGGCTTCGCACAGGAGGATCCTTTGCACGACGAAACACACGTCGGCCTGCACATCATGGCTGAACGGGCCGAGCGAATCGGTGCCACACTTGAAGTATTTTCCAGGCCCAATCAAGGTACCTCTGTCGTCCTGACGCTGCCGGCTGATCGCGCCACCATGGCGACAACTACGGAGTCGTCGGACTCACCAACTGTGCAAAGCGACAAAGTGATGCCTGCATGAGTAGCACCGCCACCAACGAACCCCTGACCGGACAAATTGACGCCAACCCGATCCGCATTCTGGTGGTAGATGACCACACGCTCTTCCGCCGTGGCCTGACCGCGATCCTGTCCCGCAGCACGAATGTCCGCGTCGTTGGCGATGCTGGGGATGCCACACAAGCGCAGCGGCGAGCTGAAGAATTGGAACCAGACCTAATCCTTCTCGACAATCACTTGCCGGGCGTAAATGGCGTGGACGCACTACCTGCTTTGCGCGCTGCCCTGCCAAAGGTACGGATCATCCTGCTTACGGTCAGCGAAGACGAAAACGATCTGGCAACTGCACTAAAGGCGGGGGCCAATGGCTACTTACTGAAGACGATGGATGCCGAGGCGCTGGTTGCGTCAATCGTGCGCGTGATGCAGGGCGAGAGCGTCATTGCAGACGAGATGACCAGCAAACTTGTCGCGGCATATCGCGGCGCAATAGAGAACGCGCCTGGCGTCGCAACGTCGGTCGAGCCGACAGTGCATGCCATTTCACCGTTGTCGCATCTCTCGCCACGTGAGCTCGATATCCTGCGCGGCATCGCGCTCGGCGAGAGCAATAAGCTGATTGCGCGCCATCTTGGCATTGCCGAAACCACCGTCAAGATTCATGTCCAGCACGTGCTGCGCAAGCTCAATGTCGCCTCCCGCGTACAGGCCGCCGTCATCGCTACAGGGCTGCCGCTGAATTGATCTGCGTCATGCCCGGCGCGAGTTACTCGCACTGTAGTTCTTCAGAAC
>JAYWHV010000246.1:0-9998 GCA_043777615.1 Burkholderiales bacterium | reverse complement strand
TTTCATTGGGGCTAGATCGTGATTTATTCACAAGTCGACTAATGACACTTATTAGCTATAGCCCAATTGCAGAATAGATTGCATTAAAAAGCTGATAGCCGCTTGGTTAACTTGAACGGTGGAGAAATGCAAGCTCGCGCTACCATGCTCCGGCGTTCTCGCGATCTACTCAAATTCGTCATCAGCATGCGAACAAACCAGTCGGCATCGATCATTTTCACCGCGCTCGCGCTGTCGCTCATCGCCGGTTGCGCAACGCCGCCGCGCAGCGTGGATGCGGGCGGTGCGGTGCGGCGCACGGTGCCTGAGCTTGTCGCGCTGCGACCTGCTGCGATGAATGCCGTGCTGACTTCGCAAGCGGGTGAGCGTGCGGTGTACGAGACCGAAATCGCCAACCTCCGCGCGGTGCTCGCGCTGCCGCCCGGCCCCGAGGCGGACGAAAAGATCCCCGGCGCGTTGTCTGCTGCCGCGCACTTCAACGTAGAGCGCGAGCTGGTGCGCGAACGGCTGCTTGTGCTGCTTCCGGGCGCGCATGAGAAGAGCCCTGCTTGTCAACGCGGCCTCCTGAGCGTGGCGCATACGCTTTACGCCAGAGACGTTGCGTCGCTCATTACCGATTTGCTGCCAAAGATCAAAACGCCGCGTGAGTTTGCCATCGGCGCGTACACACTTTTGCGCGCCAGCGACGCACCGCAACAGCGTGCGTGGCTCATCGAGCGCATGCGCGGAAGCTTCCCCGACTGGGCGAACGAGCCGCGTTTGCAGGCGCTCAATCGTCGGCTCACGGTGAACCCGCTTGACGATTTGTCGAGCCGTCCGCCGCTCGTTGATTTGCTCGCTGCGCCTATCGTGGCAGGCTATCCGGTGGTGTTCAGCTTCCAGCGACGCGACCGTGAACGCATGGGCATGGCGCTGGTGCGTGGCGCGGACGGGCGTTTCGTGCGCAATTCGGAAGGTAGCTATTTCAACATCGCGCAACTGGCAATGGCGCGCACCAATCTGCCTGGCACGATCACTAACGGAAACACGCCGCAGGGGCTCTTTGTGATCAAAGGTACGGGCACGGCGACCAATCGCTGGATCGGGCCGACGCCCTATCTGGAATCGATGTTGCCCGTGGAGGCACCGGCGGCTTTGTTTGATCAACCGCAGCTGCGCGACGTGCCGCAGGAGGCGAATGAGGACGCAAGGTTTGCGGCCAACAAACGCGAATGGACTGAGGAGCAGTACGTGCGTTTTCTGCCGCCGTCATGGCGTGATTATTTTCCGATGAAGGAGGCGTTTCTTGCAGGGCATGCCGGTCGCGACGAAATTCTTGCGCATGGCAATACCGTGAATTCCGCGTATTACCGTGGCGAAAATTTCTTTCCGTCAGCACCTTCGGCCGGCTGCCTCGTCGCGATGGAATACTGGTCAAAGGACGACGGCACGCTCGTGCATAGCGATCAACTGGCGCTGGTGAAAGCGTTCGTTTCGGGCGGTTTGGATGTGGGTTATCTCGTCGTCGTCGAGATTGACGATCAGCCGCGACCGGTCGTTCTGGCTGAGGTGATTGAAGCAGTCGTTGCGGCGGAGCGTGTTGCTACGCCGCGCTAAAACCGCGCCCTAAATTATGGTGGCGGTCACCGGCCACCAGCGCTCGATGATCAGCTCCAGCCGCTGATTGCCCTGATATTCCGAGAGCGACACTTTGTACGCCGCGCGCATCGGTTGCGGTGGCACATCGGTGCAGCCGAAACGAATCGCGTCGAAGATGCGGCCCTCACGCTTGAGCCTCAGCTTGGTATGTTTGAGCGCGACGATACGCGAGTCGATGACCGTGAATTCGTCGTCAAACATCGGAGCCGGAAACGCTTGACCCCACACATGTTCATGCAGTGCATGCGCCGTTTCGAAATCAAACTCTGTGAGCGCGAAACTGCCATCGCTCTCGACGCGTTGCGCAAGCTGATCGGGCGTTAGCAATTCGCTCGCGACGCGCTCGAACTCACGTGCGAACGGCGCGAAATTCACCTCGGCAATAGTGAGGCCTGCCGCCATCGCATGACCGCCAAATTTACGCATCAACTAGGGCCTGCGCTTTGAAACGAGATCCAGCGCATCGCGCAAATGAAAGCCCGGAATCGAGCGGCCAGAGCCCTTCAGTTCGCCATCATCGCCCGGTGCAAACACAATCGTTGGCCGATGATGCGCCTCGCGCAAGCGTCCCGCCACGATACCGACGACGCCCTGATGCCACGTTGAATCAGTGACGACGATGCTCTTTTGTTCGGGCGTGATCGTGGCAGTGATGAGTTGATCGGCTTCCTCACGCATGCCAGCTTCGATGCTCTTGCGCTCGCGATTGAGTTGATCGAGTTCAGCTGCGATTTCGGCAGCGCGCGCGGGGTCGTCGGTGGTCAGGCATTCAATGCCGAGCGAAATATCTTCGAGTCGTCCTGCAGCATTGATGCGTGGCCCGAGCATGAATCCGAGCTCGTACGCGGTGGCCTTGCTCACGTCGCGCTTTGAGATTTCAAAAAGCGCATTGATGCCGACGTTCGCGCGACCTTCGCGCATGCGGCGGAGACCGGCCTCAACGAGTCGTCGATTCACGCCATCAAGCGGCACCACGTCGGCCACCGTGCCCAGCGCGACGAGATCGAGCAGGCGATTGAGATCAGGCTGAGTCTCTGGCGTGTACGCGCCTCGCTCACGCAGCTTCGTGCGCAGCGCAACCAACACGTAAAACATCACGCCAACACCGGCGATCGCTTTGCTCGGAAACGGGCAGCCGGGTTGGTTGGGATTGACGATGGTCGGGGTGTCGGGGAGTGTGTCGCCCGGCAGGTGGTGATCCGTCACAACCACGTCGATCCCGAGTGCACGCGCTGCGGCAACACCATCGACACTGGCGATTCCGTTGTCAACGGTGACGATGACTTTTGGCGATTCTTTCGCTGCGAGTGCTACGATTTCTGGCGTTAAACCGTAACCAAACTCAAAGCGGTTCGGTACGATGTAGCTGATCTCGGCGCCCATTGCCCTCAATCCGCGCAGGCCCACTGCGCAGGCCGTTGCACCATCCGCATCGTAGTCGGCGACGATCAGGATGCGTTCGCGTTTTTCGATGGCTTGAATCAGCCGCTCGCAAACTGCATCAATGCCTTTGAGCGATGCCGGCGACGGGAGCTGCGAAAGCTTCCATTCAATGTCCGCTGCCTGTGCAATTCCGCGCGCTGCATAGAGGCGTGAGAAGAGGGGCGAGAAGCCGCTGGCTTCCAGGTTCCTGGCGGTCGACGCGTCGTAATCGCGGCGGTGTAATGCAACGCTAGCCGGAGCGCTCATTGTGATTGCTGCAAGCGAGCGAGCACTTCGGCCAGCGTTGCTTTGCGCTTGAACGGAGACAGCAGACGCTCAGTGATGCTCGGGCGGTTGACTGTCAAGCGAAGGCGCGGGCGAGTGTCTCCGAGGATGATTGTGTTGGCTGACAGAATTTGGGCGGAGCGCGTCTGCCATGCTTTTTGCCAAGCGGAAACGTCGCCCTGACGCAGAGCGTGGATTTGTCCAACATGCGACGGGTGCGCTGTAGGCGTCCCTCCTACAGCGTTGACGTCATTGTTGAAATCCAGACTGCCAAACCCCCATAACCACACCAAATTAACGGGTTGTAGCCTGCGCGCTTCACGCTCAACATTGACCGGATGCGTATGCAGCAGCATCTGAAGTTCGTTCATCCAGCGCTCAACCAACCGCGCGTCACGTCCACGTGGCAAATTGGGTCGCAACATTTCGCCAACGATCCAGTCGGGCCGTTCAGTGAATACTTCAACCGCGCGAGTGCAAGTGACCAACCATCGCGCAGCGTCGACGAAGTGAAGCCGCACACCGTCCTCGCGCATGTGCACATCGGCTGCGCCGCACAGCAGACGAGACTCATCAGTCGACAGAGAGAGCATCGAGGGATCAGAGGGCGTCAGATCGGTGAGACCAAGCGCTGCGTGCAGCGGTGTGGCGATCGCGACTCTGACTGCTTCGGCCAAGCCAACCGTTGGCTCTGCCGACTGAAGGACCTCCTGCGCTAGGGCAGCCCCAGCATGCAGATCACCCGGGTTGCCTGCGGCTTCACGCTCGATGTCGCTCCACGAGCCCGAGTATTCCGCGATCACCGCGTTTTGCAGCGTACTCGCAATCTCGGGGAGCGCCGCCAGGCCGTCGCACAATGCGACGAGCGTCGCGCGATCAGGTGGTAGCGAGCCAGGCAGAAGAAGCATGGCGCCGCAACTACGCCGCTCCCACTGCCTCAATCGCCCGCGTCAGGCGCTCGCGCTCGCCCAGCGTGATCTTTGCGCCGGTTGCGTTGAATGCACCCAAGAGCGTGCGAATCGCGGTCATCTTGGCGTCTGGCGCCGTTGGCAATTGCCGACGCTCGGACAACCAGCGCAGCTGCTGCATGCGTCGAGCGGTAGCGATTTCGGCTGGTGAATCGATGCCCGAGATCAACTCGGCATCGATAACCAATGCGCCGGCCGTTTTGTCAGCGACATCCGTTGCGGGAATTTTCTCAAGCGCAGCCTTCATCGCCCCAATCACGCTGCCGCGTGACAGCATGACGGCGTGCTTCTTCGCCGCGGTAACAGCGTCTTCAAACTTGCGATCCAGATCGAACGCTTTGTCGCGATCCACGTACGGCGGCTCACGCCATTGCACACGCGCTTTGGCCAAGGCGGCTTCAATCGCTTTTGCGTCTTCACCGCTAGCCAGCGCTTTCACCGCATCAATCGCTGCATAACGCAGCTTGATTGCTTCAGAGAACTGCGCCTTCATCGCTTCGCGCTCAGCGTCACGAGCCTTGAACACGGCGTCCGTATGTTTCTTGAATTCGTCCCACAGCTTCTGTTCGTCTTTGCGACGCAGATGCGGCAGGCCTTCTGGGCGTTCGGCGGCCCAGCGACGTTGAACAGCGATTGCGCGGTCAGTCACCTCGCGCGACGGCGTTGCCGCAGCTAACTCTTGAGCTTCCGCGATCAACTTTTTGCGGCGAGCAATTTCTGGTTCGCGCGCTGCGTCGAGCGCGCCATCAAGTTTGTGCAAGGCAACGTCGAATTTTTCGTCGAGCGCCTTCCATGCGGCGTTGGCAACGCCACCGCCTTTTTTCCATTGGTCAAACATCGCAGATTTGCGGCGCTCAATATCAACCCAGTCGCGTGTCGTTCCCTCTGCCAAAGGCGCGGCGGCTTCATCGGCTAACGCGTGCAGCGATTCGATGATTTTTTCGCGGCCCGATGCGTTTTCGTTACGCGCTTTGCGCAGCGTGTCGAAGTGAGCTTTGGCAGGCGCGTAGGCCTCTTTGCATACGGCGTTGAATTTGTCCCATTTGGGTTTCGGTGCACCGCCGTTTTTCTTGTCGAGCGCTTTCCATTCTTCCTGGATCGCGCGGATTTCTTTCGCCAGCGCGTCGGGCGGCAAAGCGGCCGCTTTGAGCGCCTCAGCTCGCGCCATCAGTGCGTCGCGAGACTGGCCGTCGCTCCACTTGAGCCAGCTTTCCAGGCGCTTGACTTCGCCGTCAAGTTCGTTGAGTCTTTGCTCTTCGAGTTTGGGGAAGCGCTTGGCTGTGAACTGCTGGAAAATCTTTGTAGCGGCGTTGCGAGAGCCACGGACGTCGCCTGCGGCGATCAGCTCGGCGAGCTTGGTTAACGCCTCGTTTGCGGCGGCCAGGTCGGCCTCATCGGCGCGCGCAGTGACGATGCGCTCAGGCTTCGGCGTCGCGGCTTTTTCGAGCGCTTGCAGGCGCTTCTCGAAATGCTCGCGCGTGGTGGCGTCCGCCGTGGCGAGCCAGGCTGTCCACTTGGCTTTCCATTCGGCGCTCGCTGCTTCGTAATCGATGAGCGCTTGCGCATGATCGGCTGCGGCTTTGTCGGCCTGTTCAGCGGCCGCGGCGTCGGTAGCGGCAGTTGCCGCCGTCGCAGGCTGCGCTGGTTCGGCGACGGCTTCATCCGCAGTTGCTGGCGTTTCGGGAGGCACTTCTTCGGTAGGGCTTGAAACTTCAGGTGCTGGCGTGGTGGCGGCAACGGTCTCCGCTGAGATCGCCTCCGCTTCTGGAGCGGCAACTTCCGAGACTGGCGTTACGGATTCGTTTGCGCCCTCGGCTGTCGCCGCTGCAGGTACTACGGCGTCTGCGGCGATCTCGGTTGCTGTCGAGGGGGCGGTCTCAACCTGTGTCAGTTCATCCGCAACCGCCTCAACGCGTGCGGGCCGCGCTTTCTTCGCCGGCGCAACGCGCTCAGGCCGTGCCGGCCGCGCTGGAATCGACGCAAGCAACGCCTCACCCGCAGCATTTCTCTCACGCGACTGTTGCTCCGCGGCGATGGAGGCATGTACTTGCTGCAACTGCTGCGCAAGCCCGGCGTCGAGCACGGGCGAGCTCTGTGCCTGCGTGGCCTCAGAGGCGAGCGCGTCCAGCTCTTCAGGGCTCATTTCACCGGCTTTTTTGCCTTTGAGTGAAAGCCCGGCGACCTGCATCGCGAGCGCTTCATGCATGCGTCGCGCGACAGATTCGTTCTGCATCTTGCGCTGCAAGCCAGCCAGCAGCGTATCGAAGCGAACTTTGCGGTCGCTATCGACAGTCAACTTCGCCCAGGCGCGCTGCGTATCAACCAGCCGTGTCAACGGCACCTCATCAGCCTCTGACCAGCCCTGCAACTGCGCGAGCAGAACGTCGGCTTCCTGCGATGCCTTGTCGTGCGTTTGCAGATACAGAACGCGGTCATGGCAGGCCTTGCCGATTCGCTTGTCGTGATCGCGCCAGTACAGGTGCAACTTGTCGAGCAGCGCCACATCGCTAGTGGCGTTGATTGCTTCCATTTTTGAGGAAACCGGCGCGCTGCTGGCAAGCCAACCTGTGAGGTCATTCGCCGCGACTTTCGCGGCGGCAGACTTCCAGGCGCTCGACGAGTCTTCACGAACTGCAGCAGCGACCACGACCAGTGGCAGGTCGGTCTCCGGTGCGCTTGTGGCGACGAGCGCGCCCCAACGGGCGGCGGCAGCCGCTTGAACGCCCGCGTCCGGATCGGCCAGCGCGCTCTTCAGCGTAGCAACGCTAATCGTGCGGCCAAGCGCGGCGAGACGCACGCGCATATCGGCGTCGCTTGTGGCGAGCGTGTGGAGGGCGGGGTCTTCTGCTGCAAGATCTGCAACAGCGGTCAGCCGTTCGTCGGCGTTCGAGCTCTGCCATTTTGGCGAGCCCGAGAAAAGCGATTTCAGCACAGTGATAATTCGTTCGTTGAGTCGAGCCATAGATTTTAGGCGTGTTGGCTGTTTGGTGCGGCCCCATAGAATCAGCGAGTGAACTCTGATCTCGCCCGCATCTTTGGCCCCGAGGGGCAACTCGCCGCCGCTCACCCCAATTTCCGCTCCCGTACGCAACAGGTCGAGATGGCGGAAGCCATTGCCCAGGCCATTGCCGACAACGCCCAGCTTATCGCGGAGGCGGGCACCGGCACCGGAAAAACCTTCGCTTATCTGGTTCCGGCTCTGCTCTCCGGTGGCAAGGTGATCATTGCCACGGGCACCAAAACGTTGCAGGATCAACTCTTTGACCGCGATCTGCCGCGTGTGCGAGCGGCGCTGCAAATTCCGGTGGAAACGGCGCTTCTCAAGGGCCGCAGCAACTATGTCTGCCACTATCACCTGAACCGGACGCGCAGCGAAGGCCGGTTCACCGCGCGTGAACACATTACTCACGTTCAGCGAGTCGCTGCGTTCGCCGAGCGCAGCCTGACCGGGGATCGTGCTGATTGCGAGACCGTGCCCGAAGGCTCGCCGGTATGGCCGCTGGTGACCTCGACGCGTGAAAACTGTTTGGGCAGCGACTGTGCGCACTACAAAGAATGCTTTGTGATGAAAGCGCGGCGGGACGCGCTGACGGCGGATATCGTCGTTGTTAATCATCACTTGCTGTTTGCCGATATCGCGCTTAAAGACGATGGTCTTGGCGAGTTGCTACCGGCCTGCAACACCGTCATCATCGACGAAGCGCACCGTGCACCCGATGTCGCGACGGTGTTTTTCGGTGAATCGACCAGCATGCTGCAACTCACCGAGCTCGCGCGCGACGCCGAGCTTGAGCAGCGCCGAAAGGCCAGCGACGCGCCTGATCTACTGGATGCCGCACAATCCGTCGGCATGGCCGCAAGGGCCGTGCGCCTTGGCTTTGACGCGGGGACAGGCAAGCATTTGCGTGTCGATGCGCTGACCCGGCGTGAGTTTGTCGATGCGCTGGATCGGCTGGTGGAAGACGCCAGCGCGCTGGCCGATGAAATCGAGCGTTATGAGGATCGCAGCGAAGAGATGCCAGGGCTCAAGGCGCGGGCCACTGCCGTCGCGGGTCGGCTGTCGGATTGGCGCGACGATTCACGAGGTGACCTGATTCGCTGGGCCGACGTCTCGGCGGGCGGCTGGCAGCTGCACGCCACGCCGCTGTCGGTCGCCGAAGTTTTCAAAAAGCAGACCGAATCGGCTGCTCGCAGCTGGATCTTCACGAGCGCCACGCTCTCGGCGGGCGGCGATTTCTCGTTGTTCGCGCGGCAGCTGGGACTGGACGCCACGAAATCAAGGTCATGGGCGAGCCCGTTTGACTACGCCACTGCAGGTCGCACCTACGTTCCGCGCAATCTGCCGCCGCCCAATTCACCGGAGCACACCAAGGCCGTGATTGCCGAGGCGCTTGAGTTGGTGACGCTCTCCGGGGGGCGGGCCTTTCTGCTGTTCACCAGCCTGCGCGCGCTTCGCCAATGCGCCGAAGTGTTCCCGAGCTTGCTCAAGGAGCGCGACCTAGACTTCCCGGTGCTCACGCAGAACGAAGCGCCAAAAGGCGAGCTGCTGCGCCGCTTCCGCGAACTTGGAAACGCCGTGTTGATTGGCTCGCAAAGCTTTTGGGAGGGCGTGGACGTCGCGGGCGATGCGCTCTCGCTCGTGGTGATCGACAAGCTGCCGTTCGCACCACCGGACGACCCGGTGCTCGCTGCGCGCATGAAACACCTCGAAGAAGCAGGCGGCAGCCCGTTCATGGACTGGCAGATTCCGCAAGCCGCCATCTCGCTGAAACAGGGTGCGGGCCGGTTAATCCGCTCAGAAACGGATCGCGGCGTGCTCGCGATTTGTGACGACCGGCTGGTGACGAAGGGCTACGGCAGAATTTTGCGGGCGAGTTTGCCGCCGATGCCGTTTACGAGGGATCGTGCAGATGTCGCGGCGTTTTTCGAGTCACAACGAACATAGAGAAAAACCGATGTTGAATCCACGGACCAGGCGAATTCGCTAATAACGACTTTACGCTGAAGAGGCCACTGCACGTGGGCTAGAAGCGCTTTTCGGCGGTAGTCGACTTTTGCCTCATCAGGACGCTAGCCCAAGCGCATTGGCGATTTCACCAAAAAGCTGCTCTACCAGAACTTCCACCAGGCTGAACCCGCATCCACTGCTGCACGGTTGTACGTTGATCGATACACGCGCTCGGTGTCCGTCGCGACCTGTGTGTTGCCCATGGCCTTGTAGCTCTGTACCATGATGCGCAGCGCTTCTTCGTTCGCCGGGGTGTTCGGGAAATTCGTGATGCAGCTCTGGGCGCGGTTGATCGCGGCCTGATAGGCACCACGATTGAAGTAGTAGCGGGCGATGTGAGCTTCGTTCTGCGACAGTGCGTTCACCAGGTAGCGCAGGCGCAGACGCGAATCGCCCGTATAGCGGCTTTGCGGGAACTTGTCGACCAGCGTTTTGAACGTGGCGTAAGCCTCTCGGGCAGACTTCTGGTCTCGCTCCGACAGATCCTGAGTGGCGATGAACGACAAGAGGCCCAAATCTTCGATGAAGTTGGCGAGACCCTTGACGTAGTAGGCGTAATCTACGTTTTCGTGATTCGGGTAGAGCTTGATGAAGCGGTCGGCGGCGGCGATTGCCTGCGCGCGTTCGCCCAGCTTGTATTGGGCGTAAGCGGTGTCGATGATCGCCTGTTGCGACTG
>JAYWHV010000245.1:0-10048 GCA_043777615.1 Burkholderiales bacterium | reverse complement strand
ATGCCCATGCCCGCACGCAGGATTGGAACGAACACCACTTTTTTGCCATCGATCAGCTTCGACTGCATCGTCTCCATCGGCGTCTCGATCGTTACCTCATGCATCGGCATATCGCGTGTGACTTCGTACGCCATGAGCGTCGAGAGTTCGTTGACAAGGCGACGAAAGCTCGTGGTCGAGGTTTCTTTTTTCCGCATGAGCGTGAGCTTGTGCTGCACCAGCGGATGATCGATGACATGTACTTGTGCGGTCATGGTCTGCTTTCTTGTCGTCAATGTTTGTAAGTTTTCGGAAGTCAAAAAACGGTGCCGTCGCTGACGATGCGAATCGGTGGTTCGCCGCCGCGCATTGATGTCGCAAGGGCGCGGCCCGCGGCCCAGGTGCCACCTTCGAGGATGCAGGCCAGCGGCAAATTCGCAGCGCTCGCGCCCAGCGCGGTACGCACGAGGGGCGCCAGCTCGTCAAGCAACGCCACGGTCAGCGCACGCCATTCAATGATCGGTTCGTCTGAAGGCGCGTAGCCTTGACGTAGAAGCGCCGGTGCGGCAATCAGAACGCCGCTATCCACAAGCAGGCCGCCGTTGCGGTATTCGGCCAGCCCCGTAAGTGCGTCCAGATCGGTGAGCTGCACGCCAGCCCATTCAAACGGTTCAAGCAGGGAGTAGGTCATCCATTGCGACAGCTTGTGAATCGGTATCCAGCCGGCGGTTGCACCCGTGCCGCCCGCCAGCGGATGCCGCCAGCAGTCGCCCAACACAACGCCGTCAAGCTGGTTTCCCGACGGCCAGATGCTGCCCAGGCTTTGCAGCAGCGCCGCGAGGACGTCATCGGCACGAACGGATTTGCGTAATCCGTTTTCAGTCAGCACATCGAAGAGCCCGCCGGGTCGCATGCTGCTCCCGAACCACTGCGGTTCGCTCGCAAGAGCTGCTCCCAAGCTTTGCATCAGCTTGGCGCGCCCTTCCAAACCCACTAGCGGGTTGTCGGCGGATACCTGAAACACGGGAGCCAGCCGTTCAGCGGTGAGCGCCTTTAGCCCGATGGCATCAGCGCGAAGTGGCTTTGATGGGTCAGAGGAGAAGAGGCCCTGCATGAATGCCTGAAAGCTTGCGATGCCCAAACCTTCCGAGCGAGTAAATGTCTGCCCAGTTGATGCCTCGCCATAGCGCCAGGCCGCGCCCGCACCGGCGTCCAGCAACACGCTGACGACTGCGAGATCGATATGTGCCCGGGCCCTTTCCGCCTGACTTGCGTTGCCCAGCGCGGCATCGAGCCGTGCCTTGCGATCCACGCCGCCCGGCTCGAAGTGACGCCAGCGGCTGTGGTACGGGATGTCGAGCGTTGGGTAGCGCTGCCGTGTAACGTTTGCAACCTCGGTGGCAGCACTCGCGAGCGCTTCGTCATTGACGGTGAACCACTGTGATTTGCCCGCTCGGGCGGCTGCGAGGACGTTCTGGCAACGCTCGCGAATCGCCGTCGTGGTTTGCAGATAAGCCACGCTGTCACTCATGACAGCGCACGCCCCTTCGCCGTTGCAAGTTCAACCGCATCCGGTACCGGACCTTCGGTGAAATACCCCGCCGCCATCTTGGCGTCCATCTCAACCCGCGCGTCGTCGGGGATCAGCTCATCGGGCAACGCCACGCGTTCACCAATCTCGATGCCCGAGCCGACAATGGCGTCATATTTCATGTTGCTCATCGAAACGAGGCGATGAATTTTGGTGATGCCGAGCCAGTGCAGCACGTCCGGCATCAGCTCCTGAAAGCGCATGTCCTGAACGCCCGCGACGCATTCGGTACGCAGGAAATAATTCTCCGCGCTGTCGCCGCCCACCTGACGTTTGCGTGCGTTGTAGACGAGAAACTTGGTCACTTCGCCGAGAGCACGGCCCTCTTTGCGGCTGTACGAAACGAGGCCGACACCGCCTTGTTGTGTACCGCGAATGCATTCTTCAATTGCGTGAGTCAGATACGGGCGGCATGTGCAAATGTCGGAGCCGAAAACATCCGATCCGTTGCACTCGTCATGGACTCGCGCAGTGAGCGGAATCTCCGGATTCGACAGATCCTTGAGGTCACCGAAGATATAGAGCGTTTGTCCGCCGATGGGCGGCAAAAATACTTCGAGGTCGCTACGGGTGACAAGTTCCGGATACATGCCCCCCGTTTCTTCGAACAACGTGCGACGCAAATCTGCTTCGGAACAGCCGAACCGCTCGGCAACGCCCGGCAAATACCACACCGGTTCGACGGCAATTTTGGTCACCACTGCCGTACCGTTTTCTTTGAGCACTTTGCCATCGGGAACCAGTCGACCGGCGCGAATCGCTTCATGCACTTCGGGGATGTCGATGTGCGCCTTCGTCACAGCAATACTGGGGCGAATGTCATACCCCGCCGCAATACGATCTGCAAAAACATCAGCGACGACGGCACCAAACGGATCGAGCGAAACAATTTTCTTGAAGTCGAACCATTGCGGATAGGTTCCTACTGAATCGGTAGGCGCGGTGTTGGTTAAATCGGCGCGATGCCCTTTTTTGAGCGAGCCCGCAGCCATCGCGAGCGCGCGGTAAATGCCGTAAGACCCTGCGTGGGTGCCGATGACGTTGCGGTTGGCGCGACTCGTCGTCGTGCCGATCACTGGCCCGCGCGACGCAGCGTCCGCTGCGCCCCATTGAATGGACAGCCCGGAAGGATCACCGCTGCCGGTGTGCGACGTAAGGCGAATATGGCCGGTGGCAGGATCGTTGGGCATCGTTGAAATTGTGTGGATAACAGCGCACTAAGCATAACGTTTACGGTTAGCAAAGTTCGAGCCCGCAGCGACCGACGCCATCTGGGCACGCACTCGATCTGGCACCCGATGGCCGCGGGAACGTAGGGCGTTCTGAGTTGCGCCTTGAAGGCTTCTTTTGGCACTTCCGGGCAAAGTTCACCGAATCGTGCGCATTTCGCGGTGTTGTGGTGGGGAGGGCAGCGTGGGACAACCCTGAATTCGGGAAAGCGGCATTCGCTGGCGCTTTCGGGTCAAATATGTATAGAAATACAGCTACACTTCATTCATGACGGCCCACGATGACAAGACTCTTGCAACCCTGAAACGCGTGTTCGGGTTCGATGCTTTTCGTGGTGCTCAGGCCGCAATTGTCGCAACCGTTGTCGACGGTGGCGATGCACTGGTACTTATGCCCACGGGAGGCGGCAAGTCGTTGTGTTACCAGTTGCCGGCGCTGTTGCGCAATGGCGTGGGCATCGTCGTTTCACCTCTGATTGCGCTGATGCAGGATCAGGTCGACGCGATGAAAGAGATTGGCGTGGCGGCCAGCTTCCTGAACTCTTCGCTGTCGATGGAAGAGGCAAGTCGCGTTGAGCGCGATATGCGCTCAGGCAAACTCAAGCTCCTGTATGTTGCGCCAGAGCGGTTGAACACCGAGCGCTTTCTATCGCTTCTGGACGAGTTAAACGAGCGCAATGAAATCGCGCTCTTCGCGATTGACGAGGCGCATTGCGTATCGCAGTGGGGGCATGATTTTCGGGCGGACTACCTGGAATTGACACTTCTGCATACGCGCTATCCGACCGTTCCACGTATCGCCCTTACGGCTACAGCCGATATGGCAACTCGCGAGGAAATTCGCAACAAACTTTCACTGGCAGACGCCGCGCAATTTGTCTCAAGCTTTGATCGCCCGAACATCCACTACGCCGTGACGGATCGTCGTGAGGAGCGTGCCCAGTTACTGGAGTTTCTTGAGAATCACGAGGATGAAGCCGGGATCGTCTACTGCATCTCCCGCGCAAAGGTTGACGAAACCGCCTCCTGGCTGCGCACCAAAGGCTTCAACGCGATCCCCTATCACGCGGGACTCGACGCCGAAACGCGGCGAAAGCATCAATCAAACTTCCTGCAAGACGATGCGGTCGTGATGGTGGCAACCGTTGCCTTCGGCATGGGTATCGACAAGCCTGACGTGCGCTTCGTGGCGCATCTGGACTTGCCTAAAAGTATCGAAGGCTATTACCAGGAAACTGGTCGCGCGGGACGCGATGGTGAGCCAGCGTTTGCGTGGATGACGTACGGCCTGGCCGATGTCGTGAAGCAACTTCGCTTTATTGACGAGAGTGACGCGGGAGACGATTTCAAGCGGCTGCAAAAAAATCGTCTGGATCGATTGCTGGCCTTGGCCGAGACAACCGCCTGTCGTCGCGCCGTATTGCTCGACTATTTCAGCGAACCGCAGCCCGGGGGTTACCGCTGCATGAACTGCGATAACTGCAATGATCCGCCCGAAGTGTGGGACGCGACTAAACCTGCGCAAATGTTCCTGTCGGCGGCAGTGCGTACCGGCCAATTTTTTGGTGCAGCGCATCTGATAGATGTACTTCGCGGAAGCAAAAGCGAAAAGATTCTTGCGCGCGGTCACGACAGCTTGCCTGTGCACGGCATCGGGGCAGCGTACGAGGTGGACGTGTGGCGATCACTCGTTCGCCAGATGGTCGCTCGTGGCGCGCTCTTCGCGGACGCGGAGGCCTACGGTGCGCTCAAACTGACCGAATCTGCGCGCCCGATTTTGCGTGGCGAGCAAACATTGACGATGCGAAAAATCGCTACGAAAGCGGAAAAGCGCAGTGAACGAAGGCGTGATCGAAAGGGCACATTGCGCAACGCTGGCTCGGTTAAATCTGGCGGTGTCTTGGGTGACACGTTGAGCCCTGACGGGCGCGGTCGCTTTGCGTCGCTCAAAGCGTGGCGAAGCGAACAGGCGACCAACGCAGGCATTCCGGCGTATATGATTTTCTCGGATGCGACGTTGCGCGGTATCGCCGAACGCGCGCCGACTACCAAGACGCAATTGCTGGACGTGTCCGGCGTGGGTGATGCCAAACTCGAGCGCTATGGTGATTCGGTCCTCGCGATCATGTCGGGCCAGCACAGTGAGATTACAGCGCTTACGCCTAGCGAGTCCTCTATCGAGACAGCTGAAGAATTTGATATGACACCGACGGTGGCACACAGCTTCGCGCTTCTTAAAGACGGACACAGCATTTCGGCCATCGCCGCCTCGCGCGTGCTCGCATTAACCACGATTTACGGCCATCTTGCCGTCGCCATTTCGGCTGGCGCATTGACTCTCAGAGACGTTTTGCCCGATATCACTGAGGTTGAGCTGAACTCAATGCGAAACGCTCTTCGCATCGCGCAAACACAGGCGCCAGACGCCGTTCTGAAGACCGCTGCTGAACAAATGGGGAATGCGGCGAACGTGCCCTGGCTGCGATGTGTCTTGTCGGAAATGACGATATAGCGGCGCAACTGTAGAAATTGGAGGCGGGTAGCGGAATCGAACCGCTCTAAACGGATTTGCAATCCGCTGCATAACCTCTTTGCTAACCCGCCGTCGTTGCTGACTGCGTGCCGTGAAAACTCACGCCACACAAATGAAAACGGAACCGTTGCGGTTCCGCTTATCGACTACCAGCGTGGAAACTGGAGCGGCAGAAGAGTCTCGAACTCTCGACCTCAACCTTGGCAAGGTTGCGCTCTACCAACTGAGCTACTGCCGCGACAAACAAAATTATAGCTGATTCGCAAACCGATGCAAATCGACTGTTCGCATCACAGAACTTTGGCGATGGCCTCGGCGACGTAATTCACATTCTTTGTGTTGAGCGACGCAACGCAAATGCGACCGGAATCAACCGCGTAGATGCCGAACTCATTGCGAAGCCGATGCACTTGCTCTTTGGTTAAACCCGAGTACGAGAACATGCCACGCTGCGTGAGGATGTTTTCAAAATTAGCGGTGGGCACCAGTCGCTTCAGCGCCCCGTGCAGCGCTACACGCATGGCCTTGATGCGATCACGCATTTCACCCAATTCTTTTTCCCAAAGCACGCGCGCCTGCGGATCTGTGAGTGCTGCGGCAACCACAGCGCCGCCGTGTGTCGGCGGGTTCGAATAGTTGGTGCGGATTACGCGCTTAAGTTGCGAAAGCACGCGCTGGGCTTCGTCTTTGTCCGCGGCGACAACGGAGAGTGCGCCAATGCGCTCGCCATACAAGGAGAACGATTTCGAGAACGAACTCGATACAAAAATCGGGCCTGGCGTTTGTGAGAACATCTTGACCACTGCGCCGTCTTCCGTCACGCCGTCGCCGAAGCCTTGATAGGCCATGTCGAGAAAAGGCACTAGCTCCCCGGCGCGAACGGCTGTGGCAATTTGCTGCCATTGTGCGAATGTTGGATCGACGCCGGTGGGGTTGTGACAGCAGGCATGCAATACGACGATACTGCCCACGGGCATGGCTTTCACCGCAGCAAGAAATCCGTCGAAATTCAGGCTACGTGTTGCAGCATCGTAGTAATCGTAGTCGCGTACATCGAAGCCCGCGCTTTCAAACAACGCGCGATGGTTTTCCCAGCTTGGGTTCGAGATGTAAACGGCTGCATCGGGTGACACGCGTTTCAAAAAATCCGCGCCGACTTTCAGTGCGCCAGTGCCACCTACGGCTTGTACCGTCACTGCGCGACTGTTCTTGACGATGTCGGAGTCCGCACCAAACACCAACGCCTGGGTCGCCTTGTCATAGGCTGCAATCCCATCAATCGGCAGGTAACCCCTCGGGGCCGACTTCTCTGCCATTGCGACCTCTGCGCGCTTCACGCATTCGAGCACCGGGATCTTGCCGTTTTCGTCCGTGTAGACGCCCACGCCGAGATTGACCTTTGCGGGATTCGTGTCGGCATTAAACGACTCATTCACGCCGAGGATCGGGTCTCGTGGAGCCATCTCGACGGCGGAAAATAGTGATGCAGCGGTGTTTGACATAGGTAGGGAAAGTGAGCGAAATTTTGGAATCGATTTTCAAATGTATTTTATCGTGTGCAGAACGAACCTCGGCAGTTTCAGACCGCAGAAAGATTGTTGCAGTCACGATAAGATGCGGCGATGATTAGATTGGTCTACGTTAGTACTTGTGCTCATAACGTTCAGCTTGAAGATGTCGAGGCGATCTTGCGAGTGTCGGAATCGTGGAACGCTGATCGTGGCATTAGCGGCATGCTGTGTTGGTCGGGCGAATTTTTTTTGCAATGTCTCGAAGGTGAGCGCGGTCCCGTGACCCAGTGTTTTGCGCATATTGCCCAGGACAGGCGTCATCATTCGGTGGAGTTGATCGTCAGCTCGCCGACGAACCAGCGCTGG
Source organism: Burkholderiales bacterium (assembly GCA_043777615.1). GTDB lineage: Bacteria > Pseudomonadota > Gammaproteobacteria > Burkholderiales > Casimicrobiaceae > Casimicrobium. Next base: position 2,839 of record JAYWHV010000245.1, on the reverse strand, counting down.
TTTTCTATGTGGGGCATGGGCTTTACACGCTTGATGTCGTCTAACCGCGGCGATCTGCCGAATTTCGAGGGACGAAATTTCAATCCGTACTTGCTCGAGGCGACTGATTTGCAGGATACCTTTGAGCGGCTGGCGGCTCAGGCGAAGCGATTGAGCCTTAAGTCCGATGGAGCGGAGGGGTAATCCCTAGTCGCCGCGGGGACGCGCTCAATAGAATTCGAAGAAGCGGTTTGTTATTCATTCTTACCGATAGTTAATACATAAGGAGGTTACTTTGAAGGTTGCATTTAAGGCATCGGCAATAGCCGTAGCGGTTTCGTTGATGGCAGTCGGTGCGGCGTCTGCGCAAACCGTCAGGGTCGCGTTTATCGAGGGGATGTCCGGCCCCTTTGGTGGTGTAGGGCAGAACCAGCTGAACCACTTCCAATTCGCGGCCGAACAGTTCAGTGGCAAGAACGCGAACTCGGGTGTGACGGTACAGATCGTGCCCATGGATTCAAAGGGCAGCCCGCAAGAAGCGCTGGCACTATTTAAAAAAGCCACCGATGACGGCATCCGCTTTATCTCTCAGGGCAATGGCTCGTCGGTCGCAGGCGTTCTGATTGATGCGGTCAACAAGCACAATGAAAGGAACCCCGGCAAGGAGGTGGTGTTCCTGAACTACGCTGCAATTGATCCGGACTTCACCAACAGCAAATGCTCGCCTTGGCACTTCCGCTTTGATGCGGGCGTTGACATGAAGCTTGAAGCTCTGACCAACTACATGAAGGACAACAAGGCGATCAAGAACGTCTATGTGCTTGGCCAGAACTACTCGTTCGGTCAGCAGGTGTCGAAGTTCACGGCGTCGATGCTCGCAACGAAGCGTCCCGACGTCAAAATCGTCGGTAACGAGCTTCATCCGCTAGGCCAGGTCAAAGACTTTTCTCCGTACATCGCGAAGATGATGGCCGCTGGTGCCGATACCGTGGTGACGGGCAACTGGGGCCCCGATCTGGCGCTACTGATCAAAGCAGCCAAAGATGCTGGATTCAAAGGCAATTTCTACACGTTCTACGCCGGTGTGATCGGCGCGCCATCAGCCATTGGTGAAGCAGGTACAGATCGCGTGTTTCAGGTGAGCTATTGGCATCCAAATGCCGAGAAAAATATGCTCGAATCGACCTACACGGGATTTAAGTACCGGTTCAAGGAAGAGTTCTACACCGTCGCCCTGGTCAACGCTACCAAGTTTCTGGTTGCCGCCGTTGAAAAGAGCAAGAGCGCTGATGGACTGCCGGTTGCACGCGCATTGGCGGGTATGAAAGGCAAGGGCGCATCGGGCGAGGACATCGAACTGCGTGCTGCGGATGGCGCGATGCAGCAGGCCCTCTATATTTCGCAGTGGACACGCGCAGGGGGACCCGGTGTGAAGTACGCGATGGAAGGCACGGGCCACGGCTTCAAGACTGTGCGCTATCTGGAGCCAAAGCTCGCTGCAATGCCCACAACATGCCAGATGAAGCGTCCCTAGGCTCGCCGCCTAGAGTCAGTCATTTCGAGACAGCCGCGCAGCGAATGTGGAGATGCCCGCGACAGGCATCTCCCCTCCGCGCCGTTTGCGCTGTAGGCAATGCATAAAAGCGGGCAAGAGCCCGCTTTTAGTTTTCCGGTCACATTGCCGCTCCAGCGGCACTGTTTGTAAACTCGCAGGCGATGCACATTAGCGGCTAGGGGCCCAATGGAATTTTTCACAATATCCTTACTCAACGGCGTGAGTTATGGGCTTTTATTGTTCATGCTGTCCGCAGGTCTCACGCTGATCTTCTCCATGATGGGCGTGCTGAATTTTGCGCATGCCAGTTTCTACATGCTGGGTGCGTATTTCGCTTACCAGATTTCGGAGTGGACAAATTTCTGGGTTGCCTTTGTGATCGCGCCGGTGCTCGTCGCGCTGCTGGGTGGGGCGTTTGAACGCACGATTCTGCGCAAAACCCACAAGTTTGGTCACGTCGCTGAGCTTCTGGTCACCTTCGGCCTGTCCTTTGTGATCCTTGAGCTGGTGCAGCTGGTCTGGGGCCGAACGCCGGTTGAATACAAGGTGCCGGCAGCGCTCGACGGATCGCTGTTCAAGCTTTTCAATTCCACCTTTCCTACCTACCGGGCGTTCATGATGGTCGTGGCGATCGGGATGCTGGCGAGCCTGTTTCTGGTGCTCAAGAAAACGCGTATCGGATTGGTGATCCAAGCGGCTTTGACACACCCTGATACTACCGAGGCGCTGGGCCACAATGTGCCGCGCGTTTTTGCTCTGGTCTTCGCGGGCGGCTGCGGTCTCGCAGCGCTCGCCGGTGTGATCGGCGGAAATGCGTTTATCACCGAGCCGGGTATGGCGCAGGCGGTAGGCGCGATTATCTTTGTTGTTGTCGTGGTCGGCGGCATGGGCTCGCTTGGCGGAGCTCTGATCGCGTCGCTCTTGATTGGCATCATGCAAACCTTCGCGGTTGGGCTTGACTGGTCGTTTATTGGCGGGCTGCAATCGCTGGGTGTTGCCGTGACGCCAGAGACTTTCGGATATCCGGTATGGAAATTGAAGCTGTCTCAGGTGGCGCCAATCCTGCCTTATTTGCTGCTGGTTGTGATGTTGGTCGTCAGGCCTAAAGGGATCATGGGGACGCGCGATGAGTAGCACTGCCATGAAACCATTGCATTTCAAGCCTTTAAACGGCGTTCGTATTGTCGTCTGGAGTTCGTTCGCTGCCATCCTGCTGCTGCTGCCAGTCCTCGCGCAATCCAACTTTGCCGTGACGCTGCTCTGCTTGACGGGTATCGCAGCTATTGCGTGCATGAGTTACAACAT
>JAYWHV010000244.1:0-10102 GCA_043777615.1 Burkholderiales bacterium | reverse complement strand
CGAGCTGCCGGTGAGCGTGCGCTGAATCGCATCCATCGAGGCGAAGCGCGAGAGCAAATCGCCGACGTGGCGCTTCTCGAAAAACGCCAGCGGCAAGCGCAGGAGGTGCGAGAACAATTGCGTCAAGACCTGCAACGACAGCGTACTCGTCAGGTGCAGCAGCAGCCAGCCACGCAGCGCGGAAATCGCCGTCTGGATCAATATCAATAGTGCGAAGCCAAGCGCCAACACCGTCATCAGATCGCGGTCGGCGGAAACAATCACCTCGTCGACCGTGAGCTGAGTGAGCCACGGCATGGCGAGCGCGAAGACTTCAAACGCGAGCGCCAATGCGACGAGGCGAAACAAAGCACCGCGAAAGCCGCGCGCGCCGCCAATAACCGACCAGATTGAAAAGCGCTCAACGCTTTTACGTTTGCTGAAGCTCGGTGTCGGCGTCAGCTCCAGCACGATGCCTGTGAAATGCTTGGAAAATTCGGCGAACGGCACGGTGCGTGCGCCGCGCGCCGGGTCGTGCAGCCTGACGGAATCCTTTGCAACGCCCGTAATCACGACAAAGTGATTGAAATCAACATGCGCGACGGCGGGTAAGCGCACCTGCGCAAGCGCGGGCAGCTCAACGCGCAACGGGCGCGCGGCGAGATTCATGCTGTCGGCGATGTCGATCAGACTCTTGAGGGTGGAGCCTTTGAGCGAAACCGAATGATCGCGCCGCATCGACTGCAAGTCAGTTTCGATCCCGTGATAGCCCGCGATCATAGTCAGGCACGCAAGACCGCATTCGGCGGCTTCCGTCTGCATGACGAGCGGCACGCTGCGACGGAAAAAGTTGAGCTTGTTGAGACCGGGTTGTGCGTTACTCATAGCCGTCCCCGCAGGCGCAGCACCGGCTCAATCACCCATCGATAAAGCGGCCGTTCATCAAGCGCAATGTCGGCTTGTGCGCTGAGTCCGCTCTTGAGTGGATAGGTTTCGCCGTAAGCGGTAATTGCTGGTGACGCTAACGTGGCGCGCACGCGAAACACGGGCTCCTTGACGGACGCAGGCAGCAGCGAATCCCCAGGCGCGATAACGCTGCGGCCAACATCATTGACGATAGCAGACGCATGGCCGAAACGCTCCATCGGAAACGCGTCAATGGCCAGTCGCACCGTCTGCCCTTCGCGCAGAAAACCCGCCGAACGCGTCGGCACATAGATATCCGCCATCAACACGCGCGGCCCAGTTTGCACCTGCATAAGCGGCGCGCCAATGATGACCGATTGTCCGGCGAGCGCGATAACGCGCTCGACCATGCCGTCGCTCGCAGCGGTGACTTCATACGCACGGCGGGCGAGGCTTTCCCGTGACGACTGAGCGAGCATCGCTTCGTCGCGAGACAGGAGCGCAAGCTTGCCTTCCATCGTCGCACGCAGCGTGGGCAGTTCAGTTCTTGCGATCGCAACGTCGCGCTGTATACCGGCACGCGTGCGCTTGAGCGACTCGAGCTTGACCACCTGCTCGGCGAGATCGTCCTGCTTTTGCTGCACCTGAAGCTCTGGCGCAAATTTGTCACGCGCAAGCTGACGGTAGCGTTCAACCTGCACTTTGAGCTGCGTCACGCGATCCGCCTGCGCGTCGATCTCACGTCCCAGCTGTGTGTCTTCCGCCATCAACGCGTCAATGCGAGCCGTGAGCTGGGCCTGTTGTGCATTGATCAAGGCTTGAGCCTGTTTGCGTTCGCCCGCAATGGCCGCGCGGCGCGCGTCTGCATCTCTGGCTCCAGCCGCGAATACAGCTTCGCCGCTCGCGTTGCGCTCCGTTGAAATGGTCGCGAGGCGCTGCCCTGCTTTGACGCTGTCACCACTCTTCACGTCGACGCTGGTGACGGTTCCTGCCTCACTCGCCGACAGCAAAACTGGGTCGTTGGCGTACGCGAGCACGGCCGGAGCACGGGCTTTCCGGGTGTATTGCGCGGTGGCCAGGAATGCGATGAAGGCGGCGGCGAGCAGCACGCCTACCCAAGCAAAGACGCGGGCGATGCGCGGGGTGGAAACGACCAGCTCACCCCACGCGCGCTCACGTTGGTGCGCGATGGCTTCCTTGCGGTAGAGGCTATTGCGAGGAGGCGTGGAGTCGCTCATGTCAGGCGCGTGCAGCCCGCCTCACGAGCACGACAAACAAAAACCGAACGCCCCTTCATCCTGACCACGGATCGACCGACGCGCATTGCCTACATCACCGCGCCGATATACCACGGCACGAATTCGTCCGCGCCGTAGCCCCAGCGCTCGCTCTTGCTGGCTTTACCTGAAGCAGTTGCGAGAATCATTTCGAAAATCTCGCGACCTTTGTCGGCAATCGACACGCCGCCATCGACGATGTCACCGCAGTTGATGTCGATGTCCTCTTCCTGGCGATTCCACAGAATATTGTTGGTTGCGAGTTTGAGCGACGGCGATGGCTTGCAGCCATAGGCCGAGCCGCGTCCGGTGGTGAAACAAATCAGGTTTGCGCCGCCGGCAACCTGACCCGTGGCGCTGACTGGATCGTAGCCCGGTGTGTCCATGTATACAAAGCCGTGTTTGTCCACTTGTTGGGCATATTCGTACACATCAACGAGCGGTGTGGTGCCGCCTTTAGCCACTGCGCCGAGGGACTTTTCGAGGATCGTGGTGAGCCCGCCCGCCTTGTTGCCGGGGCTCGGGTTGTTGTTCATTTCGCCCTTGAGACGAGCGGTGTATTCCTCCCACCACTTGATGCGGGTGACGATTTTTTCGCCGACTTCGCGGGTGACGGCGCGGCGCGTTAGCAGATGTTCTGCGCCATAGATTTCTGGTGTTTCCGAGAGGATCGCGGTGCCGCCGTGCGCAACTAACAAGTCAACCGCTGCGCCGAGTGCAGGGTTTGCGCTGATGCCGCTGTAACCATCGCTGCCACCGCATTGCAGGCCGATGGTGATGTGCGATGCGGGCACCGATTCACGTACCGCTTTGTTGGCATCGACCAGCATCGATTCAACCAGCGCGATGCCTTTGGCGACGGCCTTGCCCGTGCCGCCAACGTCCTGCATGTTGAAGCTATGTAGTTTCGGTCCGTCATCGAGGCCCTCAGCCGCCTTGAACGAGCTGATCTGGTTGGCTTCACAGCCGAGACCGATCACCAGAATCGAATGAAAATTCACATGCCGCGCATAGCCCGCGAGCGTGCGCCGCAACAGCGTCATGCCCTCGCCATGCACGTCCATGCCGCAGCCGACCGAATGCGTCACAGCGACAACGCCATCAACGTTCGGATAGTCCTTCAGTGCATCGCCGCGAAAGTGATCGGCGATCAATTTGCACACGGTGGCCGAGCAATTCACCGTGGACAACAGGCCGATGTAATTGCGCGTGGCAACGCGGCCATCGGAGCGCTTGATGCCCATGAACGTCGCCTGCGGATTCGCCGGTGTGACCGGACGCACATCCACACCAAACGCGTAGTCGCGCTCAAACGTGTCGCCCATCGCGAGGTTGTTGACATGCACATGCTCGCCGGGTGCAATCGCTTTGCTCGCGAATCCGATGATCTGGTTATATCGTCGCACTGGCTCGCCTTGCGCGATCGCCCTCGTCGCGATTTTGTGACCCGGCGGCACCATGCCTTTAACCGTGACGCCGTCGCTTTGCAGCTGTGTGCCGGAAATGAGCTGCACGCGGGCGATGACCACATCGTCGTTCGGGTGCAGGCGAATGGTGAGCTGGGCGGCAGTGAGCATGGGCAACAGATTGGAACGCGATGGAATCCTAATGCTACGTCGTTCCTATAATGAATCAAGGCTAAAGCGCACTGCGCAAAGGAAGCACATGGGAGAGCGTCTTAAAGACAAGGTTTGTCTGATCACAGCGGCCGGTCAGGGCATTGGCCGCGCGACGGCAATCGCAATGGCGGCTGAAGGCGCGACGGTCTACGCGACCGACGTCAATTTGAAGCTGCTGGAAACGCTGAAAGCCTACCCCGGCATCATCACGCAAAAGCTTGATGTGCTGAATGATCTGGAGATCAAGTTCACGCTGGAAGGAATGCCGCCGCTCAACGTACTGTTCAATTGCGCGGGCTTTGTGCATCAGGGCACCATCATGGAGACGGGTGACGAGGACTGGGAGTTCTCGTTCAACCTGAATGTGCGTGCGCCGTTTAAGGTGATTCAGGCAGCACTGCCGCGAATGATTGCCAATGGCGGTGGTTCCATCATCAACATGGCGAGCGTGTGTGGCAGCATCAAAGGCCTGCCGAATCGCTTCGTCTACGGTGCGACCAAAGCCGCCGTGATCGGAATGACCAAGAGCGTTGCCGCCGATTACGTGAAAGGCGGCATTCGCTGCAATTGCGTGTGTCCCGGAACCGTTGATACGCCGTCGTTGCATGACCGCATGGCAGCGCTCGGGGACATTGATGAAGCCCGCAAAATGTTTGTCGCGCGGCAGCCGATGGGGCGCCTCGCCAAGGCCGAGGAGATCGCACCGACGGTGGTGTTTTTGGCCTCCGACGAATCAGCGTTTGCGACAGGTAACGCGTACATGATTGATGGCGGCATCACGATTTAACCCTCCTTCCAAGACTCTGATAAACCAGTAGAAAGCGAATCCATGAAACTCATCCGCTACGGCAAACCCGGCCAGGAAAAACCGGGCATCATCGACGCTGAGGGTAACGCCCGTTCAGTCGTCGACATCATCGACGATTGGGACGGCGAACATCTGAACGCCAAAGTGCTGGCAAAGATCGCAAAGATCAACCCTGCCAAACTGCCACTCGTAAAGCCAAAAACACGCCTCGGATCACCCGTCGCTCGTCCGCAAAAATTCATCGCTATCGGCCTCAATTTCACCGATCACGCGCTGGAAACTGGAAATCCGATTCCGAAAGAGCCGGTCGTCTTCAACAAGTGGACGAGCTGCATCGTCGGACCGAACGATGACGTGATGTTGCCGAAGAATTCGGTGAAAACGGACTGGGAAGTTGAGCTGGGTGTCGTGATCGGCACGCAGGCGCGGAACGTCAGCAAAAAGGACGCGCTGAACCATGTCGTTGGCTATTGCCTGATTAACGACGTCTCGGAGCGCGAGTTCCAGATGGAGCGCGGCCAGACCTGGGACAAGGGCAAAGGCTTTGACACTTTTGGGCCGATCGGTCCTTGGCTCGTGACCGCCGATGAAGTCGGCAATCCCGGCAAACTCGGTATGTGGCTCGACGTCAATGGCGTGCGCATGCAAACCGGCAGCACCAAAACCATGATCTTTGATGTTGCGACCGTCGTGTCGTACTGCTCAATGCTCATGACGCTGGAGCCAGGCGATATCATCACGACCGGCACGCCTCCAGGAGTAGGCCTCGGCAAGAAGCCAAATCCTGTCTTCCTGAAACCGGGCGACGTCATGACGCTGGGCATCGAAAAGCTCGGTGAACAGAAACAAACCGTCGTTAAATTCAAAACGACAAAGGTATAAGCTTTTTTCTGGAACGGCGGTTCAACGGGGGCTAGATCGCGATTTATTTGCTTATCGACTTTGGCGATAAATTGAGTTCAGCCCCTATGCAGTCTGGGTTTCACGAAAAAGCTGTTTTCGCTGGATGCCAACCCTAGCCTTGCGCGCGCAACAAAATCAACGTCGCTAGCCCAAGGAAAATAAAGAATCCGCCGGTATCGGTCACGGCTGTCAACAACACGCTTGAGCCCGCAGCCGGGTCTTTGCCATGACGATAGCGCCACATGGGAATAACCACCCCCATGATCGCTGCAAGCATGAGATTCAGTGTCATCGCCAGCGCCAGCACCAGCCCGAGCGCGAGATTTTTCTCCATCAGCCCGATCACGAGGCCGATAATGCCGCCAAAAATCAGCCCGTTGATGATTGCGACAGACATCTCTTTTTTCACCAGCCGGCGAAAGTGCTCGGTGCCAATCTGGCCGAGGGCAATGGCGCGAGCAATCATGGTCAGCGTCTGATTGCCAGAGTTGCCACCGATCCCGGCGACGATTGTTTGCAACACTGCGAGCACGGCTAATTTCGCAATCGAGCCCTGAAACAAATCCGTGGCACGCGAAGCAACGAACGCCGTGATGAGATTCAAACCGAGCCACTGCCAGCGGTTTTGCACGCTCTTCCATACGCTCGCGAAAATATCCTCTTCGTCGCGCAGACCGGCCTGCTGCCGCATATCCTCTTCCGCGCTTTCACGCACAAAATCGAGCACCTCAGCGACAGTGACGCGGCCGATCAATTCGCCTCTGGCATCCACTACGGGTGCCGACACGAGATCGTACCGTTCAAACGCAGCGGCGGCGGCGTCAGCGTGATCCATCGGCTCAAACACGATATTTGGCTCGACCATCACGTCTTTGACCAGCGCATCCTCGTGCGTCACCAGAATGATATTGGTCGGCAACACACCGAGCAGTTTGTCTTCGCGATCGACGACAAACACCTTGTCGGTGTTGGCGGGCAATTCATCGAAGCGCCGCAAGTACCGCATCACCACTTCCAGCGTCACATCGGGCCGCACCTCGATCATCTCGAAGTCCATCAGCGCGCCGACCATGTCTTCTTCGTACGACATAGCCTGACGCAATTGCTCGCGCTCTTCCGGGTCGAGGGTTCGCTTGACCGCCTCAACGACCTCACTCGGCAAATCAGGCGCGAGTTCGGCCAGCTCATCGGTGTCGAGCGTGGCCGCCGCAGCCAGGAGCTCCGGCGCGTCCATGCTCGCGATGAGGCTTTCGCGGACGGCATCGGAGGCTTCAACCAGAATGTCGCCGTCGCGATCGGCCTTGACCAGATCCCAGACGAACATGCGCTCATCAAGCGGCAGCGCTTCGAGAATGTGCGCAACGTCCGCCGGGTGCAGTGCTTCAAGGTTTTCGCGAAGGCGTGCTAGAACGCCTTGAACGACTGGGCTTTCAGACGGATTGTCGAGCGTATCGGCGAGACTCTCCGCGAAGCCAGAGAGCAGCCGGTACTGACGCACCAGCGCCGTTACGTCGGCTAGCGCCTCAGTGAGCGCATCATCCACGCTCGCGCTATTCGCAACAAGCGACTCTTTTTCGAGGGCTTCGGGCATGGAGAAGGAGGGTCCAAGGAGGGATTTTGCTAATGCAGTGCCTCGATTCTAATGGCGCAAGCGACGCAGTGTGTCGACGGGCCGTGCCGCGTTAGCGTAGCGGGTCTTGCGCTGCGGTCGTCGGTGTCGCGCTGTAACGCGCGAATGCGTCTCTCCTTGCATCAGGAGGTATGTATGAAACATTTTTTCAACCTCGTCCGCCTCATTTTTGCCAGCGTGATCGCTCTTTCCACGCTGTTCGCGCCAGTCAACGCGCAACCCGTTACCGTCGTCGAGTACCGCAACAAGTCCCTCGATGCTTACTTCATCACCGGACGTGTCGCCGAGCAGCAGGTACTCGATACCGTCGCTGATTTCTCGCGCACCGGCATGACATTTCAGGCCACCGCAGCAAGTACGGCCGCTTCAGCACTCACCCGAATTTGCCGCTTTTACGTGAGCCTTGGCAACCCGTTCGTCAACTCGCATTTCTATGGTCGCCAAGGCATCGACTGCGAGTCCATTCTCGCCGCTAATCCGGCGGGTTTCAGCTACGAAGGCTATGACTTTGCAGTGCAGGGCTCCACGCCCGGCATAGGCACCGGCCTCATCACCGAAGAGCGCTGCCCGACCGGATTCACACCCGTGCGCAGAAGCTTCCGCTCGCTGACCACCGGCCCCACCGGAAGAACGTCAAACCATCGCTACACCGTAAGTGCCGCGACGTATGCGAGTGCGGCGAGCGCGGGTTATGTCGGCGAGGGTGTGGCGTTTTGCGCAACAGCAGCGACCGATGCCAGCGGCCCGACCGCAACGCCAATGGGCGTACCGACGGGGGCGACAGATAGCTCCAGCACCATCGGCCCCGCGGGCGGCAGCGTGAGTTCAGCCGATGGAACAATGTTCGTCGTCATCCCCGCTGGCGCACTCGCGGCGAATACCTTGATCAACATTCAAACTATCAGCAACAACGCGCACGGCAAAGTCGGCATCGCGTATCGATTGACGCCCAATGGTCAGACGTTTGCGAAACCCGTCACGCTGACCTTCGCGTATTCCGACGCCGAGCTGGACGGTACTGCGCCTGAATTTCTCGGCGCAGCATTTCAAACGGCCACCGGATTCTGGAAGTGGCTCGGGGTTTCGACCCTCAACAGTGCGAACAAGACGGTGAGCGTCAGCACCAGCCATTTCACTGATTTTTCTGCGGTAAAAGGATTACAAATTCGGCCACCGAAAAAGACCGTAAAGCCGAATGCCACGGTCGCACTGGAAGTGCGCGCCTGTTACGAAAGAATCGATGAAGACCTCGCCGATCTCAACACCGGTCTTGGCTACGATTGCGACAACGATCAGGGCCCGACCAGCGCGCTCACGGTCGATCAGTGGTCGGTGAATGGCCGTATCGGCGGCGGTAATGTTTTCGGCACGGTGACGGGCAGCGTATGGTCCGCCATCTACACCGCCCCTGCCAATGCGCCAACGCCGCCGACAGTCGCAGTGAGCGCCCGGATGAGCGTTCGCGGCATCGGTGGCACCACGCTCGTGGTGTCGAACATCACCATCGCGCAAGATTCGTGGACGGGGACGTCGACTTCGACTTTCGCGCCGGCTAATGTCGCCGCCGAGATCATCTGGACGCTGGATCGGACGGTGAACAATGTGTCGACGTATGTTCCGTCGGGAACCGTCTCGGTCAACGGCGGCATCTATGACTTCTGCACGGTCAATCCCGCCAGCTGGGTGATTGCGCCCGGCGACGGCATGTTGATCATTGACTACAACGCCAATCCGCCGACCTATTACGGGGGTGGCACAACGTCGTGGGCTGCCGGGCTCACCTGCCCGCCCGCCCCAGGCGCGACACCGATTACCGTCACCGGGTATTACCTCGGCGGAAACGGAGGCCCCACGGGCACGGCGGCTGCGGGCTCGGTGAGCAACAACGGTACGACCATTGAGGGCACCGACACGGTGTCGGGCGGCAACGTCTTCAAATGGAAATTTACGCGGAATTAGGGCCGCTGAAGCACTCGCGATAAACGCCTATTGGCGTCGTTTCATTGAATCAGCATTCTCATAAAACCCTTGCAGCACGTGGGCTAGTGGCCGATTATTAGTTAAGTCGACATACGGTGTAATTGCCGCCTAGCCCCATTGCAAAAACCGTTTTCCAGAAAAGCTGATGATCAAGAGATCATTCGTTGCCGCCAACGGATCAGGCCGACGAGCCTTACTCAGGCAATTCAACCTGCGGCATGCGTGCAAGGATGATGCCGGTTTTTTTGCGTAATCCCGGCGCGCCCAGGTTGCGTTCATAAAAGCGCGGGTTCGGGGCCATCGCAGCGAGTTTTGCGGCCTGCTCGGCCGACAGCTGCGCTGCCGAAACGCCGTAATAACGACGTGCTGCGGCCTCGGCGCCGAAGATGCCATTGCCCCACTCGATCACGTTCAAATACAGTTCCAGGATGCGCTCCTTGTCGAGCATGTGTTCCAGCATCAGCGTGATGATGGCTTCCTGCCCTTTGCGCAAATAGCTCTTCTCCGGCGACAGAAACAAATTTTTGGCGAGCTGCTGCGTGATGGTGGAGCCGCCCGCAACCGTCTTGCCCTTAGCGCGATTTTTTTCGAGCGCCAGCTGAATCCCGTCCCAGTCGAAGCCTTCATGATCGACAAACGTAGAGTCTTCCGAGGCGATCAACGCGCGCTTCAGATTTCGCGAGATTTTTGCGTACGGCACCCATTCGTAGCGGATTGTCGCGTCGGGCTTTTTTTCATGCAGCTCGCCCATGCGATACGACATGAACGCGGTGCGTCCTGGCGCGTGATCCGCGTACCACCAGACTTGCAACGCAAACCAGCACTGGATTACGACGAACAGGCCAGCCATAGCGAGAATCACCGCAGCCAGCATTCGCCCAAAGGTACGCAACAAATTCTTGGGCACCCGGTTGACTACCCGCTCGCCAGTTCGGCGCGAAGTTGCGCAATGATCGGGGTGGCTTGCGGCAACACGCCACGCCATTGCACGTAGCTCTCT
>JAYWHV010000243.1:0-37401 GCA_043777615.1 Burkholderiales bacterium | reverse complement strand
TGATCCGGGCGCCAATGCCAGCATCGGTGGCATGAGCGCCACGCGCGCCAGCGGAACCAACGCCGTGCGCTACGGCACGATGCGCGAAAACGTACTCGGTCTGACGGTCATCACGCCGGACGGCCGAATCATCAAGACCGGCACTCGGGCTCGCAAATCAAGCGCTGGCTACGACCTCACGCGGCTCTACATTGGCTCCGAAGGCACGCTCGGCATCATCACCGAAATTCAGTTGAAGCTGTACGGCGTGCCCGAGCGCATCAGCGCAGCGGTTTGTCAATTTGCCGATTTGCGCGGTGCGGTGAACACCGTGATTACTGCGATGCAATTGGGTATTCCGATGGCGCGGATTGAACTGCTGGACGATATGCAAATGCAGGCCTGCATCAAGTACAGCAAGCTCGAAGGTTTGGCACCTGTGCCAACACTCTTCATGGAGTTCCACGGCACCGACACCTATGTGAGCGAGCAGATTGAGCAGATGAAATCGATCACTACCGATTGCGGTGGCAGCGATTACCGCTTCGCTGACAAGCCGGAGGATCGCAGCAAGTTGTGGAAGGCGCGCCACGATGTGTACTGGGCAGGCATGAACTTCGTGCCAGGCAAGCAGTGTTTCGCCACCGATACCTGCGTGCCAATTTCGCGACTCGCCGATTGCATCACCGAGGCCAAGCGCATCGCGGACGCCAGCGGCCTGATCTGCATGATTGTAGGCCATGTCGGCGATGGCAATTTTCATGTGCAAATCACGTTCGATCCAAACAACGCGGACGAGCATCAGCGCGCTGACGACGCAGCCTCGCGAATTGCATTGGTCGCCATCGAAATGGGCGGCACCTGCACCGGCGAACACGGCATCGGTATTCACAAGCTCGACGCCCTCAAAGCCGAACACGGCGAGGGCGTTGATGTAATGCGCACGATCAAACAGGCGCTCGATCCGCACAACATCATGAATCCCGGGAAGACGATTCCAATGCAGTAGTTGCTGGCTCCTGTCCCGCACTACGGGAAACGGAAGCGGACGCAGTCTACCCAGCAAATTTTGCAAACATCGCTTGCCCGAACAAACTAAAGTAGTTGCCCCGATCCACCACACAACACGGCTATGTCCTACACCCTCCTGATTGGCAACAAAAACTACTCTTCCTGGTCACTACGTCCGTGGCTGCTGCTGCATGCTTTTGGTGTTCCGTTCACCGAAGAGCGCCACGTATTCGATACACCTGAATTCGCCGCTGAAATTCAGTCGCGCAAGCGCTCGCCCAACGGCAGAGTGCCGGTGCTCGTTGAAGGCGTTATCACGGTGTGGGACTCGCTCGCGATTAGCGAGTATCTGGCTGAACTCCACGCTGGTATGTGGCCTGTTGATGCTGCAGCGCGAGCGCATGCGCGCTCTGCGTGTGCTGAAATGCACTCGGGTTTTCAGGCAGTGCGCAACTGGATGCCGATGAATGTTCGTCGAAGCTATCCGATTGCTGTTCCGCGTGAAGATGTTCAGAAGGACATCGACCGCATCCAGGCGCTGTGGGCTGAGGCGCGTGTGAAATTTGGCGCTGACGGTTCATTCATGTACGGAAAATTCAGTGTGGCAGATGCCTACTTTGCGCCCGTTGTATTCCGGTTCAACACTTACGCCGTCAAGTGTTCTCCGGTGGTCACAGACTACATAAAAGCCATGCTGGCGCACCCGTCCATGCAGCAGTGGATCGCCGATTCAAACGCAGAAAAAGAAGTCGTTGACCACGAAGAGCCGGAACATATTTACGCTGCGAAATAGCGTGGGTCCCATCACCCCAACCCTGTCCCGCACTGCGGGACAGGGAGTAAAACCTTGTAACTCAATATGATCGAAGCCTGGCAAAACCAAATCAAAGCCGCCGCTGCCAAGGGAGAAAAACTCACCATTCGTGGCAGCGGCAGCAAGACTTTCCTCGCGCCGCAAGCGCAAGGCGAAGTGCTCGACACGCGCACCCACGCGGGCATCGTTGAATACGATCCAAAAGAACTCGTGATCGTCGTCCGCTGCGGCACTCCGATCGCTGACGTAGAACAAGCGATGGCCGCAGCCACCCAGATGCTCGCCTTCGAACCCGCTCACTTCGGCGAGCTTGCAACGATTGGTGGCATGGTCGCAAGCAGCTTGTCTGGTCCGCGCCGCCCGTATGCAGGAGCGGTGCGAGATTTCGTACTGGGCTGTAAAGTGCTTGACGGTAAAGGTGATTACCTGAGCTTTGGTGGCAAGGTGATGAAAAACGTCGCAGGTTTCGACGTGTCTCGTCTGATTACGGGGTCCATGGGCACGCTGGGCGTGATCACTGAGGTTTCGTTCAAATGCCTGCCGTTGCCCAAGGCACAGCAAACGCGCGTGTTTGCGATGGACGCGCCAAGCGCCGTCGTCGCCATGAACCGCTGGTATGCCGAGGCGAATCCGGTGACGGCCACTACGTGGGTCGATGGCAACCTTTATGTGCGTCTTGCGGGTGCAGAACCCGCTGTGAATTCAGCGGTTGCGCGGCTCGGCGGCGAACCCCTGGCCAATGATGTCCAATGGTGGCGAGACTGGCGCGAGCAGGCACATTCTTTCTTCACAGGCGATGGCCCGTTGATTCGAGTGAGTTGCAAATCAACCGCGCCCTGGGGCGATCTCGCTAGCAGCCGGGAAATGCAGGCCATCGACTGGGGCGGAGCGCAGCGCTGGTTGTGCACGCAATCCATCGCGCTGCCCGTCATTCGCGAATGGGCGCGTGCTGAAGGCGGGTACGCCACCGTATTTCGTGGCGCGACCACACCAGGGGAGCGCTCCGAATCGACGCAGCCGGCGCTCGCTGAAGTCAGCCAAAAAATCAAAGCCAGCTTTGATCCCTACAACGTCTTTCCAACTTTGTCGTAGCAGCCGCACGAGCCGCAGACAACCGTCATTCGCGGCTCGCGCCGCTCGAACAAGCACAAAGCCGCCATGCAAACCAATCTCGCCGACTTCATCAAAGACACGCCCGAAGGCATCGAGGCTGACGCCATCCTTCGCTCGTGCGTACATTGTGGTTTTTGCACAGCGACTTGCCCAACGTATCAGGTGCTGGGCGATGAGCTCGACGGCCCGCGCGGGCGAATTTATCTCATCAAGCAAGTGCTCGAAGGTGTCGAACCCACCATAAAAACGCAGCAGCATCTGGATCGTTGTCTGACCTGTCGCAACTGCGAAAGTACCTGCCCGAGTGGCGTGGAATATGGTCGTCTGGTCGACATCGGTCGTGCCGTGGTTGAGAAGAAAGTCGGCCGCACGTTCGGACAATCTTTGCAACGTCGGGTGCTGCGTAAAGGTCTGCTCAGCAAGAAATCATTCGCCGCCGCAATTGCGCTCGGTCGTGCCGCCCGACCGCTGCTGCCTGCGGCCTTGAAAGCCAAAATCCAGCCCCGTCGCGCAACAGGCACATGGCCGACTGCACAACATGCGCGCAGCATGCTGTTGCTCGACAACTGCGTGCAGGACGCCCTCGCGCCGTCGATTGACAGCGCCACTGCCCGAGTGCTCAGCGCTGCCGGTATTGCGCTCAAACGCGTCAGAGCAGGTGGCTGTTGCGGCGCGCTGTCGCATCACCTGAATGCACATGACGAGGCCGTGACTAAAGTGCGAGCCAATATTGACGCATGGTGGCCGCTCATCGAAGCGGGCGCAGAAGCCGTCGTCGGAACGGCATCAGGTTGTTCGGTGATGCTCAAGGACTACGGCCATTTCATGAAGCATGACGCTGCATACGCGGCCAAAGCCGAGCGTGTTGCCGCGCTGTCAAAAGACATCTCTGAGGTCATCGCTGCCGAGTGGCCGAAGCTGCAAACAAAAGTCAAACCCGCCACCGACAAAATCGCCTATCACCCACCCTGCACACTGCAACATGGCATGAAGTTGAAAGGCGGCGTTGAGGGCCTGCTTAAAGACATGGGCTTCGCGCTCGCCCCCGTCGCCGATAGCCACCTCTGCTGTGGCTCGGCGGGTACCTATTCGGTGCTACAGCCCACGCTCAGCAATGAACTCAAAGGCCGAAAGCTCAAGGCGCTGACCGCTGGCGCGCCCACGCAAATCGCTACCGCCAACATCGGTTGCATGACGCATTTGCAAAGCGGGACTGAGCTCGTAGTGAAGCACTGGATTGAGTTATTGGATGAGCGGTTAACGTAGCCCTCACACCGGAGACCTGGACACCTGCGGCACAAGTTGGTTAATAATTTGTGTATGCCCTCTAGCGACTACAAACACTTCCTCACCATCCCCACCCGCTGGATGGACAACGACGTTTACGGGCACGTAAACAATGTCGTCTACTACAGCTGGTTCGACACCGTCATCAATGAATACCTGATCCGCGTCGGCGGGCTCGATATTCACAATGCGCCCATCGTCGGCTTCGCCGTGGATTCGGGCTGCACGTACAAGAAGAGCTTCGCGTTTCCCGAGACTGTGCATGCGGGTCTATCTGTCAGCAAATTGGGCAACAGCTCAGTGCGGTACGAGGTTGGGCTGTTTGGTGAGGGCGAAGATGAGCCGCGCGCAACGGGTTTCTTCGTACATGTGTTTGTTGATCGCGCAGCAGGTAAAAGTGTCGCGATTCCAGCGGGCATTCGAACCGCGTTGCAGGCGATCGCCAATCACGAACGGTAATGCGCCAGCCATGACACTTGATCCTGCCACCGTAGTCCAGCGCCAACTGGACGCTTACAACGCTCACGATGTAGATGCGTTGATGGCGATCTATTCTGAGGATATTCAGCATTTTGAATTTCCTTCTACGCTTGTGGCTACCGGAGCTGCGCAGGTGCGGGAGCGTTTGAGCGTTCGCTTGCAGGAACCGGATCTTCATGCCCGATTGGTGAGCCGCATGGCGATGGGAAATCTGGTGATTGACCAGGAGGTGATTACGCGGAATTTCCCTGAACCAGAAGGCATCGGAACCATCGAACTGATCGCGATGTACGAGGTGCACGGCGAGCGCATTGTGCGGGCGTGGTTTCGCTTTGGCGAGAAGCAGTTAGGGCGAGCTGAGTAAAGCGGAACCGACCAGTTTTCTCCGTTCGGCCTGAGCCTGTCGAAGGCCCGGTTGCTCCCAGGCTCACTAAATCAGCGCGTCTTACGAGCACTTCGACGGGTTTAGTGCGAACGGTAGATTAGCGCGCGCTTGTCGATCAATTCGCGGTTGCCGCTCCATCCAGCTCCGCCACCATTCTCGCCACTCTCTGCTCAATCTGCTCTGTTGAGAGCTTCTCACGCAATCGCTCAACCATCAGCGGAAATGAGAACGGCGTCGGTCGATCACACGCGACCATCAGCGCTTTGCTGCCGCGCAGTCGCAACAGCGCAGAGGCCAGACGAGACGCCTCCAGCTGCCGTTCGAGCACTTCGCGCACCGCCTGCTTCAGCAGCAAATTTTCACTGTCGTAAGTAGTGAATACTTCAAACAGCAAGCCGCTTGATGCCTGCAACTGTTTGCTGGATTTGTTCTGACCCGGATAGCCTTGATCGATGAGTCCCGCCACGCGTGCAATCTCGCGAAACTGACGTTTGCCCAGCTCTGCTGCGTTAAGTCCCGCAAGGATGTCGGCCTCTACGTTTCGTGAATCGAGCAGTTCGCGCAGCTCCTTTGCGCTCAACGTAACCTCGGTGGGTGAGAGCAATTCGAAGCCGTAATCGTTGATCGCGATAGAAAACGTTTTTCCGAGTTCAGGATGATTTTTGGCGATGCGATAGCTGAACAACGTAGCCAATCCCAAATGCACCAATCGCCCTTCGAACGGGAAGAAGAACAGGTGCCAGCCCTCTTTGCTTTTGAACGATTCGATCAGCCATTCTTTCTCGTCGGGCAGCATAGACAAGCGCGCTTGCAGCGCGAATAATGGTGCGCACAGTTTCGTCTCGGGTGTTGAGTAAATGCCGTTTTTTGCTTCGGCAATCAACGCGCGAGTAGCGGTCGCTAATTGAGTGGAGAGCGGCATTTTTCCGCCTGCCCAGCGCGGCACAAGATTCTTCCGTTTTGCCGCTCGTCGCACGTACGCCGTCATCTCGCGAACACGAATGAACTCGACCACGCGGCCTGCGAAGATAAACGCGTCGCCGGGGTTCAGGCGTGCGATGAAATCTTCCTCGACATGCCCGAGCCGTGCGCCGCCCAGGAACTGAACGGTGATCGACGCCTCTGACACGATGGTGCCGATATTGGTGCGGTGGCGCGTGGCGATGCGTCGATCTGTGACGACGTAGTGGCCGGTCTCCGGATCAATCGCCACCTTGTGAAAGTCTGGATATGCCGAGAGCGACGCGCCGCCCTTTGTCACAAAGTCCAGGCACCACGTCCATTCAGCATCGGTCAGCGCCATGTACGAAAACGTGCGCTCAACCTCCGCGCGCAATTCATCCGCATCGAACCCGCCGCCGAGCGCACAGCTCACCATGTGCTGCGTGAGCACATCCAGCGAGCGCCATTTTGCGCCGCTATGACCATGACCCAACGGCGTTCGCGATTCGATATGGCCTGCATACGCCGCCTGTCGTGCAGCGGCGGCCTCCACCAGCTCCAGTGCATGCGTTGGCACGACCGTGACGCGGCTCTTTGCGCCCGGTTGATGGCCGCTGCGGCCCGCGCGCTGCAAGAGGCGCGCGATGCCCTTCGGCGAGCCAATTTGCAGCACCTGTTCCACGGGTCGAAAGTCCACTCCGAGGTCGAGCGAGCTCGTGCACACCACAGTCACCAGCGCGCCGCTCTTGATGCCTTCCTCCACGTAAGCACGCGTCGCCTTGTCGAGCGAGCCGTGATGCAGCGCGATGAGACCCGCTAGTTCCGGTTTGGCATCGAGCAGCGCCTGATACCAGATCTCGGTTTGCGAGCGGGTGTTGGTGAAGATGAGCGTGCTCTTCGATTGATCCAGCTTCGCGAGCACTTCGGGCAACAGACGCAGTCCCAAATGCCCACCCCACGGAAAGCGCTCAATCGTCTTCGGCATCAGCGAATCGATCACGATGTCTTTTTTGATCTTGCCGCTGATCAGCACGCCTTCGCCCGCGAGCGCCGCGTCCGGGCCGATCAGCACACGCATCGCCTCATCAAGGTTGCCAAGCGTCGCGCTCATGCCCCAGGTTTGCAGCGGCTTGCTGCCTTTTTTTCTGCCACCGCGAACGCGCGCGAGGCAGAGCTCCAGCAGCACGCCGCGCTTTGACGACAACAACTCGTGCCATTCGTCCACCACGATGCAATTCAGGCTGCCGAGCCGCGCCTGCCAGTCGGCTTTGGTGAGCATCAGCGCGAGCGACTCCGGGGTTGTGACGAGCACCGTGGGCAAGCGGCGATCCTGCTTTGCGCGCTCGCTGGTGGACACGTCGCCCGTGCGCAGACCGACAGTCCAGGTGGGCTGCATGGCGGCGGCTGCGTCTTTTAGCGAAAGCAGGGTGTCGGCGGCCAAAGCTTTTAAGGGGGTGATCCAGAGAATGGTGATTGGGGGCGCGATCGGTCCCCTCTCGCCTCGTGGGAGAGAGCCAGGGAGAAGGGGCGCCTTGGCTTCATCATCTGACTCGGGCTGGAGCGCCACCGAACCCCTCACCCCAACCCTCTCCCGCATGGGGAGAGGGGGCAATGGGTTGGCTGCTTTGGATGTTCGACAGAGGCCACAAAACGCGGCGTAAGTCTTGCCAAATCCCGTAGGTGCGTTAATCAGCCCACTCTTGCCCGCCGCCTGCGCGGCCCAAGTTTCGCGTTGAAAAGCAAACGGCGTCCAACCGCGAGAAGCAAAAAAAGATTCCGCGAGGTTTGGACTAAGAAGTTTTGAGCGGGCCACGTCCGAGTGTCGCTAGGATGCGGTTCGTCAAACGTTTGCGTGCGTCGGGCAGGTCGTCTGTTTTCCAGAAAATCGTGTTGTACTGGCGAATGTCAAAGTGCAGATCAGTGCCTTCCCGCGCCATGAAAACGACTGGTAAACCAAGACCATGCGCGAAGCCAGCTTCGTAGTAGACGCCGCCACGTGGGCCAGTGTCGCCAGCGGTGTAGTCCGCCACGACGAACCTTGCGGCACGAATTGACGCGACGATCTCGTCATCAATTTTGTTGTTGTGTTCCGTGCCATCAATGCGTAAGGGTTCATAGCCCGCATCGCGAATCGAGGGATCAATCACGCTATCAAAGAGTATTCGCACTTCTTCTGAGAACCACATTGCAACAAACCCAATGGAAGACTCAGCGTTTGGTTCTCCCTCGAGAGCGAGCCAGCCTTTCGGATTGATTTGAAATTCGTCGTACCGCGGCTGTGAGACGTACTTCAATTCTCCGACAAGGACGCTATTGAAAACGAACATCGCTTCTTCCAAATTGTGGCTCCAACTTTGTGGAAGCAAGGGACTGGCATCACTGTCGCTTCTACTCCCTATTTCCCCCAATTTAAAGTTTGTGCCCGCTGGATACCTATTTGCGAGCCATTTCAGCAGAGATGTTGCTCGAACTATTAAAGATGGCCTTGGCAAATCTCGTCGAACGAGTTCCAAATGCGCTTGGTTAAAAACCGCCGGTCTATTGTGAGTCAGCCAAGCCGAAGCAAGAGCGCGCTTGCCTGCGGGTAGGCAGTCAGCGTCCTCTGCCGCTTCGTCCGAAATCACGTATGGGCCACATTGGTCGCATTCGACATTTTTTGTGCCATTGCTCCCGTTGCCCGTCATCGGTGATCTAGTTGTGTTTCGGTAAATCGGACAAATGTTGGGATCCAATCTTGTACTCCCTTATACCGCCACCGGCGCCTTAATCCCCGCATGACTCTGATAGTCCGCAATCTCAAAATCCTCAAACTCATATTCAAAAATCGACGCTGGTTTGCGTTTGATGACGAGGCGTGGTGGGGGCAGCGGCGTGCGTGACAGTTGTGTTGCGACCTGCTCGGTGTGGTTGTCGTAGATGTGGCAATCGCCGCCGGTCCAGATGAAGTCGCCAACGTCGAGATCGCATTGTTGGGCGATCATGTGGGTGAGCAGGGCGTAGCTCGCGATGTTGAACGGGACGCCGAGGAAAAGGTCGGCGCTGCGCTGGTAGAGCTGGCAGGAGAGGCGTGGCTTGGGGAGCGTGTCGTCGAGGCCTTCCTCCTTTGCCCGCGCGCGATCTCGCGCTGAGATCGGGTCGGCCACATAAAACTGGAAGAACGCGTGGCACGGCATCAGTGCCATCTTCGACAAGTCCGCGACGTTCCAGGCCGAGACGATGATGCGGCGCGAATTCGGGTCGCGCTTGAGCATGTCGATCACGTTGGCGATCTGGTCAATCGTGCCGCCGCCGTCTTCCTCGCGCTTGGGCCAGGAGCGCCATTGGACGCCGTAGACTGGGCCCAGATCGCCGTCGGGTTTCGCCCATTCGTCCCAGATGGTAACGCCGCGTTCCTGCAGCCATTTGGCATTGCTGTCGCCGCGCAAAAACCACAGCAATTCGTAGGCGATGGCCTTCCAGAAGACTTTTTTGGTCGTCAGTAGCGGGAAGCCGCGCTGCAGGTCAAAGCGAAGTTGCGCGCCGAACACCGAGCGGGTGCCGGTTCCGGTGCGGTCGCCCTTGATGGCACCCTGATCGCTGACTTGTTGCAGCAAATCGAGGTACGGTTGTTCGAGCGGCGGAAGATTGGAATTGACCGGAGAATTCACTGGGGCGAAGGCGGGTTGCATGGAAAGAGTTTAGCGATACGCCGGGGTTCGAATTCGCCGCCAAAATGCTCGATTAACGATTAACTTTTCGCTGAAACTCTTATTGTATCAGGGATAAGCGGCGAAAAGCCAGTTAGTCGACTTTGATTAGTTTGACGTCTTAGCCCCTACGCAGCAAGGCATAGACGAAAAAGCCGAAGGTCGTCCCGGTGTCCCGGTCAGGTCAACCCAATCGCCACAATCTCGCGGAAATTCGGCATCGCGTTCAACTGCGCGTACCAGCGGTCAACGTTCTCCATCGGCACCCGATGCTGCTCGAGCCCGGCTTTTGCCAGTGGCATTTCAAACCATGTGTAGGCAAGGATTGCGGCGGGGATGTCGCCAACGGTGAAATCGTCGCCTGACAGCCATTTCGTCTTGCCGAGTTGCCAGTCGGCAATCTTCCAGATTTGCGCAGCTTTGGGAATGTTGGTGGAGATCAATTTCATGTCCCATTCGGCTTGCGGCGCGCGCACCAGTTGCATGAACGCCGGGCCGATCGGAGGCCCGAGCGTGGTGCATTGCCAGTCCATCCAGCGGTCGGCGGACGCGCGGGTTTGCGGGTTGTCTGGCCAGAACGGCGCCTTCGGATGCTTGTTGCACAGGTAGCGCAGGATGGCGTTCGATTCCCACAGAATAAATCCGTCGTCGTCGATCACCGGAATCATGCCGTTGGGATTTTTTTCGCGGAATTCGTCGGTCGTTGTGATGCCGAAATGAAGACCGGCGTCGATGCGTGCGTAAGGCACGCCGAGTTCAGCGCAGGCCCACATCACCTTTTTGACGTTGGATGAATTCTTGCGGCCCCAGAGTTTCAGCATGACATTGGCTTTCCGATTGACTGTTGGATATGCGGGCAACAGTCCCGCGCTGCAACAATCAGGTTAAATGTGTAGCAATCGTAATCTCTATGCCGATATGACCCGCGTAATTGTTCTGATCCTGCTCGCAATCCTTGTCAGTCTGTCGGCCTGTCGACAGACTGATCTTGGCGAAGGCGGCAGCAAAGTGTCCGGTTCTGCCGGGCCTGCGGGTGCCCGAGACGCGGCGATTGAGCTGGTGACGTGCAATGAACCCATCGCGACCATTGCGCTCGCAGAGAGCCCAAACGGCTATACCGTCCTGTCGAGTTATCAGCTGCCGCCGACGCCGCTGCCGCTCATCCGCGTGATGGCGCAGCAGAGCAACTGCTTCCGCATCGTTGATCGCGCGGCTGGCCTGCGTGGCACGATTCAGGAGCAGGAGTTGAAGGATGCCGGCATCCTGAAGGCCGAGACGGTTCCGAAGAAGGGCGAGGGCATCGGTGCGCGCATGACGTTGACGCCAAGCCTGACGTTCAGCGAAAACAACGCGGGCGGCGGCATTGCTGCGCTGCTTGGCATGATCCCGGTATTGCGCGATTTTGCCGGCGTTGCGAGCGGCGTGAAATTCAAGGAAGCGCAGGTCGTTTTGCTTCTGACGGATAACGAAACCACCGAGCAACTTGCCGCCGCTACAGGAAGCGCGCGAGCGACTGATCTCGGCGTTGGCGGACTGGTAATCGGCAAGGTGATCGGTGGCGCGGCAGGCTGGGGCATCACCAACGAAGGCAAAGTCATCGCCGCCGCGTTCCTTGATGCGCATAACAAGCTTGTGGTGCAGGCTCGCGCGCTTGGCGTGGCGCAAAAGCAACAGCGATAGCGGCAGGCGAGTAAAGAAAACATAGCCCCGATGCGATTCACAAACTCATTCAAGAGGCGACGACGCTTGAGGGTCGTCGGCGTCTTTGCCTGCCTGTGTTTTGCGTTGACCGCGTTGAGTTTTGCACAAGCGCAAGGTCGTTTAAGCGAAAGCGAACTGGCGCGGTTAAAGCAGCAAAGTGATCGCGGCAGCCCGACCTTCGACGCCGAACTCGTCAGCGCCATTCAGCGACTCGACGCAGCGGATGCGCCTGAACTCATCACTGAGTTGATTTTTTTGTTTGGTGAACTGCGTTACTCGTATGGCGCGAGTCATTCAGCTTTGCCTGCGGTCGAGGCAGCCTTTGCGCTCGCGTCGAAAATGGGCGACGCATCGATGGCGGCGTCGCTTGACGGCCTCGCAGGGCAGATGGAATTCGCGTCGAATCGAACTTCCAGTTCCGCACGTGATCGCATCGTGCGCGCGTTGAAGGCGCAACGCTTAACCGGGCGCGCGTTGCCGTTGGCGCGACAGCTGAGCTCGTATGCAACGTTACTGCAGGAAATTAATGAGTTCGCGCCGGCGATGCAAATGAGTAATGAAGCGGTCAATCTGGTTGAGGGTGATCGCTCTACGAAGTCCGGTGTCATTTCGTCGGTGACGCTCGGGGTTTACTACACACAGGCCGAGTTGCTGCGTGCTGTTGGCGACGCCAAGTCTGCAATCGCTGCCGGCGAAAAACTCCTCAAGTTATCGCTGCAATCGGGCAATCAGGAGTTCGCGGGCTATGCGGATCTGGCGCTGGGACGAGTTTTCACGCGTGCGGGGCAACTGGATCGAGCGGCATCGTCGCTTGAATCGAGCTACACGCGCGCTCTGGAGTTTGCCGATCCGATGGGCCAGACCGTGGCCGCCCTGGATCGCGCGGATGTCGCGATGGAGCGTTCACAGTTTGCAGTGGCAACGGTGTGGTCCAACAAGGCGGCACCGCTGATCGCGCGCATTGATGACCCGGTTGTGCGAGCGCGCTTCGGTTTGCAGCAGGCGCGATTGCTTGCCATTGCCCGTCAGCCGGGGCTGGCGCGGTTGGCGCTTGACAGCGCAAAAGCGGCGGTTGCGAACGACCAGCAGTTATGGCTGAAGGCGTTGCTGCGAACGGCTGAAGCCGAGGTGCTCGCCAGCGAGGGGCAATCGCAAGCGTCGCTGCAGGCGATGCGCGAGGCTGCGCAGTTGAACACTGAGAGTGATCGATTGACGCTGCGCGACGTCGTTGCCGCACAGGGAGATTTGTATCGGCTCAACGAACGTGAGTTGCGCGAAAAGCAGATGGAGCAGGAATCGCGTCTGCGCGCGGCGCAACTCGATGCTGCCGAACAGCGTGTGTTGACGCAACGACTGGTTGTGGCGCTCGTTACTTTCTCTGCACTCGTGGCCGCCGCCTTCGCCTTCTGGCAACTCAGCCGTGCGCGGCGATTCCGGCGGCGCGCCGAGGTCGACAGCCTGACCGGAATCCTTTCGCGCTCCGCCATCGAGAGCCAAGCCGTCTCCGCGTTTGAGCGCTGCAATCTTGACGGCAAAGCGGCGTCGATATTGATCGCCGATGTTGATGGATTGAAAGCCGTGAACGACAGTCGTGGTCATGCTTATGGCGATGTTCTCCTGCGCGAAATGTCTGCGCTCATCGCGTCAAGTTTGCGTCAACAGGACGTGCTGGGTCGCTGGGGAGGCGACGAATTTGTTGTCCTCCTGCTCGATACCGATGCAAAGGTCGCCGCCGAAATCGCCGAACGTTTGCGCCTAAGCGTGGCCAACGGGTTAGCCGGAAAATGGTCAGGCCTCGGTTCATGCAGCATTGGTGGTGCGACGCGAAAAGCGGAGGGCGAACCGTTCGAAATTACCTTGGCCAGAGCCGATGCAGCGCTATATCGAGCCAAACAGGCAGGAAAAAACCAGGTAGAGTTTGCTCCGGGCCTTTAACCCGCATCCCGGAAAATTAGTCGCTCGCGATGACCCCCATGCCCAAACCTCGTATCCTTATCGTCGAGGACGAAGACGCCATCGCCGATGCGTTGGCGTATGCGCTCTCGACCGATGGCATGACGACGACGCATGTGAGTCTGATTGCGGATGCGCGGCGTGAGCTTGCCGATCACCTGCCCGCGTTGATGATTCTGGATGTGGGATTGCCAGACGGTAGCGGATTCGAGCTGTGTCGTGAGGTTCGTTCGTCATCTGCACTGCCGATCATTTTGCTGACCGCACGCAGCGAAGAAATTGATCGCGTGGTCGGCCTGGAACTGGGGGCAGATGACTACGTGACCAAGCCGTTTAGCCCGCGTGAAGTGAGTTTGCGTGTTCGCTCGGTGCTGCGGCGGGTGAGTGCTGCGCCCGCGCAGGTTGCCACGACGCTGATACGCGTGGACGAAGACGCGCAGCGAATCACCTTCAGCGGAACGCCCCTTGCGCTGACGCGGCGTGAGTATCTGCTGCTGAAGACACTGCTCGCGAGACCGGAGCGGGTGTGCGCGCGCGAGCGGCTGCTGGATGCCGCGTGGGGCGCCGAGGCGGAGAGCGGCGATCGCACCGTCGACACGCACATCAAAACGCTGCGCGCGAAACTGAAAGCTATTCGCCCTGACCTCGACCCGATTGAGACGCATCGCGGACTGGGCTACAGCATCAATATTTCGGGCGGCACAGCCTAGCCATGCATCTCGGTATTCGCCTGCTGTTCGGTGTATTCGCGATTCTCGGATTGGCTGCATTCTTCGTGCTCAACGTGTTTGTCAACGAGATCAAACCTTCTGTGCGCGAAGTCATGGAGGAGGTGATGATTGACTCGGCCAACGTGCTCGCCGAACTCGCAACCACGGACTTGGCGAACGGACGCATCAACGAAGGCGATTTCTCACGGGCCGTGAAGGCCTACAACGAGCGCGACCCTAAGGCGAAGGTGTGGGGACTCGCAAAAAACAGCGTGGATTTTCGGGTGTACGTGACCGATAACGCCGGCATCGTGCGCTTCGATTCCGAGAACCAGTCAGTCGGACAGGATTTCTCGAAATGGCGCGATGTTTTGCTGACGTTGCGTGGGAGCTATGGAGCCAGAACCAGCAAGGAAGCGAAGGATGTTCAGTCGTACGACCCTGGCACCGTGTTCTACGTTGCCGCGCCAATTGTGAAGGATGGCAAAGCGATTGGCGTCTTGAGTGTGGCCAAACCCACCTCGACGGTGGCGCCGTTCATTGAACGCGCCGAGCTAAAGATTCTTACGAGCGGCGCATGGCTGTTGGGACTTTCGCTCGTGATTGGCGTGCTAGCAACGCTGTGGATCGTCGCATCGGTTCGGCGGCTGGCGCGCTATGCCGAGGCCGTGGAGGCGGGGCGCCGAACGCCCGTGCCAGCGCTGCCTGGTGAGCTGGGCAAGCTGGCGCAAGCGATGGCCGCGATGCGCGAACGACTTGAAGGCCAGCGCTACATCGAGAGCACGGTGCGCGCATTGACGCATGAACTGAAATCGCCACTGGCGGCGATTCGCGCGTCGGGCGAGTTGTTGCGCGAGGAGCTGCCTGCGGCTGACCGTGAGCGCTTTGCGACGAGTGTTGTCGCGCAGAGCGAGCGCATGCATGTGACGGTGGAGCGCATGCTGGAGCTGTCGAAGCTGGAGCAATTGAGTGCGCCGCAGCACGTGAGTTCGGTCGGTGTCAGCGCACTCTTTGCTGGCGTCGTGGCGCGTTCACACCCCCGCGCGGAGCATCGACAAGTACGCGTCGCGCAGACGATTTCACCTGTTGATCTGACGCTTCGTGGCGACACAGAATTGCTGCAGTTGGCGCTTAATAACCTGCTCGACAATGCGATGGATTTTTCGCCGCCGGGCGCAGATGTTGCGATTAAAGCGAGCGAGTTGAACGGTGAAATACACATCGATGTGATCGATCATGGGCCGGGCTTTGCCGAATATGTGCGTGATCGGATTGGTGAAAGATTTATATCGACACCGCGACCGGAAGATGCCGCAGGTTCACGGGCAAAGGGCAGCGGCCTTGGTCTTGCAATCGCCCGGCAGGTGGCGGAGTTACACGGTGGGAAACTCACTGTGGTGAGCTTTGTAAATCCCACCGTCGTTCGCATGAACGTGCCGATGACAAGGTAGGGCGGGCACGCAACGACCCAAATACGCGCCTTACCCAGGTTTACTCAAACTTCACACTCACTTCACAAACTTCATTTTCCCCGCACACACGCGATCGACACTGACGACTTCACGTCATTTCATGGGGAAAATTTTGAAACCACTCGTAATAAAAGCAGCGGCGCTCGCGGCGATTTTGTTGTTGCTCATTTCTGGCCTGTCCATGATTTCTGGCATGGCTGCCGAGCGCATCGGCTATCGGGCGCAGGCGGCGGAGAGCATTCGCCGCAGCCTTGCCGGGCCGCAGGCCATTGCCGGGCCCGTGCTCACGCGGCGATGCGTGGAAACCATCGAGAAACAGGTCACGGTCGACAAAAAAACGACGACAGAGCGCACGGAACATGAGTACGTTTTGAAAGCGTTGCCCGAGACGATGAAGTGGAATGCGGCGAGCCGCATTGAGCCGCGCTATCGGGGCCTCTACAAAGTTAACTCGTTTAACCTCGACGCGAAGGCCGATGTCGCCTGGCCCACAACGGCGCTGACCGCGCTTTCGCCGCCGCCGGTGAAAGCACCGGTAGTCGCCGTCGCATGCGATGCGCCCAAAGTGGAATTTGCGGTAACCGATTTGCGTGGCATTCGCAGCGTAAAAATCGGCTCATCCGGTGGCGCCTTGCAGGCGCAGGCAAGCTCGGGCGGTGATCTTTTCAAAGCGGGTTTCGAGGCAGCGCTTCCTGGTGTTGAAGCCTTGAGCGCGGCACCGTTCACGTTGCAGCTGGAGGTTGAGCTTGTCGGCGTGGAATCGCTGAGTTTTATTCCGCTCGGTGTGGACAACACGGTGACGCTCAAGTCGGATTGGGCGCACCCGTCGTTTAGTGGCGCTTTCTTGC
Source organism: Burkholderiales bacterium (assembly GCA_043777615.1). GTDB lineage: Bacteria > Pseudomonadota > Gammaproteobacteria > Burkholderiales > Casimicrobiaceae > Casimicrobium. The sequence goes on along the minus strand of JAYWHV010000243.1, from coordinate 21,020 downwards.
CTCGCGAGCGCAAGGTCAGCGACGCGGGTTTCGAGGCGACGTGGAACGTGTCGTCGCTCGCGTCAACAGCGCGCGGACAAATCGGGGGCAACGGTGGCGCACTCTGCGACCTGCGCCGCGCCGGATACGGCGAGCAAAACTACGCGCGCGGCGTGTCGTACGTGGACCCGCAAGCCCAGACGGCCAACGCAACGGCTGCGGGTGGTGCCTGCCTACAATCCTTCGGTGTCGAATTCATTGATCCGGTCAATCCCGCTTCGCTCGCTGACCGCGCGACGAAGTACGGACTACTGTTCATCGCGCTGACTTTTGTCGGCATCGGCATGCTGGAACTGTTGAAGCGGCTGCCAGTTCATCCGATGCAATATCTGTTGATTGGCGCAGCGCTCGCAGCGTTCTTTTTGTTGCTGCTCAGTTTGTCCGAGCATGTGTCGTTCGCGCTAGCCTACCTTGCGGCCGCTGTCGCGTGCATCGGCTTGATCGTGGTTTATGCCAAGGCGGTGCTCGGCGGATGGGCGCGTGCCCTGCCGACCGCGGCTGCCCTTACGGTGCTCTACGGCGTTCTCTATTTGGTGCTGCAGTCGGAGCAGCATGCGCTGCTGGCGGGATCGCTATTGCTGTTTGCCGTGCTGGCAGGTGTGATGCTGATGACGCGGAATTTGAAGTGGGGGCAGATCCATGTTGGAGGTTAAGGCGCTTGCCCGGCGGACCGATTTGACCGCAGCAGGCGGCTTGAGCGACGACCGGAGACTGCGCATGGCGTGGCGGGCAATGTTGCTCGATTTTTGCAGAAAACGACCGTATGGCTTTTCGCTAGAAGTACCACGAGTAAGGGGCTCACCGTAATAAAAGCGCAAAGTCGACTTCTATAAAAAGACGGGTGCAGCCCCAATGTAATGAGGGTTACATAAAAAAGCCGTACTTGTCACCGATAATGCAAAGACCTTACAAACAGCGTGAAATTGCAACTCCATGAACGCACCCGTATCAGCCCCGCTCGCAGGCGAATTGGCCCGCAAAGACGTCGCCAATCACTTTCATCCTTACACCAACCTGCGTGCGATTGAGAAGGATGCGCCGCTCATCATCGTCGAGGGTGACGGCATCGAGGTGATTGACGACACGGGCAAGCGCTACATCGAGGGCATGGCAGGGTTGTGGTGCGCGTCGCTCGGTTTCAGCGAGCGGCGTCTGGCGGACGCGGCGAAGCGGCAGATGGACAAGCTGCCGTACTACCACTCGTTCTCAGGCAAGGCGCACAACGTCGTCGCAGAGGTCAGCGAAAAGCTGATCTCGCTGGCCCCGACGCAGGCGCTGCGTGACGGTCGGGTGATCTTTGCCAACTCGGGCTCGGAGGCAAACGACACGGCGTTCAAACTGGTGCGCTACTACCATAACGCCATCGGCAAGCCGCAGAAGAAAAAGATCATCGCACGGGTCAAGGGTTATCACGGCGTGACCGTTGCGACCGCTTCGTTATCAGGCATTCCGGCAATGCATCAGCACTTTGATTTGCCGATTGATGGCGTGTTGCGCACGGGCTGTCCGCATCCGTATCAATTCGCAAAAGACGGCGAGTCATCGGAGCAATTCGCGACCCGTCTGGCCGACGAGCTGGAGGCATTGATCCTCAAGGAAGGCGCTGAAACGATCGGTGGTTTTATTGCGGAGCCTGTGCAGGGCGCGGGCGGCGTGATTATTCCGCCGCCGACATACTTCGAAAAAATTCAGCCCATTCTCAAAAAATACGAGATTCTTTTTATCGCTGATGAAGTCATTACGGGCTTCGGGCGCACCGGTAATTTGTTTGGCTCGCAGACGTACAACCTTGAGCCCGACATGCTCACGACCGCCAAAATGATCACGTCGGCTTACGTGCCGTTTTCGGCGCTTTACGTGAGTGGCAAGATCTATCAGGCCTGCGCCGACGCGAGCGCAGGCGTCGGAGTCTTCGGCCATGGCTACACCTATTCGGGGCATCCGCTCGGCTGTGCGATTGCGCTGGAGACATTAAAGATTTACGAAGAACGCGACTTGGTGAAGCACGTTCGTGCGGTGGCGCCTGCGTTTGCCGCCGGGCTGCAAAAATTTGCCGGGCACCCGCTCGTGGGCGATGTGCGCAGCGTGGGTCTGATCGGCGCGGTTGAACTCGCCGAAGACCCGAAGCTGCGCAAGCCCTTCGACCCCAAGCGGGGCGTTGGGCCTTATCTTGTGCGTCGCGCGCAAGAGCACGGTCTGATTCTGCGGGCTATGGGCGGCGACATCATTGCATTCAGCCCACCGCTGATCATCACCGAGCCGGAGATTGCAGAGGTGATGCGCCGGTTTGCTTTGGCGCTGGAAGATACACAGACTTGGTTGCGTAGTTAGCGGCGCGTTGTACGGAGAGAGATATGGAACTCAAACTCACCCTAACCCCCACCGCACAAAAACTCATTCACAGCACTGAGTTCACGTTCTCTACCAATGCGGATCAGGGCATGACGATGCCGCAAGTGGGCGATTTGATGCGCGTCACGCTGGATGAACCACCTGTTTTTTTCAAGGTGATTCAGCGAGCCTATGACTTCACGACGTCGCCCATCACGGTAACGCTCGTGCTCGGCGCACCAGACTAGCGCTCGATCATCGAGTGCTTTCGAAATCGCTAAACGTGCTGACCGGGTATGCCATGCGGCCCCTAGAATCGAAAGTTCTTGTGTCGCTGACATGAATGTCTGCATCGTCTGTCCACCAAAGTTCTTCATGCCTTCTTTTGCCCGACGAGCAGTGCCGCTCGCCATCGCCTGCGTCTTCCTTCCAGCGATCAGCGCTGTCGCTCAAACGCCACCTTCGCCTCCCCCGTCGCCTGCATCTGCACCAGCTGACGCCCCGGCGGAGACTCCCGCGCCAGCGCCCGCCGCTCAACCCGGCACTCGCGCGCAACGCGTCGAGGCCGTCGAGATCACTGGAAAAAACAGCGCCACCGATGAGCGTCGCAATGCCAGCGCCGCAAAAATCATCATCACACGCGAGGATCTGGAGCAGTACGGCGACAGCAATCTAGGGGAGGCGATGCGTCGCCTGCCGGGAGTGACCACTGGCGGGCGTCCAGGGCGCCCCGGCGCGCCCATGATGCGCGGTATGGGCGGCGGCTTCACACAGATTCTGCTTGACGGGCAACGCATTCCGCCGGGCTTTTCGGTTGAACAAATCACGCCGGATCAGGTGGAGCGCATCGAAATTCTTCGTGCGCCAACGGCGGAAACCGGTGCGCGGGCGATTGCCGGAACCATCAACATCATCCTGCGCGAACCGCTGCGACAAACCAATAACGACGTGAAACTGGGGGTTCAGGAAGAGCGCCGAAAGTATTCGCCGAACGCGTCCTGGACGCACAACGGAACGATGGGTGAAGCGGGTACCTTTAACGTTTCGGCGTCGACCACATTCACGCATCAGCTCACCGAAGATGCGTCGCATACGATTTATGAAGATTTGCTCACTGGCGCGAAGACGCTGGAGCAATTCAGCTTTGGCCGAAGCAATGCCGAGCGTGAAAACATTTTTCTGAACGGTCGCATGCAGTGGCGTTTGGGTAACGGCGAGCAGTTTGGTGTGCAAACTTTTCTGGCTCATAACACTGCGGAAAATCACTCCAACGGCACGCTCGATCAACCCGTTGGATTGACCCCATCGCCCTACGCGACGCGTGCTGGCTCGTTCGTCGGTCGTTTTGATGTTGCACGTATCAATCTAAATCTGAACAAGCGCTTCGATGCCGATACGCGTTACGAAATTCGCGGTGGTGTCGGCAAGTTCTGGTCCAACACGGATTCGGTTTCCGAGCAATTCGGCAACGGCGGCGTACGCAGCCTGCTGCAAACGAGCCGCGGCGATGTGCGCGATCTGTCGTGGAGCATGAACGGCAAGGTCGTTCGTAATTTCGCTTCCAGTTCGCACTCTGTCACCGCGGGCTGGGATGTTGAAAATCTGGCGCGCAACGAGACTTCGGTGACTCTACTCAACGGCGTTCAGCAGCTCGCTGATCTAGGTTCAGAGTTTGATGTCACGACGCGTCGATTCGCCGTCTATATCCAGGACGAATGGGATATCAATCCGCAGTGGGCCGCCAACGCGGGCCTGCGCTACGAAACGATCAGGACGTCGAGCAGTAACGCGCAGGATACCTTTACCAACACAAGCAAAGTGCTGACGCCACTGGCACATCTGGTGTGGCGCTTCGCTGCGCCTTCGCGTGATCAGCTGCGCCTCAGTTTGACGCAGAGCTACCGCGCTCCGAACGTCGGGCAGCTGAGCGCCCGGCCGTCGTTAAACACGCTCTATCCCGTGCCCGGCGCGAACACGGCAACTTCACCCGACCGTGCCGGTAACCCAGGCCTCAAGCCCGAGCGCGCCAATGGCATTGATCTCGCTTTCGAACGCTACCTGAAATCCGGCGGCGTGGTGTCTGCGAATCTGTTTGTGCGGGACATCAAGGATTTGATCCGCAACGTCACCGCTCTTGAAAACGTTTCCTGGGCACCCGCTGATCGCTATGTCAGTCGTCCGCAAAATATTGGCAAAGCAATCACCCGAGGCATCGAATTCGATGCGAAATTCCAGCTGAAGGAGCTCATTGACGACGCGATTCCACTGAATTTGCGGTTCAATCTGAGTCTTTACGATTCAAAGGTAGCTGCGATCATGGGGCCTTATAACCGTATCGACCAGCAGCCACGCGCTTCCGGCAATCTGGGCGCTGACTACAAGTTGCGAAATCTGCCAGTCTCGGTGGGGGGCAATGTCGCCTGGACGCCCGCCTACACCACGCAGCAGAGTGATACGCAGCTGCAAAAAATATCGACCAAGCGTGTTTATGACGCCTATGCGCTGTGGACGGTTAATTCGCTCGCCAAGCTGCGTCTGTCGCTATCGAATATCTCGCCCATTGACGCGCTGACCACTGGTGTCACCCTCGCCGACGGCCAGCGCCAAACCGTCATTGCCACCGGGCGAACCGATATGGCGGTGGCGCTTCGGCTGGAAATGCGGCTGTAGCAGCGGGCAAGGCGGCGCGCACATAGCGATGCGCGCCTACAATGAGGCTATGCCTGACACCAAAAAAACCCTGCTACTCACCGGCGCATCACGCGGGATTGGCCATGCGACGGTCAAGCATTTTCATTCAGCGGAATGGCGGGTGATCACAGTCTCACGGCAGCCATTCGACAAGATTTGCCCCTGGCCGCAAGGCGAAAAGGATCATGTCCAGATGGATCTCAACGATCTGGACCAATTCCCGGCAGCGATCGCACGCATCAAGGCCAAACTGGCCGAGCCCGAGACGGGCGGAAAACTCTCTGCGCTGGTTAACAATGCCGGCATTTCGCCCAAGATGCCCGATGGCAGTCGAATGGGTGTTCTCGACGCAGATATCAGTGTCTGGCAAAACGTCATGAATGTGAATCTGTTCGCGACTGCGCTTTTGGCACGTGGCCTGTTTGATGAGCTGAAAACGGCGCAGGGCAGCGTGGTGAACGTCACCTCGATTGCTGGCGGCAAGGTGCATCCTTTTGCGGGTGTGGCCTATGCAGCATCGAAGGCGGCGTTGGCGTCCCTGACGCGCGAAATGGCGAATGATTTTGGGCGTCATGGCGTGCGCTGCAACGCGATTGCTCCGGGTGAGATTGATACCTCGATTTTGTCGGCAGGGACGGACGAAATCGTGCAGCGTGAGATTCCGCTCAGGCGTTTGGGCAAGCCGTCCGAGGTTGCGACACTGATCTACTTTTTGTGTACTTCGCAGAGCTCGTATATCAACGGAGCGGAGATACACGTCAACGGCGGCCAGCACGTTTGATGCGCTGCTGCGCGGGCGGGATGCTTCGTTGCACACGACCTCGCGTACGTGTGTACGCGTCGTTCGTGCGCGCCTCGCCTGCCGCCCGCTCGCGACGCGCATTGGTTCCTTCGTTAATGTGCTCAAGGTCCTCTCTGCCCTTGAGGGAGAGGGCTAGGGTGAGGGCGCTGGTGGCGCGGAGCGTTCCCGCGCCATTCCAATTGAATACTTCCGCAGTATGACCCTCTGGCGCGCTCTCCGGCGGTTCCTCAAAGCCGACGGCATGATCTATTCTGGCTATCTGGCTTTTCTGTCGTTGCTTGCACTGTTACCAGTGCTCGGCGTGTTGTTTTGGCTATCGCAGCAAAGTTCGATCATCAAAGCCGCCGACGGTGCGTTTCGCGATTTCCTGTTCACCAACTTGTTTCCGGAAACGGCGAAACAGGTAGTTGCGGTGGTGGACAAGTTGCGTGCGAATGCCAAAGGTTTGGGCATGACGGGTATCGCCATCATTGCAGGCGACTTGTTGCTGAAAGCACTTGCCCTGAACGCTGCAGTAGACCGGATTTGGGGTTCGAACCGACGTAATCTCTGGGGATTTGTTCGCGGCGCGTTGGTCGTGCTGCTAGTGGTTCCGCCGGTGGTTGCTGCGTTGTTTTGGGTGATTCGATTTCTCGAAAAATTCCTGTCTGCATTAATGCCGACACTGAGCCAACCAATTCAATCGGCTTTCGACCCGTTTGAAATCGGTGTTCCCCTGATTGCTGCGCTGACCCTGATTTACCGATGGGTTCCGGCTCGGCTAAATGCGTGGAAGTCGCCGCTCGCTTCCGCGCTTTTGGTGACCGTGCTTATTGTGGTTGCGCGCTACCTCATCACGCATTATTTCGCGCAGCTACAGCAACTGAAATCACTCTACGGAGCCTTCATCGCGTTCCCTGTGCTCATGGTGACCGTGTTTGTCATCTGGGCGCTGGTGCTTTACGGCGCGGCGCTGGTCGCTGAGGGGTTTGGTGGCAAGCTCAGCACTAAATCCAGTAAGGCAAAACCTGCAAAGACCTAGCTCAGCGTTTTGTATCCGGGCAGCCTTGCCGCGTTTGTGCGCACTGCCGCGATAAGCGCGCGCACATGTGGATGATTTTGTGTTTCGATGCGGCCCGCCAACCGATAAATCTCAACCGCGAGAGGTACAAATTGCAGCTTGAACTGGGCTGCGGCAGCGCGCAGCCCCAAGCCGACATCGGCGGCACCCGCAGCGATGCTCGCTGCGACCGCTTGATGGGTAAATTCCTCGTGCTCATAGCCGGAAATTCTGGCGGAGGCGACGCTCGCGTCGGCAAGCAGCGAGTCCAAGAGCAACCGTGTGCCCGATCCGCGCTGACGGTTAATGAATCGCACATTGCTGTGCGTGAGATCAGCCAGCGACGATACTTTTCCTTTCAGTCGTGGCGAGATGATGAGCCCTTGCTCACGCTGCATCAGGGGCACACTCCAGAAGTCTGAGCTCTGTTCGACGCCGGCCCACAAAGATGATTCCGACTGTGCAGCACCGATGTTTGTTGCCAGTGTCACGTGGTGATAACCCGCCAGATCAGCATCACCTCGCAATAGCGTGCGAATGCAGTCCACACTACCACCGCTGCTTGTCTGAATCGCATCCGCAAGTCCCAGCGCTTTTGCATCCGTTGTGCCGGGTGTCGGGCGGGCAAACACCTGCGCAATCGCAAAGTCATGACTCGCCATCAGTCGCAGCTGCGCCTCATCGCGTAACGATTGCATGAGATCGGCAGCAAAAATTTTCACGCGATCCCGAGCGGGCTGAGCAAAAAGTTCGCCATGTTTCTCTAATACGGCAAGAATCGCGCGACCCTTGCTCGTCAGACTCGTGCCCCGCCCCCGTGATTTGCCGACCAGCTTGCAGCCCAGCGCCGCATCAAAGTCCAGCAGTCGCCCCCAAAGCGTCCGGTAAGTCACACCTAACGCCCGCGCAGCCTGGGTGATCGATTGCGTGTCGGCGACGGTACGCAGGCTTCGGGCCAGATCGCTCAAGTTCACACGTTCTGCACCGATTACGGCTTCGGCCACTGTGGAGAAACTGATGTGTAACGCTGGCGGTCTGGTCATTGCGGTACTGAGGTAAATGCTTGCAAGTTATGTAGCCAATTACATATTAAATCAACGTCGCATGAAAACGCAAAATACTGGTTGGTTTTACGGGTGAAGAAGTGACGGAAATGAATGTCGGCGGCTCTGGATTTGGCTTGTGGTGCGCCCGCCAGTCAATGCGCCTTTGGTTCATGCAGTTCGTGCTGTGTGCGGTTTTCGCACAGGTTTCGATAGTGAACGCAGCAGAACCACCCGTTATCAAAATCTACGCAGCCGGCAGCCTGCGTGACGCGGTGGGAGCGCTTGAGCGAACATACGTGGCAGAACGTCGCGGTGCAGCGCCCACTCAACCCGTTCCCACTTTTCAGTTCGTGTTCGGACCTTCCGGCAAGCTGCGCGAAAAGATCGAGGCTGGCGAGGCCGTACACATCTTCGCCTCTGCTTCGCCCACTCACACCGAAAGGCTGGTTGCCGCCGGCAAATTGCGCTCGTCCAACGTGTTTGCTAGCAATTCGCTTTGCATCATCGCGCGTCCGGACTTTCCGATTTCAGAATCGACGCTGATCGACACCTTGCTCGCCCCAACCACAGTTCTCGGCACGTCGACACCGGGCGCCGATCCCGCCGGTGACTACACCTGGCAAATGTTTAAGAAGATTGACGCCGCGCGACCCGGTGCGTTCGCTACGCTAGACGCAAAGGCTAAAAAGCTGACGGGCGCAGAAGTAAACCTTCTCGACACAACAGCGCCCTACGCCCGCGCCCTGCTTGAGAAACGCGCCGATGTCTTTGTGACGTACTGCACTAACGCTCGTATCGCGCAAAAGGCAGACGCCAAAATCACCAGTATTAGCGTTCCCGCTGAGTTTGACGTAGCGACTTCCTATGCCCTTGGACTCACGCCGGTTGCACCCGACGCAGCACGCGAATTTGTACGGTTCGTGCTAGCGCAGCGAGCGCAAAAGGTGATGGCGGAGTGTGGCTTCTCAGCACCTGCAGCGGTTTGTACTAATGTTGATACGCGGCTCAAGGGGGCGCATTCCGCTTGGACGAGCGCGCCGGTAGCGGTGTCTGGTGCGGCAGGGCGCACGCCTGACAACGAAGCGGCGGTGATTCCCGTCGTCGCCGTCGCGAAACGGCTGGCAATGACGCTGCAGTCCGCTGAGACCCTGACGTTTGGCCGTCGCTCACGATCTACTGTTGACAGCAAGAAATCAAGCTTCGGTGGTGTCGTAGAGTTCACCGCAACGGTGAGTGGGCATCTCGAAGTGTTTCTCGATCAGCGCGCGTGGATTGACGTTGTGCGCGTACGGGATCAAACCGCAGCGGAGTCTGTGCTGTCCGATCGGTGGCTCGGCTGCGCCGGCGTTGGCAAGAACCTGGGTTTCGCCGTTGGCGCTGGTGAGCGCTGCGAGTTAAGACTTTCAGAAATTGAAAGCGCACAAATTGCTGCTTTGCTGATGCCGATGCAGTTGCCATCTGACGCAACATCGAATCCGAAGTGAGTCTTTTCGCAGACTCAATTGCCGCAGCGGGCTCGCTGCTGCTCGCTGGCGATTCAACGCTCGTGGAAATCACAGCGTTGTCGCTGCGTGTGAGTGCGACTGCCACTGTGATCGCCGCGTTGATCGGACTCCCGCTGGGTGCGTGGGCTGCACTCACTTCATGTCGTTTGCGAACACCGATAGTTGTGCTGCTCAATGCATCCATGGGGTTGCCGCCCGTGGTAGTCGGCCTGATTGTGTATTTGCTGCTTTCACGCAGTGGTCCGATGGGGCCATTGGGCTGGCTATTCACGCCTGCCGGCATGGTGATGGCACAAACGATATTGATTACGCCAATCATTGCCGCACTCGCACGTCAGACCATAGAGGACGCGCATGTGCCGCTTCGTGACTGGTTCACGTCGCTGGGATTGGGCGCGTGGCAGCGCATCGTCACGCTATTGTTCGAAGCGCGCTTTTCGTTGGCTGTTGTGCTGCTTGCAGGATTTGGGCGCGCGATCGCGGAGGTTGGCGCAGTGATGATGGTCGGCGGCAATATCGCGGGTTCGACGCGTGTTATGACGACCACGATTGCGCTTGAGACATCGAAGGGTGATTTGCCTTTAGCGCTTGCGCTCGGCTTGTTGCTTGTCACGCTGGTGCTCATTGTCAACGGGGCTGCGCAGATATTGAAATCGGGGATGGAGCGGCGTCATGGTTGATGCACTGACGTCCACCAACCCACCGATTGCGCTGGTGAAAATACGCCGTGCCTCAGTGATCATTGACGAAAAAGCACTGCTCACGGATATTGATCTCACAATTTACGAAGGCGAAAGTGTTGTCGTGCTGGGTGCTAACGGGGCTGGAAAATCCACGCTCCTGAAGCTTTGCAATGCAATCACTTCGCCGAATCTCGGCAGCGTACAGACTGTGCCCGTAAATGAGCAGTCGCTGATTTTTCAACGACCCGCGTTGCTTCAGCGCACGGTGCTGGACAACGTGCGTTTCGTGCTGTCGATCCGTGGCGTCGCGGAGCCTGCCTGCACCGAACAAGCGCAGCGTGCACTCGCCGCCTGCAGCTTGAGCGCGACCGCGAACCAGCCAGCGCGGTCGCTCTCCGGCGGCGAGCAGCAACGCCTGGCGCTCGCCCGCGCATGGGCCTGCAAGCCACGCCTGTTGCTCGCGGATGAACCGACGGCCAATCTCGCGCCGGCGGCAATGCGCGATGTCGAAGCCCTGTTGCAGGCCGTTCAATCGGAAGGCACGGCGCTGGTGCTCACCACACACAACGTTGCGCAAGCCAAGCGCCTTGCGCGCCGAATCGTTTTTCTGGATGCCGGAAGGATCGTTGAAGACCGAGTCGCCGCTGAATTTTTTTCGTCGCCCTGCTCAGCCGCCGCGCGGTCTTTCCTCGAAGGGGAATTGTTATGAGTATCAAAGGAGAATCGTTATGAATCGAATTTCGCACCTGACCGCACTTGCGCTATCGGCCATTTCCATGAGCGCGCTGACATCGACGCCGGCTTTCGCGCAGGAGACGACCATCACCGTCTCGTCCACCACCTCAACCGAGCAATCAGGCTTGTTCGGGTATCTGCTGCCGCAGGCACAGAGAGCCACGGCAATTACCGTCAAAGTCGTTGCATTGGGCACAGGACAGGCGCTCGACGTTGGCCGTCGCGGTGACGCGGACGTCGTGTTTGTCCACGATCAGGTCGCTGAAGAAAAATTCATCGCAGAAGGCGCGGGCGTTGAGCGCATCGCTGTGATGTACAACGACTTTGTGCTCATCGGCCCCAGTGATGATCCTGCCAAAGCGGGGGGGAAAGACATCGTTGCTGGTTTGAAAGCGGTGTACACGGGCAAAGCACCCTTCGTCTCTCGCGGCGACAAGAGTGGCACGCATGCCGCGGAATTGCGGTACTGGAAAATGGCCAGCCTCGACCCGGCGACGGAAAAGCAGGCGTGGTATCGCGATACGGGCTCGGGCATGGGGCCAGCGCTCAACACGGCTGCGGCAATGAACGCCTACATCCTCGCGGATCGCGGCACCTGGCTGTCGTTCAAAAATCGTCAGAACCTCAAGGTCATCGTCGAAGGCGATGCCAAACTGTTCAATCAATACGGCGTGATTCTCGTCAACCCGAAAAAGCATCCGCACGTAAAGTCCGAAGCGGGGCAGAAGTTCATCAACTGGCTGGTGAGTGCCGATGGGCAGGCGACGATTGCCGGCTACAAAATTGGCGGCGAGCAGTTGTTCTTTCCGAATGCGGTGAAGAAGTAAGCGTTGAAGCGCGGGAGCACCCACGACGCGAGTCGTACTGCGCTTGAATTTTGACTAGAGAACCGCTCGCGCTGAAATCTCTTCGCCTTAAGGCCGCACCGACAGTGTTGCAAACCGATACCCACCGGGTTTCTGGTGGCTTTGATTCAGCCTGAGGCAGAATCCACGCACTGAATAACAACGGGGTCACCATGTCGGAACACAGTCAATTTGCCTTGCTGGGCGAGCGCCGCTTCGCGCCGTTCTTCTGGACTCAGTTTTTAGGGGCGATGAACGACAACGTGTTCAAAAACGGCATGATCATTTTCATGGCGTTTGGTGGCATGACGCTGGCGGGCATGGATTCGAACTTGCTGGTGAATGCTGCGGGCGCGGTGTTCATCCTGCCGTTCGTGCTTTTCTCTGCGTTCGCGGGACAGCTCGCTGACAAGTACGAGAAGACACGCGTGATTCGCAGCGTAAAGATTTTCGAGATCGTGGTGATGGCGCTCGCCGCAGTGGCTTTCGTAACCGCAAACCTGCTTATCCTGTTTGTCTGCCTGTTTGCAATGGGTTTGCATTCAACCCTGTTCGGTCCGGTGAAGTACGCAATCATGCCGCAGGCGTTGCAGAGCGATGAGCTAGTGGGCGGTAATGCGCTGGTCGAATCGGGCACGTTTGTGGCAATTTTGGTGGGCACGATTGTCGGTGGCGTAGTCGTTGCGATCAAACCGAGCGGGCCGATGTTTGTAGCTGCAGTGACAATTATTGTCGCGGTGATTGGGTATCTCGTCAGCCGCAGCATTCCAGCAGCGGCGGCGACCGATCCATCGCTCAAACTCAACTGGAATCCGTTCACCGAAACCGCAAACAACCTGCGTCTCGCTGCAAAAAACATCGTCGTCTGGCGCTCGATGCTCGGCATTTCGTGGCTGTGGTTTTACGGTGCGATGCTGCTGAACCAATTCGCCAATATGAGCAAGGATGTGCTGGGCGGGAATGAGCAGGTCGCAACACTTTTGCTCGCGGTTTTCGCGGTTGGCGTCGCGGTTGGTTCGCTCTTGTGTGAGCGGCTATCTGGCAAAAAGGTTGAGATTGGCCTTGTGCCCTTCGGATCCATTGGCATGAGCGTGTTCGCTATTGATTTGTACTTCGCCACCAAAGGCTTGCATCCGGTCGGCCAAAGTGGCGCAATGGAATTTATCGGCAAATCCGAGCATTGGCGCGTCGTGTTTGATCTGTTCATGTTGTCGGTGAGCGGCGGTCTGTATAGCGTGCCGCTGTATGCCCTGATTCAGGAGCGTTCCGACGAGTCGCATCGTTCGCGCATCATCGCTGCGAACAATATTCTGAACGCGATCTTTATGGTGGCGTCAGCGCTGCTCGCCATCGCGCTCATCAAATTCGCCGGGTTTGGCGTGCCACAGTTGATCCTCACCATCGCGGTGCTCAATGCCATCGTGGCCCTGTACATCTACTCGTTGACACCAGAATTTTTGCTGCGATTTATCTGCTGGATGCTGATTTCGTTCGCGTATCGCCTGCACGTAAAGGGCCTAGAAAACATTCCTGACAAAGGCCCAGTCATCGTGGTCGCTAATCATGTGAGCTATGTTGACGCCTTAGTCATTAGCGCAGCCTGCCGTCGCCCGATTCGCTTCGTGATGGATCACAACATTTTCAAAACACCGGGAATGGTGTGGGTGTTCAGGCAAATGAAAGCGATCCCCATCGCCAGCGCGAAGGAGAATCCAGAAATGATGGAGCGTGCCTTTGATCGCGTGAAACTCGCACTGGCCGAAGGCGAAGTCGTGTGTATTTTCCCTGAAGGCAAGCTAACCAAAGACGGCGAAATGAACGCGTTCCGTCCCGGCATCGAACGCATCGTCGCCGAGACCGGTGCACCCGTGGTACCGCTTGCTCTGCGCGGACTGTGGGGCAGTTTCTTCAGCCGTACAGCGAACGGCGTTGCGTTCAAGCGCTTCCGCGGATTCTTCAACCGGATCGAGTTGGTGGGCGGGGCTTTGGTGCCTGCGGGGACTGTGACGGCGGCCAAGCTTGAGGCCGATGTTCGGGAGATGCGGGGGGAAATGCGCTGAAGCGCCACTGGAAATGGGATGAGCCCGACCGTGAAGGACGATTGAACACAGCACGAACGCACTCAGTAGTGCGCGCTCCCGCATAAAATCGACAAATGTCTGGAAACACCCTGGGTCATCTCTTCGCCGTCACCACGTTTGGTGAATCCCACGGCCCCGCCATCGGTTGCGTCATTGACGGTTGTCCGCCGGGCATGCCGTTGTCTGCTGAGGATATTCAGCCCGATCTGGATCGGCGCAAGCCAGGGACATCGCGTCATGTCACGCAGCGCCGGGAGGACGACACTGTTGAAATCCTCTCGGGCGTGTTTGAGGGCGTGACGACCGGGACGCCGATTGGGCTTTTGATCCGCAACACTGATCAGCGTAGCAAGGACTACGGCAACATCGCGCAGACGTTCCGGCCGGGCCATGCTGATTACACCTACTGGATGAAGTTTGGGCAGCGCGACTATCGTGGCGGCGGGCGTTCCTCCGCGCGACTCACTGCGCCGATTGTGGCGGCCGGTGCGGTGGCGAAAAAGTGGCTGGCTGAGCGCTACGGGGTCAACGTGCGCGGATATTGCGCGCAGATTGGCGATGTGGCGATCCCTTTTGAGTCCTGGGACGACGTAAACGGCAATCCCTTCTTCGCACCGACTCAGCCCGACTCCCCGAAACTCGCCGAACTTGAAAATTACATGGACGAGCTGCGCAAGAGCGGCGACAGCTGCGGTGCGAAGATTTATGTTGAAGCCACCGGTTTGCCGGTCGGCTGGGGCGAGCCGGTGTTTGATCGCATCGATGCCGACGTCGCCCACGCGATGATGGGATTGAACGCGGTTAAGGGTGTAGAAATTGGCGCCGGCTTCAAGAGCGTCACCCAAAGAGGTACCGAGCATTCCGACGAAATCCGTGACGGCAAATTTGCTAGCAACAATTCGGGCGGCGTGCTCGGCGGAATCTCAACGGGCCAGCCGATAACGGTGAACATCGCGATCAAGCCGACCTCCAGCATGCGCCTCGACCGTGAGACGATCGACAAGGCAGGCAATGCGGTGACCATCAACACGCACGGTCGTCACGACCCTTGCGTGGGCATTCGTGCGACGCCGATTGCCGAGGCGCTGCTGGCGCTCGTTTTGATCGATCATGCGCTCCGACATCGGGCGCAGAATGCGGATGTCGTGGTAGCAACGCCGAAGATTTTGTAGCTACCGTCCTGCATCCGCACTACATTCAGGACGATCATGAACGCATTGCAAATTCAGCTTTATCGCTACTCGTTCTGGCTCGCGCCGCTCGTGGCGTTGCCTTTTTGGTTAGGCGTGATGCGCGCGTTGGATGATCCGGCCGACGCCTGGTGGACATGGTGGGCGGTGATTGTGATTCAGGGGATTGTTCCGATGCTGGATGCGCCGCTAGGTCGTGCGGTCACGCGGTTTAGTCGTGACGAGCAGTCCACCCTCTCCCGAGACCGCATGTTGCGCGTCGTGCCTTGGGTGTGTGGCGGGGTGTGGTTGGTCACGCTTGTCTGGGCCATTTCGGTGGTGCCGCGGATCATGCAATTGCCTGCGCTGCACATCGCTGGTTTTGTGCTGTCGCTCGGCATTGTCGGTGGCATCATGGCCATCAACGTGGGCCACGAACTCATTCATCGCAACAATAAAGCTGAGCGATTTTTCGGCGGTGTGTTGCTGGCGAGCGTGGCCTACGGCGTTTTCAAAGTGGAGCATGTGCGCGGCCATCATTTGCTCGTCGGCACCTCGGCGGACCCGGCCACAGCGAAATTGAATGAAACCGCTTACGCCTTCGTGCCGCGCGCGATTTTCGGCACTTACCGTCACGCCTGGCAGCTCGAAGCAGATCGTCTTTCGCGCAGTGGTGCGCCATGGCTGGCAGCGCTCCTGCGCAACGAGGCCTCGCAGTGGACGCTGCTCACTGTCGTGTTGGCTACGGCGGCGTTCTTATGGGCAGGCTGGGCAGCGCTCGCGGTGTTTTTATTGGCTGCGTTGATCGCAATTATTGAGTTGGAACTGGTTGATTACATCGAGCATTACGGCCTGTCCCGCGCGACCGACGCGAGCGGTGTGCCCATACCTGTGCGCTATGAACACTCGTGGGATTACTCGGGCTGGGTCACCAACGCCATACTCATCAATCTGCAACGGCACAGCGACCATCACGCCCACGGCGGTCGCGCGTTCGGCGCGTTGAACAGCCATCTGGAGGCGCCGCAATTGCCGACCAATTACGCAACCATGATCAAGATCGCGCTGATTCCGCCGCTGTTTCGCCGGATTATTCATCCACGATTGCCGCAAATCGTGTGATTCAGCTTTTTGCTGTAAGCACCGTTGCGTTTGGGATAAACGCATATTTGTTAGTAAGTCGACATTAGCCACAATAGCGGGCTAGCCCCAACGAAATAGGCGTTTCAGCTAAAAGCTGAGCTCCATTTTACCTGTCGACCTATCCACTTGCCGCGCTCACGAAGGCCGCCGGCGTGTGCATGTTCTCTCCCGAAAGCAGATGCCGCTTGGTGCGATGTCGCACAGACTGCGCGTCGGTCCTCGCCTATCTTTGTCCAAGGCGCTAACCTCCGGGTCGGTCGGTGTGGGTACGCATCAACCCGAGCTACCAACAGGACTTTGATATGAACTACGAAGAACGCGACACCTACGGCATGTACAGAATAGGCAGTAACGGCGCGCCGCATGCCGATGGTCATCACGGACCTGGCCCGCGCCTGATGGGCGCTGACACACTCAATGGCAACGACGTATTCAATGAGAAGGATGAAGATCTGAGTGACATCAAGGAATTCATGCTCGACATTAACACTGGCCGCGTAAGCTACGCGGTACTGTCGTATGGCGGCTTTCTCGGAATGGGCGACAAACTTTTCGCGGTGCCATGGGACGCACTGAAACTGGACACCGTGAACAAGCGTTTTGTGCTGAATGTTGACAAAACGCGATTAGAGAGCGCGCCAGGATTTGAGACGGACAACTGGTCCAATTTGTCCGATCGGACCTGGGCACAGGCCATTCACTCGTACTACGGCACCAAGCCATCCGTCAACGACCTGCCCATGTAGGGCCGGTGCGTGGTGGCGAACATTCCCGAAATCGACACCGCGTCGCCACTGTTATTTGTGATCAACGCAGCGTCGGGCCGTAACGATCCCGACGCGACGCGCAAGGTGATTGAACATGCGCTACACGCCAACGGTCGTGCGGGTGAACTGCTTTACGCAAAGCCCGGTGAGCTTGCCGATGTTGCCCGCAAGGGCGTGGCGTTGGCCAGAGCCCGCCACAGCGCAGTCGTCGCCGTCGGCGGAGATGGCACCATCAATGCCGTCGCACAGGCCGCATACATTGAGAACTGCCCGATAGGTGTCGTGCCACAGGGCACTTTCAACTACTTCGCCAGAACGCACGGCATTCCCACTGATGCCGCCGGCGCCATGCAGGCGCTGCTGCATTCTGCGCCGGTTTCGGTGCAAGTGGGCCTGATCAACGATCAGGTATTTCTGGTTAATGCGAGCCTCGGACTGTATCCCGACCTGTTAAAGGATCGCGAGGCCTACAAAGCGCGCTTCGGTCGAAGTCGACTGGTGGCGTTCGCCGCGGCGCTGGCGACACTGCTGGTCCGGCACCGGCAACTTCACCTGCGCATCGAACGCAGCGAGAGTGTGCGCCACGTGAAAACACCGACGCTGTTCGTTGCCAACAATCGCCTGCAACTGGAGCAGGTGGGCCTGCCCGAAGCACAGGCGCTGGACGAGGGCTGTATTGCTGCGGTGATGCTGCGGCCAATCGGCTCACTGGCAATGCTCGGGCTGCTGTTTCGTGGTGCCTTTGGCCGTCTGGGTGAGGCAGATACCTTGGAGAGCTTCAAGTTTCATCGCATGCTTGTCACGCCCAGACCGGCACGCGGTGGACGCAAGGTGAAGGTGGCGTTTGATGGCGAGTTGAGCCACATGCGCGCGCCGCTTGATTTTCGGGTCGCCCCGAAGCCGCTGTTCCTGCTTAAATCAGGTGTCATTGAACCCGAACGGGGCAGTGTGTGAGCGTGCTGCTACAAATCTCCGATCCGCATTTCGGCACCGAACAGTCGCCGGTGGTCGAAGCGCTGGTGTCACTTTCGCGAGAGCGGCAGCCCGATCTGGTGGTGCTTTCGGGCGACATCACGCAACGGGCGACATCTGTTCAGTTTCGCGCAGCTCGCGCATTCATGGATCGTCTCGGTGTGCCGTATCTGGCGATTCCGGGCAACCACGACATTCCGCTGATTGACCTGAGCGCGCGTTTGTTGAATCCGTATTCGCGATATCGGCGCGCGTTCGGCAATGTGCTGGAGCCAGTGCATGACTCCCCCGATTTGCTGGTGCTGTGCGTCAACACAACCCGCTGGTATCGGCACGTCAACGGTGAGGTCTCAACAGCACAAATTGATCGCGTCGCCGCCGCTCTCGCGCAAGCCAGTTCTGCGCAACTTCGTGTGGTCGTTGTCCATCAACCGGTTGCCGTCATGCGTGTAGCGGATGCGCATGATTGCCTGCGCGGCCACGAAGTTGCGTTGCCGCAGTGGTCAACTGCGGGTTGCGACATCATCATGGGAGGACACATTCACTTGCCTTACGTGAAGGCCTTGCCTAAATTGTCACGGGCCATGTGGGCCGTACAGGCTGGCACATCGGTGTCATCCCGCGTGCGCGATGGCATGCCGAATTCGGTCAACATCGTACGGTGTGGCGCTGACGCGCCTGACGGTTGTTGCGTCATTGAGCAATGGGACTACGCCGCTGGGGTCGACGCATTCGTTGCCTCGACGGTTACCGAAATCGTACCGGTGCGGCGGACCTTTGCAGCCTGACCCGCAACTTCTGGAGCAGTGGGCGCGGTGGGCAGGTCAGCATGCGCTGCCGCTATTTTTCGCGATGCTTGTGCTGACTCTGGCAACGACATGTGCGTGTTGGTGGATGGTGCGGCGTTACAGCGGGCCCGAGTTTCGCTTTGCGCAATTGCCCATGCGTTTCTTGAGCCCGCGCTTTGCCATCGGCTTGACCGTGATACTGCTAGGCAGCTTCGTCTTCGTCGAACTCGCGGGCGAACTTGGAGCGCAAGAAGCGCTCGGTCGAGTGGATCGGGCGTTTACTGAAGCGTTGCGCGGCAGCGTGACGACACCGGTGGTGCAAACCTTCGCTATGTTCACCCGCCTAGGCGACACCGCAACGCTCGTCGGCCTTTGCATCGCGGTGGCCGTTGCCCTTGCGGCGCTGGGCCGCTGGTGGCTAACGCTCGGCTGGGTGGCGGCGGTAGCAGGCAACGGTGTGCTGAACACCGTACTTAAACAGATATTCGCTCGTGTGCGGCCACTCGGGACTGATGGGCTGACGCTCGAAGACGGCTTCAGTTTCCCCAGTGGCCACAGCTCCGGCTCGGTGGTTGCCTACGGCATGCTTGCCTATCTGGCGCTTCGGTTGTTGCCGTTTCGCTGGCACCTGCCAGCGTTGCTGTTGGCGGTGACGCTCGCGATTACCGTGGGCAGTAGTCGGATCTTCCTGCAGGTGCATTTTGCAAGTGACGTGATCGCAGGCGTTGCGTCCGGTGCTGCGTGGCTCGCATTCTGTGTCACCTGTATCGAGCTTGCTCGCTGGCTTCACCAGCGTAGGAACGGGTGAGCGGATCAGGATGCCCCGCGCAACGCCAGCACTGCGTTGGTTCCTCCGAACGCGAATGAGTTCGACAGCATCGTGCGGACGTTGACGTTGTCGCGAGCGACGTTGGCGACGTAATCCAGATCGCACTCCGGGTCGGGCGTTTTCAGATGCACGGTCGGCAGTGCAACCTGATGCTGCATAGCGAGCAGCGACAGCGCACATTCGAGCGCACCGGCTGCGCCGAGCAGATGTCCGTGCATCGCCTTGGTTGCACTCATCGGGATATTGCGCGCGTGTTCGCCGAATACCGTCTTGATCGCCAACGTTTCAGTCGAATCGTTGGCTTGAGTGCCAGTACCGTGAGCATTGATCGCGTCGATGTCTGAAGGCGTAAGCGCGGCCGATTTCAGAGCCGCGCGCATGGCGGAGGCTTGGCCGTCCGCACTCGGCCGCGTGATGTGTCCCACGTCTGTGGTGAGTCCGTAGCCGATGATTTCACCGTGGATCGTGGCGCCACGCGCAACGGCAGCGTCCCACGCTTCGAGCACGAGCATTGCAGCGCCCTCGCCAAGCACCATGCCACTGCGATTTTTTGAGAATGGCTTGCACGACGTTGATGGATCTTCCTCGTCAACGCTAGCCAGCGTGTGCAGTGCCTCCCATGCCTTCAATGAGCCGAATGAAAGCGGCGCTTCAGAACCGCCGGCCAGCGCCATGTCAATGCTGTTGCTCGCGACGCGTAGCCACGCCTCTCCAATCGCAACGGCGGACGACGAGCATGCAGTCGAATAGGTCAGATTGGGACCGCGCAGGCCGTGCTCAATGGCGATCCAGCCCGCGGGTGCGTTGTGCATGCCGAGCAGCACGGTAAACGGCTTGATGCGGTCGGACGCGTCGCCATATAGCGTTTTGTAGCCGTCGTCGGTGGATTGTGATCCTGCCATGCCGGTGCCAACAAAAACACCGGCACGACCCAATTCCATCTCGCTCAACCTGATCCGAGAATCAGTGAGTGCATCGCCTGCGGCGATCAGCGCAAACTGGCTGACGCGGTCGAGCATGCGCAGCTTTGCCGCGTCGAAATATTGGGCGGCATCGAACGACGATGTGGCCGCCAGCGGTGCAACCAATCGGTGCGCGAAGGGCGCCAGCAGACGGTGAACGCCGGAGCGGCCGCCATAGGCATTTTTGAACACGTCGGCAGCGCTATTGCCCAGTGGCGAGACCACGCCGATGCCAGTGACCGCAACACGTTTCATGACATGCGAAAAGACGCCGTGGTTGGCGTTGCATCGTCTGAAGCGGCCGTCCGGCCTTGCTCAATGATCAGCGCGTCAATGTAGGCAACCACGTCGCCGACGGTTGGCAGCGGCACGGGTTGCGCTGGCAGCGTGATTCCGAATTCGTCTTCAACGTTGAACAGCAGTTCAGCCAGGCCGAGTGAATCGATACCCAGCGCTTCAAGCGGCGTGTCCAGCGTCAGCGTCTCGGGTGTCGACGGGTAGTCGTTGATCAACATTGTGCGCAATCTGTCGAAGGTGGTGCTCATGGTGTTTCCTTAAGTGCTTTGTAGAGTGGCATTGGGCGCAATCGCTGA
>JAYWHV010000242.1:0-10114 GCA_043777615.1 Burkholderiales bacterium | reverse complement strand
CGCACGGGACTTTTTGATTCAGGGGCCGCAAGATCATGGCGTGCAGGGATTGGTGAATCTGTTCGGAATCGAGTCGCCGGGGTTGACCAGTTCATTGGCGCTGGCTGAGTTGGTTGCGGAGAAGTTTGTGGCGTAAGCGTTGATGCGATTCCGAAGCTTCGTGTAGAGTCGCCCGCATGCAAAAGAAAAAACCAGAACCCGCCGCCGCCGCGATGCCCGAAATTCGCGCGGGCCAATCAATCGAACTGCTGAAAGCGCTGCACATCCTGACCGTCGACGGCAAGATGAATCAGGATTCGCGGCGGAAGTTGAAACAGGTTTATCACCTCGTTCAGTTCATCGAGCCGCTGTTGGCGCAAGTGCTCGCCGAGCGCGGCGGCGTAACGCTGGTCGATCATGGCTCAGGCAAGTCGTACTTGGGCTTCATCCTCTACGACCTGTTTTTCAAAGCCATCGCCGCACAGTACCCCGCGAACAAAGTGTGGGGCATCGAGACGCGTGCGCCGCTGGTGGCGGGCGCGGTCAAACTCGCCGAGCAGCTTGGTTTTTCGCAAATGGCTTTTCTGAACGAATCGGTCGCCGATGCAATGACCACAGAAAAATTACCAGCACAAATTGACGTCGTAACCGCGCTGCACGCGTGCGATACGGCTACCGACGACGCGCTGCGTTTCGGCCTCGAAAAGAAAGCCAAATTTATCGTGCTGGTGCCGTGCTGTCAGGCCGAAGTCGCTGCGCATTTGCGCAACGAAAAGGGCGAGACCACCGCGAGCAACAGCATCAGCGAACTCTGGCGTCACCCGATCCACACCCGCGAATTCGGCAGCCAGATTACGAACGTCCTGCGTTGCCTTTTGCTCGAAGCGAACGGCTACAAAGTGACCGTGACAGAGCTGGTCGGCTGGGAGCATTCGATGAAGAACGAGCTGATCATCGCGCAGTTCAAAAACTTGCCACGCAAGGCGGCTGCCGAGCGGCTGCAACAGGTGCTGGACACGTTCGGGCTGCAAGGGATGAGTGAGCGCTTCGGCGTGCTGTGTTCGTCGAAAGTGACGACGTAACAACCTGTTACGGCAACAGGCGAAAACGTCCGTTTCGGCGTTAAAGTTCATCCCAATCACATCGGGGTGGCATGATGAGCGAGCAGAGCGGAAATCTCATTCGAAACGAGCTGGAACGTTTGCTCGCGAGCGACTGGCTGCGCCGTTCGCCGAGTCACCTGCGGCTGTTGCGCTATCTGGTTGAGCGAAGTCTTGCCAACGATCAGGGCGCGCTGCGCGAAATGTCGATTGGCATTGAGGTGTTTCATCGCAATCCGTCGACATATGATCCCAAGAGCGATCCGATTGTGCGCGTGAATGTCAGTCGTTTGCGCGAGCGGCTGGTCAAGCATTACGCGATGTTTGATTCGCCGCCGCAGGTGCGCATCGAATTGCCAAAAGGCCGCTACGCGCCCGAGTTTGTTGAGCTTGGCGCTCGCATGCTCGCAGCGCCGCGCTTTCTGGTGCTACCGTTTGTTAGCGAAGCGCGTGATGATTCACTGGCGACGTTGCTCTTCGAGTCGACCATCGGGGAATTGCAGTCGGTGTTGCAGGTGTTGGTCCTGGGTTCACGGTCGGCCCGCGCCGTGGCGGACGATGAGCCGCTGGATTCGGCGCGTCGGGTGAATGCTCAGGCGGTGCTCTCGGCCCGCTGGGTGCGTGTGGCGGGCGAGCCTGAAGCGCAGCATGTGCATACGATGCTGCTCTCGGCACCATATGGCCACATGATGGCGAGCAAGCGTTACGCACGCGCAAGCGAAGAGTCCGATGTTGCATTCATTGACCGGGCAAGCCGTCAGATTCGCGAGGATTGCCTGCGAGCGCTCGCTGATTTGCTTCCCGGTGAATACATCTTGCCGCCGCAGCGCAAGGGCTTTGCAAATGTGCCGCGCGAAGCCGCTGACGCGTTTGTGCAGGCCCGTCGCGCGAGCGCTCTGGGCACGGCGGAGGGGCATGTGCAAGCGCGGGCGCTGCTTGTGTCGGCGATTGCGGCAGCTCCACACTTTGCGATGGCGCATGCAGCGCTGGCGGGGACGATGGGTAATTTGTCGATGTACGAGCAGGTGACGCCCGAAGAGGCGTGGCGCGTTGGCAGCGCGGCTTCGCAGCGGGCGCTGGAGATTGATCCGCTCGAGCCTAACGCGTATCTCAATCTTGCAGGCGACAAAATCTTTTATGAGTACGATTTTGCAGGGGCGCGGGCGTTGCTGATGACGGCGCGAAAGCTCGCCCCACGGCAGCCTGGCGTGCACATGCTGTTTGGCACAGTGGCGGCGTACAGTGGCGAGTTGCAGGAGGCGCTGGCTCACCTCGACGCCGCGCAGGAGGTCGATCCGCTGTTTCCGGCGATCCGTGCCAATCGCGGTGTGGCCTATTATTTTGCAGGGCGCTTTGATGATGCCAATCGCGTTTTTCTTGAGCTGCTGACCGAATATCCGCAGCGCACGTCTACGCGACTGTCACTTGCGAACTCGCTCACACTATGCGGTGCGTTTGAGGCCGCTCGGGGCGAGTTGAATGCGGTGATCGAGCACGACCCGGACGACGCCAGCGCTCGATTGGCGTTGGCTGTGCTCACAGCGCGCGAAGGCGACAAGCGGCAGGCGCGAAAGATTGTCAACTCGGTGCGTGCCAGCGGCGATATCGAGAAGACCAATCCGTCGTCATTAGCCGCGGTTTACGCGCAGCTCGGCGAGCCTGAGGAAGCGATGAGGTGGCTGACGCTTGCTGCTGATTTGCACGAAGGCGGATTTGCGGAAGCGCAGGTGGATCCGTTGCTCTCGCCTCTGCTCGGTTCTGACGCGTTCCACGCGTTGCTCGCCCGGTATGGCTTGATCGCGCGGCAGCAAGCAGCTTTTTCGTAGAACGACGCGTTAATCTGGGCTGGCGTCAATTTTGTTGTAAAGTCGACTATGGCGAAAAATCGCCTTTACCCCCACATCCGCCTAGGATCGCATATAAAGCTGTCAAGCTGAAGGCTTACCCATACGTGCCTGATCACGCACGCATCGCCATCACTGCGTTGCAGCCGTTCCGCTGGCCGCGCAAAAAACGATGCCTTCCGGACTCCAGCCTTTGGCCGTCATTTCGTTGTAGCGTGCGAGTGACGTGCTGAACCGATGGTTCGATGTTTTGCCGCTTGCCGCCGCCCGGAAGCTCCGGTAAATCGCAAAGGGCGCGGCGGCGGGACAGGCTCCGCTCACCGGCAATGTCACGGCAAAGTCCAGGCCGTCATATGAAAATCCGGCTGGCTTTGCGTTGGCAATCAGCGCGCAGTCGGTGTCGCGTGGCCCGTAAAAGTGCGAGCTCGTGTACGGGCTGGCAATGCTGATGTAGTAGCGGCAGATGGGTGTTAGCCCCGCCGTTTCGGCGGCTGCTGACGTTGTAGCGAACGATCCACCCGTGCGCTGAAAACTCGCCACACTGTCAAGCGCTGACTGTTCGTTGGTACGCCCAGTGATGAAATATGCATCGAGATCGCGGTTGTAGTACTCGACGACCGTGACATTGCTCGCCAGCGCGGGCGTGGCGGCAAGCGCTGCCGCTGCGTCTAACTTGCCGTAACCCCAGCGTGTATTCGGTACGGTTCCGGTGAACGAGTCGGCACGGGCGGAGCTACGCAAAATCTGGCGAACCTGCACCGCGTCGAGCGTAGGATTACGTTGCAGCATCAAGGCGATGACGCCGACAGCCATCGGCGTTGCACCGCTCACCGCACCGAACTTTACGTAGCGGCCCGCGCCATCCGGTGGAAAAATTCCAGTGAGTGTCGACCAGTATGAGTCGGCACCGAGCGGCACAACATAGCCCTCACCCGGTGCGCTGAAATCGATGCCCAGCCGACCGTCATAGGTCGGCCCGATGCCGCTGCCCTCCCACAAGTCGCCCACCGTGCCGCCGGTGCCCGCTTTGTAGATGTAGTTGTTGGGGGAGATGTTGTTGAATGCGGCGGCCGCGTCCCAAACGGTGTGGCCCGGCTGCGCGAAGGTCAGGAACTTGTTGTCGGTGGACACGGGCCCGACCGTGCGTGACGGATTGAGTGATGCCTGAAACTTGCCGTTAGCGACGACTCGACCTGCCAGACGCAACGTGTAAGTGCCTGCCGGACCGCTGATGTCGGCGAGTATGTAGCGCTTGCCGTTGCTGTTGGTCGCGCCGCCGCGATGAAAATAGTTGACACCGCCGCCGGTTTTGCTGTCGCTACCGTTCGCGGCTGGAGCAACGTAAGGCCCGAGCGTACCAGTGGGTGTGACCAGCGTGACGTCAAACTGATCAGCATCGGCATACCAGAGCCAGACGCGCAGGTTGCTGGCGGCGTTCGTTGCGCCCTTCTGCACCTGCAGATCGACGCTAGCGCCCAGTGCAACGGTTCCTTCGGCGTAGTTCGCGGAGCCCCCGTCGTCGCTGGAGCCGCTCACTATGATCAGACCCGGTTTGCCAGCACCGGCCACCGCGTCCATCGCTTCGGCCAGCGAGCCCGTGCCGTCCATCGGCCCCGTCACGCTGCCGAAGTTCATGTGAATCACTGCAGGAAGGCCGAGGCGCGTGGCCGTGTCTTTGACGAAACTCAGAGAAAGTGGCAATCGAGCGGGATCGTAGAACGCCGCTTCTGCGGGGAATGTGCCATGCGCGGGCGACCCGGCGCTGGTGAATTTCACTACGACGATCGTTGCCTCGTAAGCCGGAGCCCGGTACTTCCCGTTGCTTGCCGCGCCATTGCCGGCCGAGCCGCCCGCGGTCGCTGAGCCATGACCGTGTGCATCGCGCGTCCCGAGCTCTGTTCCGGCGGCGAGCGCTGCGTTGATTTGCGCTCGTGTGTAGATCGTTCCCTTGCCGTAGGGGTTGCCCGCAGCGGCCGCGCCGCGGTCGTCCATCAAATCGAAGATCGCTTCAATGCGTGTCGACCCGTCGGCATTTCTGAAATCCGGGTGTTTCCAGTCGATGCCGCGGTCAATCGGCGCGATGATTACGCCGCGTCCCGACACGCCGTAAGTCGCCCACGCCTTGTCGACGCGGGCTTCAGCATTGCTCTCTGGCTCGGCAAAGCAGGCTGTTGTGCTGGCAAGCATGGCTGCGGCTGCAACAGCAGTGTGCCCGCAAACTTTTGCGACCGTTTTAATCTGCATCACGACCTCCTGAAACAAACGGCTGCTGCCGAATTGACGAACTGAGATTCCCACGCCTGCA
The DNA here is from genome assembly GCA_043777615.1 of Burkholderiales bacterium. Classification (GTDB taxonomy): domain Bacteria; phylum Pseudomonadota; class Gammaproteobacteria; order Burkholderiales; family Casimicrobiaceae; genus Casimicrobium. The sequence continues at coordinate 4,886 of JAYWHV010000242.1, read as the reverse complement.
TTCTCCATGCGTAACCGGCGAAACTGGTGGAATTACGCGCGTTTGGCTGTTACACGGCGTTACGTTCGAAGCTGCGGGGGGAAGTTAAAATCCAGTCCGCTGCGGACTAACTTTCCGCCCAAGGGTGAACAAAATGTTGCGTATTACCGAACTCAAACTGCCGCTGGATCATGCTGAGACTGATCTGTTAACGGCGCTCGTTACCAAGCTTGGCATTCGCGCTGAGCAGGTCACACGATTCGTGATTTTTCGGCGTGGGTATGACTCGCGGAAAAAGGCGGATATTCAGCTCGTTTATACGCTGGATTTTGAGGTGCCGCCCGCTGTTGCGGCCTACCTGCTGAAGAAGTTCAAGCGCGACGTCAATCTGTTGCCCACGCCTGATACCAGCTACAAATTTGTCACCGACGCAGCGTCGATGGGGACAAAACATTTGCCTCCCGTTGTCGTTGGCTTCGGGCCTTGCGGCATCATGTCCGCGTTGATTCTTGCGCAAATGGGTTTACGCCCGATCATTCTGGAGCGTGGCAAGGTGGGCCGCGAACGCACGCTTGATACCTGGGCGCTGTGGCGGAAGAGCGAGCTGAACACTGAGTCCAACGTGCAGTTTGGTGAAGGCGGTGCCGGCACTTTTTCAGACGGCAAGTTGTGGACGCAGACGAAAGATCCGAAGCATTACGGGCGGAAAGTGCTTCAGGAGTTTGTCGAAGCCGGAGCACCAGATGAAATTTTGTATGTCAGCAAGCCGCATGTCGGTACGTTCCGGCTGGTGAAAATGGTCGAGCATATTCGTGCGAAGATCATTGCTCTAGGCGGTGAGTTTCGCTTTCAGCACAAAGTCGTGGATGTTGAATTCGGCGCGGATTCTTCGCCTGAATCGCGGAAGACTATCCGCGCGGTGGTGACGGAGAACGCTGAGGGAAAGCGTGAAACGCTCCGCACCGATCACGTGGTTCTCGCCATCGGACACAGCGCGCGTGACACCTTTCAAATGTTGTTTGATCGCGGCGTGCACATCGAGGCGAAAGCATTCTCCTTGGGCTTTCGCATTGAGCATCCGCAGGGTTTGATTGATCGTGCACGCTTTGGCCCCAGCGCGGGCAACGCGATCCTCGGCGCTGCGGATTACAAGCTCGTGCATCACGCAACCAATGGTCGCTCCGTCTACAGCTTTTGCATGTGTCCCGGAGGTACGGTGGTGGCGGCGACGTCCGAAGAGGGACGCGTGGTGACCAATGGCATGAGCCAGTATTCGCGCAATGAACGGAACGCGAATGCCGGTATCGTTGTCGGCATCACGCCCGACGACTATCCCGGACATCCGCTAGCGGGTATCGCGTTTCAGCAACAGTGGGAGAGCCGCGCTTACGAGTTGGGTGGTCGCAACTACCATGCGCCGGCGCAACTGGTTGGCGACTTTGTGGCGGGTGTCGCCTCAACCGAGTTGGGTTCTGTTGAGCCCAGCTACAAACCGGGCGTCACCCTGACAGATTTGGCCAGCGCCTTGCCTGACTATGCGGTGGTCGCCATCCGGGAAGCGATTCCAGCATTTGAAAAGCAGATTCCGGGATTTTTCATGAAAGATGCAGTGCTCACCGGGGTCGAAACTCGCACCAGCTCGCCAATTCGCATCACGCGGCGTGACGATGATTTGCAAAGTCTGAACGTGCGCGGTCTGTTTCCGGCGGGAGAGGGCGCGGGCTATGCGGGCGGAATCATGTCGGCAGGGATAGACGGGATCCGCGTGGCGGAGGCTGTTGCACAGAGTATTGTTAATCGCCGCTAGCCCGACCAAGACCCAATCTTCCGTTTCACGTCCGCGCAAATCGCGTCTAAACTCCTGTTCAACGAATAGATTTGGCTGCAGGTCGAATACATGGCGGGCTGGTGTCTCGAAGCGGTGACATACAAAAGTGAGGACGCACTTGTCCGTATTTCGCGCTTCCCGTTCGTCGTGGGTCGTGACGCAGGGTGTGATCTTCCGATTGCGTCGGCCGAAACTTCGCGCCAACATGCAGTCATTGATCTGGACATTGGCGGTGCACTGCGGCTGACGGACCTTAACAGCGCTAACGGGACGTTCATCAACCGCGCTCAGATTTACGGGTCAGTCCTGCTTGCAGACGGCGATGTTGCGCATTTCGGTACGACCGAGTTTCGAGTGCGCCATGTCGAACAGAAAGTGTTTGACGCACTCGCGGTGTCCACCAGTGACAAGACCGTTCTGGTGGGGCGTGAGCCGCTGCTGAGCGAGCACTTTGTCATGCTGGAGCGGCAATTCCTCGACATGCTGAGAGCGCGGGCGGTTCACGCTGTGCTGCAGCCTATTGTGCATGCCCGAGATGGCCGCCTGAGGGCGTTTGAGGTCCTCGGTCGTGGCCAGATACCGGAGCTGCCGCAGACACCGATGGACATGTTCGTGATGGCCACTCGCCTCGGTAAGGAAGTCGAACTCAGCGAAGCGTTTCGCTGGGCGGGGCTCACGGCTGCAGCAACTTTCGCACCCAACGCGACGCTCTTTGTCAATGTGCATCCACGTGAAATGTTTACGGAGGCGATGTATCGATCAATCAGCCTGCTGCGCGCGATGGTGCCGACGGCACAGCTTGTGATCGAAATTCACGAAACTGCCGTGACACAGATCGCCGATGTGAAAAGCATGGCGCAGCGCTTGCAGGAAATCAATGTGCAGTTTGCGTACGATGATTTCGGCGCCGGTCAGGCGCGGCTTGTTGAGCTGGTCGACGCGCCGCCTCATTACGTGAAGTTCGACATGGGACTGATCCGCGACATCGACCGGGCAAGTCCAAAGAAGCAGCAACTCGTCTCGCAACTGGTGCGCATCGTGCACGATGTTGGTGCTATTGCGCTCGCCGAAGGCGTGGAAACGCCAGCCGAAGCGCACATCTGCGCCGTAATGAATTTCGATTTGATTCAAGGTTATCTGGCCGGAAAACCAATGCTCCCCGAGCGCGGATGGCCCTATCCCGCGGGATACGTTGCTACCGCGATTGGCGAGGTGACGACGACGATCACTCTCCCGCACTAGCAGGTTCTGGAAGAAAGCAGGGGCGCCTTAGGCCATCGCCGCCTGTTGCGCCGCGATCACTTCTACCCGAACCTGCTCGGTGAGCTCTGCCTTGAGCTGTGCGAAAGCGGGTGTAGTCTTCACCGAATAATGGCGGGGGTGCGGCATCGGAACTTCAAGGTTCAGTTTGATACGTCCCGGGCGCGCGCTCATCACGACGACACGGCTGCCCATGAACACGGCCTCGTCGATGTCGTGGGTGACAAACAGCACGGTCTTTTTCTCGGCCTCCCAGATGCCGAGCAGCAGTTCCTGCATAAGCTCACGCGTCTGATGATCGAGTGCGCCAAACGGCTCATCCATGAGCAACATTCGCGGATTATTGGCAAGCGCACGTGCGAGCGCCGTCCGTTGTTGCATGCCACCTGAGAGCTGCTTCGGATAGTGGCTTTCGAATCCACGCAGGCCTACTTTTTGAATGAAAGACTGCGCTATTTCCAGTTGCTGAGCGCGTGGCAAATTGCGTTCACGCAGGCCAAAGCAAACGTTGTCGAGCACTGTAAGCCACGGGAAAAGCGTGTAGCTCTGAAACACCATGCCGCGATCCGAACCCGGCCCGGTGATGCGTTTGCCGTCGAGCATTGCCTCACCGGAGGACTGCTTGTCCAGTCCCGCCACGATGCGCAGCAGCGTACTTTTGCCGCAGCCCGAAGGGCCGAGGATGGTGATGAAATCGTTTTCCTCGACTTCGAGATCAGTGGCCTGAAGCGCGACCGTCGGCGCCCGGCCAGCGGATTCGAAACTGCGCGAAACGCTTCGTACGGAGAGAATGCTCATTGCTTTGTTCCCCCCTATTTGCCTAGCGCGGCCCACGGAAACAACTTGCGATTCGCGAGCTTGAAAAGCATGTCACTCACAAGTCCGATAAGACCAATCACGATGATTCCGAAGATAATTTGATCGGTCGCCAGTAGAGATTGACTATCAGTAATCATGTGTCCGATGCCACTTGATGCGCCTATGAGTTCGGCAACGATCACGTACGTCCAAGCCCAGCCTAGCACCATACGCAAAATCTCTGCGATCTCGGGCGCGGCGCCCGGTATGAGCACGCGGCGCACCAGGCTCGAATCACTAGCGCCCAATGTGTAGGCCGCCTCCACAAGGTCACGACGCGTGTTGCCGACAGTAACCGCGATCATCAGTACCAGTTGAAAGAACGAACCGATGAAGATCACGGCGAGCTTTTGTGCCTCGCCGATGCCCGCCCAAAGAATGAGCAACGGAATGAATGCCGAGGCGGGGAGGTAACGAGCAAACGAAATAAAAGGTTCGAAGAATGCCTCGATGGGTTTGTATGCGCCCATCATCACGCCAAGTGGCAGCGCCAGCAACGCCGCGATCAGAAAGCCGCCGACAACGCGGCCCACGGTCATCCCGATATCCTTGGAGAATCCCATCTCGGTTAACAGCGTGTAGCCGCTCCTGACCATCGTGATCGGGTCAGCGAGAAAGGTTTTTGAAACAAAGCCGCCGAGTGTCGCTATGGCCCATACCGCGACAAACACCACGAAGAATGAAATGCCGAGCGTGACTCGGGTGGCTGGGGCGACGGGGGTGAGCGGCTTCATCAATCTTCTCGCAGCAAGCGCCAAATTCGTAAGGCGGGCATTGCCCACCTCACATGTCAAGAACGCTACTTGATAAATCGAGTATCGGCCAATTTCGTGAGATCAGGAATCGCCTTGATCACACCCGCTTCAAGCAACAAGTCCGCCGCCTCTTTGCTGAACTGTGCATGCTCTCCGGCAAAAAATTTCTGGTTAGCTGCTTTGTCCTGCCAACGGAGAAACGCTGC
>JAYWHV010000241.1:0-10123 GCA_043777615.1 Burkholderiales bacterium | reverse complement strand
CAAAACCTGGGACCGCGTCCGCACTACGCCCCGTACGGTAACTGGCTCGCGGATACACCGTCCTCCTCGCTCACACAGCGCCGTGCACAAGCAGACCTGCTCTTCCGGCGTATCGGCATTACATTCACGGTCTATGGCGAAGCAGGCGGCACCGAGCGGCTGATCCCGTCGGACGTGATTCCGCGCATCATCACGGCAGAGGACTGGACGTATCTGGAGAAAGGGTTGACGCAGCGCGTGACGGCGATCAACAAGTTTCTCGCCGACATTTATCACGATCAGGCGATTCTCAAAGCCGGACTGATTCCACGCGAGCAAATCGAGGGTAACTCGCAATTCCAGACCAAAATGGTTGGCGTCAAAGTTCCGCACGACACGTATGCCTCAATCACCGGGGTGGACATCGTCCGCAACAACGATGGCAAGTATTACGTGCTGGAGGACAACCTGCGTGTGCCGTCCGGCGTGTCGTACATGCTCATGAATCGCAAGATGATGATGCGGCTCTTCCCCGAGCTGTTCCTGCGGCAGACCGTGCGTCCGGTTGAGCATTACCCGGCGCTCTTGCTGCAAACGCTGCGCGAATCAACCGACATCGATAACCCGACGGTCGTCCTCCTGACGCCGGGGCGCTTCAATAGCGCGTACTTTGAACATACGTTTCTCGCGCAGCAGATGGGCGTAGAGCTGGTGGAAGGCCAGGACTTGTTTGTCAAGGACGATTACGTCTACATGCGCACCACAAGCGGGCCCCAGCGCGTCGATGTGATGTATCGCCGGCTCGATGATACGTTCCTCGATCCGCTTGCGTTTAACCCGGATTCGGCGCTTGGGGTGCCCGGCCTCTTTCAGGCGTATGCGAAGGGCAACATCGTCATTTGTAACGCGATTGGTACCGGCGTGGCAGACGATAAATCAATCTACCCCTACGTGCCGGACATGATCAAGTTCTACCTCAACGAAGAGCCGATTTTGAACAACGTGCCGACGTACCAATGCAGGAAGCCAGCGGATCTTTCGTACGTGCTCGCGAACATGAAGGATCTGGTCGTCAAGGAGGTGCACGGAGCCGGCGGTTACGGCATGCTGGTTGGCCCCGCTTCCACCGCAAAGGAGGTCGAAGATTTCGCCACGATTGTTAAAGCCAACCCAAGCAATTACATCGCGCAGCCGACGCTCTCGCTGTCGAGTTGCCCAACATTCGTTGAGTCCGGCATCGCGCCACGACACATTGATTTGCGGCCCTTCGTACTGACCGGTCGAGAGGTGCGCATGGTGCCCGGCGGGCTCACGCGCGTGGCCCTGCGCGAAGGCTCGCTGGTGGTAAATTCATCGCAGGGCGGTGGCACCAAAGATACGTGGGTATTGGGCGAAGACGAAGCACCGCCGGCCAAAGCTGCGGAGGGAAATTAGTCATGCTGAGCCGCGTCGCCTCCCACCTGTACTGGATGAGCCGTTATCTTGAGCGCTCTGAAAACATGGCGCGTATTCTGGATGTCACGCAGTCGCTCGCGATGCTTGATCGCTCTGCCGACTCCGGCGGCGCGATGACCCCCATCGTCATCACCGAAGCGCAAACCGAATTCGCCGAGACTAAACTCGCCGCGACCTATGCCAATGTGACTGCGTTTCTGGCGTGGGACCTGAAGCACCCATCCTCCATCCGAAACTGCATTGAAGCGACGCGCGAAAACGCGCGCGCCGTGCGCGGATCAATTACCAGCGAGATGTGGGAAAACATCAACGACACGTGGATCGCGTTTCAGGAAAAGTCCAAAAACATCGACCCGATGATGACGGGCAATGAATTTTTTGAATGGGTCAAAGAGCGCTCCCACCTCTTTCGCGGTGTCACCTTTGCTACCGCGCGCCGCGACCAGCCTTATCACTTCACACGGCTGGGCACGTTCATCGAAAGGGCCGACAACACCGCGCGCATCCTGAACGTGAAATATGCCGAAGAAGCGCCCGATTCCTTCGATGAAAAGGAAGTCGACAAAGAGACCGATTACTACAGGCTATCGGCGGTTCTGCGCTCAGTCTCTGCGCTCGAGGCATATCGTGATACCTACCGCGATGTGATTGACGCCCGGCGTGTCGCCGAAATCATGATTTTTGACGCCAAGTTGCCGCGTTCATTGCGCTATTGCATGGATGAGACAACGCTCGTGCTGGAGGAGCTGCCTTCGGGCAGCGGTCGCATCGCGCGCCGCATCGCCTCCGAAATCAACGCGAAGCTACGCTATGGCACGATTGATGAAGTGCTTGAATATGGCTTGAAGCGCTACCTCGCCGACTTCTTGCAGGACATGGTGAAACTCGGCACGGCGGTGAATGCCGCGTATATGGAGTTGCACTGAAAATGCATGTGAACGGTGTCCCGGTAACGGCTGGGCCAGCGTTAGACGGCCCACGTCAGTCGGGTCGCCCAACCGCTGCCGAAAACATGGCCCGATAAAATCGGAAGTCGTTTTGCCTTTATTCGCTTCCCGGCGATACCCAACATGACTTACTGCGTCGCTATGTCCCTGCACGAGGGGATGCTTTTCGCATCCGATTCCCGCACCAATGCGGGTGTCGATAACGTGTCCACGTTCTCCAAAATGCATGTATTTGATGTGCCCGATGGCGCGAATCAACGCTGTATCGTCGCGGTGAATGCCGGCAATCTGGCGACGACGCAGGGCGTGGTCAGCCAGTTGCGGCGGGCAGCGCTAGTTGAGGACGCAAATATCCTGAATGCGCCTTCGATGTATGACGTCGCAGAGCTGTTTGGGCAGGCGATCAAGGCGGCGATTTCCCATGCCGAGGAAAATCAGCTCACGCAATCATCGGTCGATTTCACATGTACGTTTATGGTGGGAGGCCAGATCCGCAATGAAGCGCCACGTTTGTTCCAGATCTATCCGCAAGGGAATTTCATTGAAGCGACTAGCGACACGCCGTACTTTCAAATTGGTGAAAGCAAATATGGCAAACCCATTATTGATCGCGTCGTGCGGCCCGAAACGCCCATGGCTGAGGCATTGAAATCAGCGATGGTGTCGTTTGATTCGACGATGAAATCCAATTTGTCCGTCGGCTTACCGATTGATGTGTTGATCCTGAAACGTGATCATTTGAAGCCCTCGCTTCGCTACCGCGTCACTGAGGACGACGCCTATTTTCAAAATATTCGCAAGGCTTGGGGGCAAGGTCTGCGGCAAGTCTTTCAGGGCTTGCCGCAACCTGACTGGTTTCATCATTGAGCGCTGTATCTGGCGGTGCTGAACCAAAGCTTAGCCAGACACGCTACATCGTTCTGCTGGCGTTACTGCTCGGTAGCCAGCCGGTCGCGACCGACCTTTACCTGCCAGCACTACCTGAAATTGCTTCCGAACTGGGCAATCCCGCGCTAACGCTGACGGGCTTGATGCTCGCCTTTGGGTTTGCGCAATTACTTCTTGGGCCAATGTCGGACCGTTATGGCCGACGACCCGTGTTGCTGGCGGGATGCGCTGCCTACGCGCTCACGTCGTTTGCGGGCGCTTGGGTCACCACGCTTTTCTGGCTGGTCGCGTGCCGTTGCCTACAAGGTGCTGCGATGGCGGCGCTTGTTGTCTGCGCGCGAGCGTCGGTGCGTGACCTCTACGCTCCGACAGAGGGCACGCGTGTGCTTTCGCGCGGGCTCACCGGCCTGGGGCTCGTCGCGCTGGCTTCGCCGTTGATTGGCGCGATTACGGTTGCCTATTTTTCGTGGCACGCAACGTTTATCGCGCTAGGTGTTTACGGCGTGATTGCGTTCGCGTGGGTCTGGTTCTTTTACGTCGAATCGCGCCCGGATCTCGTACCCAAGGACGCCAACGCGGTTGGCAAAAGCGCGACTATTGCGGTGCTCAGAGGCCCACGATTCCGCGTATGGACGGCGATGCTCATCGCTACATACAGCACGCTGTTTTGCTTCCTGCTTTCATCTGGTTTCGTCTATGTCAAGGTGTTCGCATTTTCACCGCTCGATTGCGGCCTGACGCTGGCCGCAAACAGCATCGCCTACATCAGCGGAACTTACTGGTGTCGCCACTTGCTGGCAAATCGTGGGCCGGACAAGGCAGTACGATTGAGTGCGATGTTTGCCGTCGTCGGTGCAATTTTCATGGCGATTATTGCGTTAGCAAGTGGCGCGCCACAACCGTGGGCGATGATCGTCGGTCAATGCCTGATCGCTATTTCACACGGGGTAAACCAGCCGTGCGGGCAGGCCGGTGCAATAGGCGACTTCCCGGAACACGCGGGCCGCGCCGCCGCCCTGTCGGGCTTCGCGATGATGGTGGCCGCGTTCGTTTGCGGTCAGTTGATAGCGCCCAGCCTCGGGACCAGCGCCTGGCCGTTGGTTGTATCGAACGTGGTCGGAAGCGCTGGCATAGCGTTTGTCGCTTGGATCATGGTGCCGCGAGCCTACGCACAGGCGAAAGTGACCTAGCTCAAGCTCAAAGACCTTGCGTCGACAGCAAACGCTCAGCACGCAGTAGACCGTCAGGTGAGAGTTTCGCCAAGCCGAGAAAGTGTTCTGACGGGCTGTACACCCGAAGCAGCAATCCGTCGCCTTCGGCCGTATTTAGAGACGTTTGAGTTTGCTCGTAACTCACGATCTTGCCATTCTGAATGTCTCTGGCGTCGAATTCGTTCAGCGTGACGCGTTGCAATTCAGCGACCAGCGAGTCCGTCGGGAGTAGCCATGATGATCGCGTGGCATCGTCGCATTCCATCCACGCATCAAGCGGCTGCGCCACGTTCAGATCAAAACCGCCGGTACGCGTGCGACGCAGCGAAGCGAGGTGCCCGACCGTGCCGAGCGCCACGGCTAAATCTTCAGCAAGCGTTCGGATATAGGTGCCTTTGCTGCACGCGACCGATATCTCGAACTCCTGTGTGGCGACGTTGCATGACAACACTTCGATCGCGTGAATTCGAACTGTTCGCTTTGCCAGCTCAACCGCCTGACCGGCGCGCGCATATTCGTACGCTGGTTTGCCAGCGACTTTTAACGCCGAGTAGATCGGAGGTGTTTGCTCAATGCTGCCAACGAACCGGGTAAGCGCGGCGCGAACGGCATCGTAGTCACAATTTGCAGGACGCGTCTCGGTAATTTCACCTTCGCGGTCGCCCGTTGTCGTTGAGGTGCCGAGCTTGATCGTGGCAACATAGCCCTTATCCGCGTCAAGAAGGCGTTGCGCGAACTTGGTGGACTCGCCGATGCAGATCGGCAGCAAACCGGACGCCAGAGGGTCTAACGTGCCTGTATGGCCCGCTTTAGTGACGCCGAGCGTCCGAAAAATTCTCCGCAGCCGCGAAACGACAGAAAAGGAAGACATTCCAACGGGTTTGTCGACCAGCGCTACGCCGTGCAGTGCCACGATTAAAACTACACTGAGTTGCTGGAAGCAGGGGTAGTGGGCGGGTGGTCCGGTGCAACGAAACTTATGTCGTCCGATGCAACGACACCTGCATCGTCAGGCGCGACTACCCGCGCATCGTCCACACGCGCTGAATCAATCAAAGCGGACAGCCGCATGCCTTCTTCAAACGTCTTGTCATATTCGAAGTGGAGCAAAGGCGCTTTGAAAATCGTCAACCGCGCGGCAATGCCGTGACGCAAATATCCGTTGACGCTTTTGAAACCTGCATCTGCGTCAGCCTGCCCCGTATATCCCAGAGGATGCACGTAGCGGACCAAAGCATGCGACAGATCGGACGTCACCTCCACTTGCGTGACGGTAACGCCCTTAACGCGGGGATCGCGAACTTCTGTTGCAATCATCTGGGCAAGTTCGCGCTGAACCTGCTCAGAAACTCGTAGCGCGCGCTGCGACAGGCCTTGCTTGATACCCACTAGAGCGTGCGCTGTACTTCAACGATTTCGTAAATCTCAAGGCGATCACCCTCTTGAATTTCGCTGTAGTTTTTGAGCGACAGACCGCACTCGTAGCCTTCTTTGACTTCTTTGACGTCGTCCTTGAAGCGTTTGAGCGAATCGAGCTCGCCACTCCATGCGACCACGTTGTCGCGAAGCAAACGCACTTGCGCGCCACGTTTGACGAGACCTTCGAGTACGTAACAACCTGCAATTGTCCCAATCTTCGATGCACGGAAAACCTGACGAATCTCGACCAAGCCAAGCGTGTTTTCTTTCTGCTCGGGTGCCAGCATTCCGGAAAGCGCGTTTCGAACGTCATCGACGGCCTCATAAATGATGTCGTAGTAGCGAATCTGCACGCCTTCCGATTCAGCAAGTTTGCGCGACGTTGCGTCAGCACGAACGTTGAAGCCAATAATGATCGCCTTCGACGCGGATGCCAGGTTGACGTCGCTCTCGGTTATCGCACCGACAGCACTGTGCACTACCTGGACCCGCACTTCGTCCGTCGACAACTTGGCCAATGCATATGCCAAACCTTCGTACGAGCCCTGAACGTCTGCCTTGATGATGAGTGGCAGCAGTCTTGCCGCTGTTTCCCCCATGTTCGCAAAGGCATTTTCGAGCTTCGAAGCCTGTTGCTTCGCCAGTTTCACATCGCGATATTTGCCTTGACGGAAAAGCGCGATCTCGCGTGCTTTGCGCTCGTCGCCCAGCACGAGAATGTCGTCACCTGCGGATGGAACGTCCGACAAGCCCTGTATCTCGACCGGAATCGCCGGGCCTGCAGTGGTGATGTTTTTGCCATCTTCGTCGGTCATCGCGCGAACTCGCCCGAACACTGATCCGGCAAGCACCATATCGCCGCGCTTCAACGTACCACTAGTGACCAAAATCGTTGCAACTGGGCCGCGACCGCGATCCAGACGGGCTTCAATGACCAGACCACGCGCAGGCGCGTCAATCGGGGCCTTTAGCTCGAGTACTTCAGCCTGCAACAAGATACTCTCAAGTAGCCGATCAATACCTTCTCCGGTCATCGCCGACACAGGAACAAAAATCGCCTCTCCACCGTATTCCTCAGGCACGATACCTTCAGTAACTAGCTCCTGTTTAACGCGTTCCATGTTGCTGCCAGGCTTGTCGATCTTGTTAATGGCGACAATGACCGGCACGTTCGCTGCCTTGGCGTGCGCAATGGCCTCCTTCGTTTGCGGCATGACACCGTCGTCTGCCGCCACAACAAGAATCACGATGTCGGTGACTTTTGCACCGCGAGCACGCATAGCCGTGAATGCTTCATGGCCTGGTGTATCCAGAAACGTTATTACGCCGCGTGGTGTTGTAACGTGGTACGCCCCGATGTGCTGCGTGATGCCACCAGCCTCACCGCTAGCAACGCGTGCCGTGCGGATGCGATCAAGAAGGGAAGTTTTGCCATGATCGACGTGGCCCATGATCGTGACGACCGGAGGACGAACTTCAACCTTTGCATCTGCATCACCAACATGGTCAGTCAGCGCGGCATCTGGATCATCATCTTTCGCCGCAACTGCAGTGCGCCCCATTTCCTCCGCTAGGATCATGGCGGTGTCACGATCAAGCACCTGATTTATGGTGACCATCTGGCCCATTTTCATCATGCTCTTGATCAACTCGGCCGCCTTGACCGACATCTTGTGCGCTAATTCGCCGACGGTAATCGTTTCCGGAATGACGATGTCTTTAAGCGTCAAGTCGGCTTGCTCTATCGCCGGACCGCGAGTCTCTGCGCCGCGTTTTGCGCCGTGGCCTTTGCCGCCGCGACCGCCAGCTTTCCAGCCGTTAGCCGCACTAGCATCAGGCGGAGTATCGCGCGATTTCATAACCTTTTTGCGTGCAGCATCTTCCTGCCACGCAGGCGCTTTCTTGTCGCCCGGCTTGGCTGTTGCAGTTCGCGCGCCAGCAGCCGGCGCGGCTTTCTCACCAGGCTTAGTTGCCGCACCCGGTTTGGCCGGTCGATGCAACGTATTTTCCGTCGACTTTGGCTTAGGCGGAGCGGGCGTCATGTCAACTCGCTCGCCGATACGGGGGCGATTACCGGCAGACACCACCGGCGCTGCTGCGACGGGTGGCGCGACAGCTTTCACCGGTGCCACGACCGCTGGCGCGGTGGCAGGTGGCGTCGTCTTAATTGCGGCTAAAGCCGCTGGCTTCGGCGGCGCTACGACACGTACGACGGCTTCGCCGATGACGCCAGTTGGTGCCTTGGCAACGGCTGGAGCGACGGCCAACGGCTCAGACACAGTAACAGGCGGAAGCTCAGGAGCGGTCTGTGGTGTTGCTTCAACAATTTCCTTTGGCTGCTTGGCCTCGATTCGAGCGGCCTCGCGCACTTGCTTTTCCTGCTGTTCCTTTTCTTGCAAATCACGTAGCGCCGCGCCTCTCGCTTCTTCGGCACCGCGTGCGGCGATTTCTTCGGTTGAAAGCACAGGTTTGAGGGCGGCTGAAGCGACTTCCACTGCCGCCGACTCGACGACTGCAGTGGGTGCAATTATTTCTGCTGCACGGGTTACGAGCACGCGTTTCTTGCGCACCTCGACCTGAACCATGCGTGATTTTCCCGTCGCGTCAGCCGTGCGCAGTTCGGTAGTTGACTTGCGAGTCAAAGTGATGCGCTTACCCGCGCTCTCATCAGCGCCGCCGTGTTGCTTCCGCAGATAATCAAGCAGTTTGCCCTTGTCCGACGCGGACAAAGGCGCGTCTGCGCCGGTAGCCTCAACCCCCGCGGATACGAGCTGTTTCAGCAGCGCGTCGGGGCTAAGGTTTAATTCGTTTGCAAAATCAGTAACAGTGGTTTTCGTGTTGCTCAAGCGGCCCCCTCGTGCTACTGCTCAGCCGCGAACCAGGATTCGCGTGCACGGGCAATCAATTGTGTGGCTGCTTTGGCGTCGGCGCGGCCCATTAACTGGCGCTCCTCATCCGTCAAATCAGTAAAGTCGTTGTCGAGCAATGCGCGTGCGCGATCTTCAGGTAACACGCGAATGGCGCACAGCTCGTCCGATGCGAGATCGCCCAAGGCGTCTCTTGTTGTGATACCAAAGCGCGAAAGCTTCATGAGCAATTCTGTATCTACGCCTTCGAGCGTCTTCAGATCATCCGATGCGTTCTCAAGAACCTCTTCTTTGGCAATTTCATCCGTCAATGCAGCGTTTCGGGCACGGGTACGGAGCTCCTGAACCGTGTCTTCGTCAAACGCCTCAACGGCTTGAAGTTCAGCTACAGGAACGTAAGCGACCTCTTCGATCGTAGAGAAGCCTTCGTCAACCAGGATTTGCGCAACCTCTTCATCAACGTCTAGCTTATCCATAAATACATTGCGCAACCGTAAGGATTCTGCTTCAGTCTTGGTTGCGGATTGCTCTTCGCTCATCAGGTTTAAATGCCAGCCAGTCAGCTCCGACGCCAGGCGAACGTTTTGCCCTCCCTTACCAATGGCCAGCGCCAGGTTGTCTTCGTTGACGACCACATCCATCGCATGACGCTCTTCATCAACAACGATGCTCGTGATTTGTGCGGGCGCTAATGCATTAATAACGAACTGCGCAGTATCCTCAGCAAACAGAATGATGTCGATTCGCTCACCGGCCAGCTCATTGGTTACCGAATTCACGCGGGAGCCGCGCATGCCGATACAAGTGCCTTGTGGATCAAGGCGCGGATCGTTGGACTTAACGGCAATCTTTGCGCGCATGCCGGGGTCACGGGCGACTGCCTTGATTTCAATTACGCCTTCCTCGATCTCGGGCACTTCCAGCTCAAACAATGCTGAGACAAATTGCGGCGCGGTGCGCGACAGGATTAATTGCGGACCGCGAGCTTGGCGGTCGATACGCAACACATAAGCGCGAACTCGATCGCCCACGCGAAAGTTTTCTTTTGAAATCAGCTGGTCGCGAGGGATAACTCCCTCGACGCGACCGGATTCAACAATGATGTTGCCGCGATCAATGCGGCGCACCGTGCCGTTAATGAGCTGATCGTTTCGATCGAGGAACTCTTCTAGCACCTGCTCTCGTTCTGCATCACGCACCTTTTGCAGGATGACCTGTTTAGCCGCTTGGGCACCAATGCGGCCAAAAGGAATTGGCTCCAGCGGTTCTTCAACATATTCAGACATCACCTTGCTGGTGTCGAACTCGTGCGCCTCGCGTAGCATCATTTGATTGTCTGGATCAACAAATTCTTCGT